>CAKQXQ010000054.1 GCA_934292805.1 uncultured Roseburia sp. | reverse complement strand
GGATATAGTAGTCACCGACCAGTATATAGTCAATGCCGTTCTCGGTGATTCGTTTCGGTAAATGTTCCATAATCGACTTCCTGTATTCATTTTTCATAATCCAGTTGATCGTGTCCCTGTTCGTGATAGATTCAAGGCAACTGAACTCTTCACGAAGTATTATGGCATATATCTTCATTACACTGATGAGTTGCTCCGTCTTCACCTACTGAAATCCCTGCGTGTGTTGCACCGATCTTTACATTTAAGTGTGGATAACCGATTGAATTGCGGACCTGTTCAAACGCACGTCCGGCTGCAAACATTGCAAAAGAGCTTGCAAACGGAACTTTCCCGGTCGTTGAAAGACCAGCTGCGATTCCCATCATATTGCACTCTGCGATTCCACAGTCAATGTGATGCTCCGGAAATTCTTTTTTAAAAATAGCTGTCTGTGTAGCCATCCGGCAGCCACCTTTTATTTTTGCCACGTTATCATTTATTCTCCAAAAACTGCCTTATAATCAGCCTGGAACTTTTCGATACCCTGATCTGTGAGTGGATGTTTTGTCATCTGCTCAATTACTTTATAAGGAATCGTCGCAATATCTGCACCTGCAAGTGCACAGTCTGTTACATGGATCGGATTTCTGATGGATGCTGCAATGATCTCTGTCTCATATCCATAAATAGCAAAGATTTCTGAAATCTGTCTGATCAGATCAATACCCGGCTGGCTGATGTCATCTAATCTTCCAAGGAATGGAGATACATAAGTAGCTCCTGCATTTGCTGCAAGGATTGCCTGATTTGCACTGAAAATCAATGTGACATTTGTTTTGATCCCTTCTGCTGAAAGAACCTTTACTGCCTTTAATCCTTCCACTGTCATAGGGATTTTAACAACCATATTTGGATGAATTGCAGCAATCTCACGTCCTTCTTTGATCATTCCCTCTGCATCGACTGTAGTTGCCTTTACTTCTCCGCTAATCGGTCCGTCCACGATCGATGTGATCTCTTTGATCACTTCCTTAAAGTCTCTTCCTTCTTTTGCAATAAGAGATGGGTTGGTTGTAACACCACAGATCACACCCATATCATTTGCTTTCTTAATATCTTCTACGTTTGCTGTGTCTACAAAAAATTTCATTTCAGATTACCTCCATAAATTTATTTTCTTTTTTCTGTTAATCGAAATATAACACTTTTCAAAAGAAAACACAAGTATAAATTAATAAAAATAAGTGTATTTCGCAAATTATCGCAAATAATCAAACTTTCGTTTACTTTCTTTTATTTTTATCTGGAAAATTTTTTATTTTTTATGTATGATAAAAACAGTCTTATTATGAAACAAAAAGGAGGAGCTTCTCTATGCTTCAGCTGGAACGCCAGAAACAGATACTTGATTATCTGGAGAAAAACAGAAAGGCGACAACAAACGAATTAAGTGAAATGCTTGGGGTATCGGCAACTACGATCCGGACAGATCTGAATCAGATGGATAAAGAACATCTTCTGACGAAAACACATGGCGGTGCACTTTATCTTGATACTTCTATTAATAAGGAACTGACTGCAAAAGCCTACTTTTTTGACGAAAGAGCTCTTGAAAACCGTGCTGCAAAGGAAGAGATCGCAGATGAGGCTGTGAAATATGTCAAAGACCACATGTGTATTTTCTTAGACGCAAGTTCTACTGCTTATACACTTGGCATGAAACTTACAGGTTTTACCGAGCTGACTGTGATCACAAACGGTATCAATCTCGCACTTTCCTTAAAGGATGTTCCCGGGATCACCGTAATTTTAACAGGCGGGATCGTAACCTCAGCCTCCTCCTCGATAGAAGGTCTGCTTGGGGAAGACCTTCTCCGTAAGATACACACAGATATTGCTTTCGTCTCTGCCCGTGGATTCTCCATTGAGAATGGCCTGACCGATTTCAGTATTTACGAAGCCGATCTGAAAAGAATGTGTATCAAAGCTTCATCCAAAACAATTGCACTGGTCGACCATACCAAATACGATACTACCTCTATCTCAAGCTATGCATCCCTTGATGACGTCAATCTCGTTATCACTGATTCCGGCCTGTCATCACACACACAGGAAATTTACGAAAAATCCGGTGTTGACATACAGATAGCAGGGTAAAAGCCCTACTGTTTTTATACATATTTTTTCAAAAAAATATTGTGTTTTGATTATTCATGAACTATACTAAATTGCCGGTATCTCTATCTTGGATATCTGGTAATTTCAATCTGTATAAAGGAGTTTATTTATGACGAAAGATATGACTTCCGGGAATCCGCTTAAAATGATCTTATTTTTTTCTTTTCCCGTTTTACTTGGTAATATTTTTCAGCAGTTTTATAATATGGTAGATACGATCATCGTGGGACAGTATCTTGGAGAAGAAGCTCTTGCAGCTGTTGGTTCCACAGGCTGTCTGATGTTCCTTGTCCTTGGATTTGCCAATGGAATTGCCCAGGGTTTTGGTGTTATGATCTCCCATGCATTCGGTGCCAAGGATTTCAAACTTTTAAAACACTATGTTGCCCTTTCTCTGATGCTTACACTGATCGTATCTGTGATCCTTACGATTCCTACAGTTGCAGCATCGAAAGCTTTTCTTATATTAATGAAAACTCCGGATAATATTTTAGGTCTTGCTGATTCCTATATAAAAGTTATTTTTGCAGGAATTATCTTAACAATGTCCTATAACGTTGCTTCCGGAATTTTAAGAGGAATAGGTGACAGCAAAACACCATTGTATTTTCTGATTCTTTCTTCTGTATTAAATATCGGACTTGATCTGTTTTTTATTATTGTCGTTAAGCTTGGAACTGCAGGTGCCGCTTATGCAACGATCATAGCCCAGGGTGTTTCAGCCCTGCTTTGTTTTATTTATATGTTCCGGAAATTTGACATTTTAAAGACCAGCCGGCTGGACTATTATCTCGATGGACGAGGTATATTTAATATGCTCTCGATCGGTATCCCGATGGCTTTAAATTATTCTATCACTGCAATCGGAACCATGATCCTTCAGGGAGCTGTCAATATCTTCGGTTCCAGTGTTGTAGCCGCCTTTACCGCAGCATCTAAGGTAGAGAATCTCTCTACCCAGACAATGCCTACTCTTGGCACTGCAATGGCTACCTACTGTGGTCAGAATCTCGGAGCCGGAAAATATGACCGTATTTACGAAGGAATGAAAAAGGGCTTTTTCATCTGCATTTTCATTTCCCTTGCCGCATCCGCAATCTGTACTTTTGGCGGACGCTTTATAGTAAGCTGGTTTGTCAGCAACCCAACCGAAGAGATTTTTGATTATGCTATGCAATACTTAAATACGATCAGCTTCTTTATGCTCCCACTTGCCTGGATCTTCCTCTACCGGAATGCATTACAGGGATTAAACCGCGGACTCGTTCCTATGCTCAGTGGTGTAGTAGAAATGATCTGCCGTATTATCGTGATCGCTGTTACTTTAAAACCTTTCGGTTATTGGGCAGTGCGTCTTGCAAGCCCGATCACTTGGCTTGTTACCGGCATTCTCCTGATCGTTACCTACTTTATTTGGAAAAAGCAAAACCGTGCTGCTCATGCAGAATCTTAATCGTTTGTAAAATTTTTTCCAAAAAGTATTGACCTTCTAGTTCGTATATGGTTTAAGCTTCACACTGTAACGAACCAAAACACGAGAAGGAGCAAATATCATGAATATTAATGAAGTTGAAAAACTAACCGGAATTTCAAAACAAAATATCCGATTTTATGAAAAAAGCGGATTAGTCTACCCAAAGCGTAATACAGAAAATGGATATCGTGAATATTCTTCCAATGAAATCCGAATCCTCAAATTGGTAAAAGTGTTCCGCATGCTTGATATGCCAATCGAACAGATCAAGTCTATACTCTATGAAACCGATGACTTATCAGGACTCCTTTGCGAACATGAAAAAATGCTGGAGCAAAAACTTATAAATACCAAATATGCGATCAGTCTGTGCGAAGACTTAAGAAGAACACATCATTCCATTGCAGATATCGATGTAGATTCCTATCTTCACCAGATGGAAAAAGAACCTGATAACTTTTTCAACAATTGGATCTCCGATTATAAAAAAGTCATTCAATATGAGCATCAGAAAACCTTCACCTTTACACCTGATGAAGAGATCACTGACCGGTACCATTTTGAAAACGCCTTATATGCTTATGCTATGAAGAATAACAAAGAGATCACTATTACAAAAGAAGGGATGTATCCTGAATTTATTATGGATGGTATACAATATAAAGCCGAACGCAATTATACTTCTGTAATGGGAATCCCTCTGGCAGTTGTCCGGTGTACAAGAGTGGATGCAGCAGAAACCGATGTCCGGCATGAACATGGCAGAAAGAAGTGGATGCGTATTTTACATATATGCCAGCCGGCAATTCTTGGAATACTATTTATGATCTTCTCAAGAGGTATCTCTTCTCTGAAAGAACTGTTTTCCACATCAGAAGGTATTGTCCTTCTGATTGCAATAATTCTGGTCTGTATCACAATGTGCGTCCGAAATTATTATCTTTACTGGAATCTCAATGATTAAAAAAGATGCCTCCGGAGGATTCAAATCCTCCGGAGGCATCTTCTCTTATTAAAAATCAATCTTTATTTGTTACTCAGATATTCGTCAATGCCCTTTGCGGCAGCCTTACCTGCTCCCATGGCAAGAATAACTGTTGCGGCACCTGTTACCGCATCACCACCTGCATATACACCCTCTTTGGATGTTGCACCGGTTTCTTCTTCTGCGATAATGCATTTTCTGCGGTTAATATCAAGTCCTTTTGTTGTAGAAGAGATCAGTGGGTTTGGTGAAGTTCCAAGTGACATGATCACAGTATCTGCTTCTATCTCATATTCAGAACCAGGAATCTCTACCGGACTTCTTCTTCCGGATGCATCCGGTTCACCGAGTTCCATCTTGATAATCTTTGCACCTTTTACGCATCCATTCTCATCTACTAATAATTCTGTCGGATTCTGAAGAAGATCAAAGATAATACCTTCTTCTTTTGCATGATGTACTTCCTCTTTACGGGCCGGAAGCTCTTCTTCGCCTCGACGGTAAACAATATGTACTTCTGCTCCAAGTCTTCTTGCTGTTCTTGCAGCATCCATTGCCACGTTACCACCACCAACTACGATCACTTTCTTTCCTGCTTTGATCGGTGTATCATAATTGTCTAAGAAAGCTTTCATAAGGTTGTTTCTTGTTAAGAACTCATTCGCTGAGAATACACCCATCGCCTGCTCACCAGGAATGCCCATAAATCTTGGAAGTCCTGCTCCGGAACCGATAAATACGGCTTCAAATCCCTCATTATCCATCAGTTCATCAATCGTAACAGATTTACCGATGACAACATTGGTCTCGATTTTGACACCGAGTGCCTTTACATTCTCAACTTCTGCTGCAACTACCTTCTGCTTTGGAAGACGGAATTCAGGAATACCATAGACTAAAACACCACCTGCCTGATGTAATGCTTCAAAAATAGTCACATCATAGCCCATCTTCGCAAGATCTCCGGCACAGGTAAGTCCTGCAGGTCCGGAACCGATCACTGCAACTTTATGTCCGTTCAGCTTCTCTGCCTTTTTCGGTTTGATTCCATGTTCTCTTGCCCAGTCAGCAACAAAACGCTCTAATTTGCCAATGGCTACCGGCTCACCTTTGATTCCACGGATACATTTTCCTTCACACTGTGTCTCCTGTGGACATACACGGCCGCAAACTGCCGGAAGTGCAGATGACTTGCTGATCACATGATAAGCAGCTTCAAAATTGCCTTCCTTCACTTCTGCAATAAATCCTGGGATATCAATTGATACCGGGCAGCCTTTCATACACTGTGCATTCTTACAATTTAAGCAGCGGGCTGCTTCTGCCATTGCTTCTTCTTCATTATATCCTAAACATACTTCTTCAAAATTCGCTGCACGAACTGCTGGCTCCTGCTCACGAACCGGAACTCTTGTTAATACGTCCATTTCATCCTCCTTAACCGTTGCAATTGCCACATCCACCGTGATGTGTTGCACCTTCCTGTAATTTCAACATAGCTCTTCCTTCTTCTGTCTTATACTGAGCCTGTCTTCTCATTGCCTGGTCAAAATCAACCAGATGTCCGTCAAATTCCGGTCCGTCTACACATGCGAATTTCACTTCGTCACCAACCACCAGTCGGCAGGCACCACACATACCGGTTCCATCTACCATGATCGGGTTCATGGAAACGATTGTTGGGATTCCAAGTTCTTTCGTCAACTTACAGACAAATTTCATCATGATCATCGGTCCGATTGCCACGCAATGGTCGTAACGGATTCCCTTGTCCCAGAGTTCCTGCAGCTGTGCTGTACCGGTTCCTTTAAATCCATAAGAACCATCGTCTGTTGTGACATAAAGATTGGTTGCAACTTTTTTCATTTCATCTTCCAGGATAAGTAAATCCTTGTTACGGGATCCCATGATAACATCACAGTCCACTCCATGCTCATGCAGCCACTTCACCTGTGGATAAACCGGAGCTGTACCAACACCACCTGCAACAAATAATATTTTCTTTTTCTTAAGTTCCTCGATATCTTCATTGATCAGATCAGATGGACATCCTAATGGTCCAACAAAATCCTCAAATGCATCACCTTCCTGTAAGCTTACCATACGCTCTGTTGATGCTCCTACGGTCTGGAATACGATCGTGATCGTACCTTCTTCTCTGTTGTAATCACAGATTGTAAGCGGAATACGTTCTCCCTCTTCATCGATTTTCACAATAACAAACTGTCCCGGTTCACAATACTGTGCCACACGAGGAGCCTTGACATCCATAAGATAAATCTTATCTGCCAGCTTTTCTCTTCTAACGATTGGATACATGTTTTTCCTCCTTGTATATACTCACTGCCTAATTCATCTCTGTAATCTTTTTCCTAATTACGAATCCCCTATGAAAAAATACAGTTTACACTACTTTATATAATAAAGGAAAAGCCGTTGAATTTCAACGGCTTTTCCTTGGTTTTACGTATTTTACTATAATGATTATTTATGGAATCCATTCTTTTTTTGTTTCCATCTATACAAAATTTGCGATAATCCTGCATTTCCAACATCACACTATTATTATGCCTCCACTTTGGAAAACAGAATTCTGTCATTATCCAATGCCTTTCCAGCACGGACTGCAAACTGCTCAAGCAGATCGTCTACTGTCATGGCTTTTCGCTCTTCTCCTGAGACATCCAGCACAATATTTCCGGAATCCATCATAAGGGTACGGTTTCCAAGTTCAAGTGCCTGATGCATATTGTGTGTGACCATAAGGCAGGTGATGTTCTGTTCTGCCACAATCTTCTTCGTCAGTTCCAAGACCTTTTCTGCCGTTGCCGGATCCAGTGCTGCGGTATGCTCATCGAGCAGTAAAATCTTAGGGGTAACCATTGTTGCCATCAGAAGCGTCAGTGCCTGACGCTGCCCGCCGGATAACAGCCCAACCGGCTGTTTCATTCGATCCTCGAGACCCATATCAAGTAATGCCAGCTGTTCTCTGAATTTTTTCTTGTCCGCTGCTTTGATGCGGCTGAAATATGCATTCTTTGATGTAGTGGTGCGAAGGTAAGCAAGTGCCATATTCTCCTCGATCGTCATATGCGGTGCAGTTCCCTTTAAAGGATCCTGGAAAAGATGGCCGATCACCTTGCTTCTGACATGCTCCTTCTGATAAGTAATATCCTCACCATCTAGCATGATCAGTCCTTTATCTGCAAAAAATGCTCCTGTGATCGCATTAAACAGCGTAGATTTTCCTGCCCCATTGCTTCCCACGATCGTTGTAAAATCTCCCGGTTTCAAAGTAAGATTTAAATTTTTTAATGCACACTTTTCATTGACAGTTCCGGGATTAAAGGTTTTGCTGACATCGCGCATTACAAGCATTGCGTTCGTTTGTGCCATTATCTTTTTCCTCCTTCACTGTCATTTTTCATAATCTCCTGAATGTAAATCTGATTCTGTGCTTTCGCAGCACGTTTCTGTCTGTAAAATACCATCTGTTTTTTCAGATACGGAAAAGCAATGGCAACTGCTACGATCACTGCAGATACAAGTTTTAAACACTCTGCAGGAACATTCATTCTCAGAGCGACTGCAACGATAAAACGATACAGGCAGCTTCCTAAAATAACTCCTGCAACACGTTGTAACATTCCGCCTTTTCCGATTATGGACTCTCCAATAATAAGACTGGCAAGTGCGATCGTTACCATTCCGGTTCCAAGATTGATATCACAGGATTTCTGATACTGTGCAAGCAGTCCGCCGGAAAGACCTGTCAGGGCATTGGCAACACACAGGCCAATTGTGATCATCGCACTTGTATTAATACTGGATGCTCTTACCATATCCGGATTATCCCCGGTCGCACGGATAGAAAGTCCAAGTCTTGTATTTAAGAAAAAGGAGATCACTGCTCCGACAGCAATTACGATCACTGCTGCGACGATCAGTTTATACCAGGTTCCTCCGATTGCTGATTTTGCCCAGGTAAAAACAGATTCACAGTTAAACAGGTTCATATTGGAAGCGAATCCCATTACTGCAATATTAATTGTATACAATCCGGTATTCACGATAATTCCGGCAAGAATGGACTGGATTCCCATCTTGGTCTGTAAAAATGCTGTCACAAAGCCGGAGCAGACGCCTGCTGCCATTGCTGCAAACAATGCCAGTACCGGATGACCCGCCATCGTTACCGATGCACATACCGCACATCCTAACGTAAAGCATCCGTCTGTAGAAAGATCGGCAATATTTAAAATGCTGAAAGATATAAATAATGCCAGGGCTACTAATGCATAGATAAAACCAAGTTCTAATGCACTTTGTACAATTGATAATGTAATAATGGAACTCATATTTTAATTAAACTCCTCTGCTGTTACTGTTTCGATCAGTTCAGAACACATATCTTTCAATACAGAATAATCAATTCCAAGCTGTTCTGCAACTTCTGTGTTTACGGTTACGATACCGCTTTCCAATGTCTCGACCGGTGTTTTTGCAGGATCTGCTCCATTTGCAAGAATGTCTGCTACCATATCTGCTGTCTTGGTTCCAAGTGTTTCATAATTTACACCATATCCTAAAAATGCACCATTTAATGCAAAGGAATCTGCACTTGTATAATGTGGGATACCAGCATCCACAAATTTTTCAAAAATCGCAAGTTCAGCGGTCATGACTGTATTGTCCTGTGGTGTGAAAATAGCATCTACTTTTTCTGCTACAAGGGAATCTGCTGCTGCCTGGATCTCTCCGGTTGTTGTACCGGTCTTTTCTACATAGGAAATACCCTTTTCGTCACAGTAAGCTTTTGCTGCTTCAATCGCACTTTTTGAAGAATCCTGACTCTTGTCATATAATAATCCGATTTTGGCAGTATCCGGATTCGCTGCTAAAATAAAATCCATGATCTGTGATACATCGATCGCATCTGATGTTCCGGTGATGTTTGCTCCCGGTTCCTCATTGCTTGCTACAAGTCCTGCTCCGACAGGATCTGATACTGCTGAAAATACAACCGGGATCTGATTATCTTCTGTTGCATTCTGCATGATCATCGCTGCCGGTGTTGCGATCGGAATGATCACATCCACACCCTCTGCCACAAGATCTGCTGCGATCTGGTTCAATGTAGAAGAATCCGCCTGACCGTTGTAAGTATAATCTGCATAATCAAATGTTACACCAAGCTCTGCTCCTTTTGCATCCAGCTCTGCTTCGATTGCTTTCTCAATCTGGTTCAATGATGCATCATCAACATACTGTACGATCCCAACCTTATACACGGTTGTATCTGCCGCATCCTGTGCTGTGGCTTCCGTTGCGTCTGCACTGCTCTCTGCTGTGTTGGTGCCATTTCCTGCATTGGATGTATCTGTGCTGTTTCCACATCCACCGATCATTGCTGCTGTCATTGCCATTGTTAATACTGCTGCCATCATTTTTGTTTTCATATTCTTTTCCTCCAAATTATAAAAATGTTTTTTGAAAGAAATCCGTTTTGAAAGTTCTTAGAATCGTGTATTGCGTTTTTGTTTTTAAGTATAAAAAACCGTCCCAAGCTATTGCTTGAGACGGTAATAAAATCTTATTATCGCGGTACCACTCATCTTGACTATAAAGTCCACTCTCTCATGTACTATCATACACGCCTGATTGATAACGGGTTCGGTTCCCGGTGACTCCTACTCTGATATATTCCTGTAATACTTCCTACATATCGTTCAGGCCACCCTCGAAAGTCCATTCAGTAAAATGATCCATACTGCAATCCCACCACCTGCAGTTCTCTGTGATATCAGCAGATTACTTACTACTCTTTCTCAACGGTTTTTCTTTATGTTGTTACTTTAATACACTAACGTGTTTTTGTCAATAACTTTTTTCAAATTATAAAAAGTTCCCAAAGCACACCGCTTCTTCCACTGCCAGATCTCTCTTTTATGAGAAATATACAAGCTCGTCTTCCGGTTTTTCTGCCGGTGTCACTGAGATTGGATAAAGAACCGGTCCTTTTCCCTTGTACTCTTTTGCAAATTCCACATGAACCTCTGCAGTAATATGAATCCATGATTTGTGTGGGATTTCATTTTCTTTCTCATATTTTGTCTTGAATCCAAGGAATGTCACATCCTCCACACAACAGGTCATGGCAAAACGTCCCGGAACCATGATTCCTTTTTTCAGCTTATCCGGATTGTATACAAGTGCAAGGAAAGAAACCTTCTTACCTTCGTATTTCTTTGGATTTTCCTGACAGTCCATATACCAGATTGCATAATCAGCTTCAGAAATCTGGATCTCATCTGCTGAAATATCAAATGGGAGTTCCTCCGGTCTTTCATCCAGGCTTCCATCTTCCCGTTCGTAAACAAGCTGTGCCTTCCGGTTCAATGCCTTGATGTTTCTGCGGTATTTTCCCTTATCTGTATCATCATCACAGCGGTTAAAAATAACAACATCTGCCGAAAACAGCTGTTCCATGATCATTGCACGCATATTGGCAAGATACATATCAAACGTTGTCGCGTCGACTGTAGCAAGCTGCTGCACGATCATCCAATGCTTTGGAAGTTCCATTTCGAATAATGGTCCCACCTGCCAGGTTCCGTTATACTCCAGAAAAACTTGTTCCGGCTGATATTCCATCTGGATCCTGTTTAAGAAATCCTCCGTAAAGTCCTCTTCTTTTTCCACCATGACAAGCTTCACGTTATTCTTCGTAAGTTCTTCTTCTGTGAACTCTACATCGCCGTCTTCACAGCAGATCACAAGACTTTTTCCTTCTTTTGCAAATCCCTGTGCAAACAATGTATCTTTGATCAGGGAAGTCTTTCCGCTGTCCATGAAACCTGTAAATAAATATACGGGTATTTCGTTCATAACTGTTATCGTTTCCTTTCCGTTCTTAAACTGCTGTCATCTGCCTTAGATTCCAAATAATTCTTCTAATCTGTGTTCGTCAATGTTGCAGCCGATCACACAAAGTCTTCCTGTATAGTCAGGCTCACCGTCACGAAGCTCATATTCACCCGGAACCATATCAAAATAAATCCATGTACCATTCTCATCTTCTACCATTCCCTTGGCACGGAGAATTGTTCCGTAATCGTCTGTCTCACAGAGTGTCTTTAATACATCCTCGATCTTTTCCTTCGTGAATTTGTGAGGAGTCTCTTTGCCCCAGCTTGTAAATACTTCATCTGCATGATGGTGGTGATGATGCTCGTGATCATGGCATCCGCAGGTGCAGTTCTCATCATGTTCATGATGGTGTTCATGATCGTGATGATGTTCATGCTCGTGGTCATGCTCCTCATGATCGTGGTCGTGATGATGCTCGTGCTCTTCGTGATCATGATCCTCATGGTCGTGGTCGTGATGATGCTCGTGATCGTGGTCTTCATGGTCATGGTCATGATGGTGATGTTCGTGCTCATGCTCCTCTGCCTCTTCTTTGGCATGCTGCTCAGCCATTAATTTCATCTCAAGAGAATCAGCTCCCTCGATCACTTTTAAGATCTGTTCGCCTTTGATCGCATCCCATGCTGTTGTGATAATTGCAGCCTTCGGATTCAGTGACTGGATCTGTTTTACACAAAGCTCTAACTGTTCCGGTGTTGCATTCTGGCTTCGGCTTAACACAACAACTGTAGCATATTCAATCTGATTATTGAAAAATTCACCAAATGCTTTCATCTGTTTGCTTGCTTTTAAAGCATTTACAACTGTTACAAGTCCGTTTAATTTAACATCTTCCTCTTTCTCAATATCGATCACAGACTTCATGACATCTGATAATTTACCGACACCGGATGGCTCGATCAGAATACGATCCGGATGATATTTGTCAATCACTTCGTGAAGATTCTTTCCGAAATCACCTACTAAGGAACAGCAGATGCAGCCAGAATTCATCTCGGTGATCTGGATTCCTGCATCTTTTAAGAAACCGCCATCGATTCCGACTTCACCGAACTCATTCTCGATCAGAACGATCTTCTCGCCCTTAAATACCTCATCGATCATCTTTTTAATAAATGTGGTTTTTCCTGCTCCTAAGAAACCGGAAATAATATCAATTTTTGTCATAATAAATCCACTCCTTTTTATGTCTTGATAATATGCAAAATGCAGATTATCATGGTTACATTGTATTATCTTTGTCTGCCCGGATCACACTTTCTGCCCGAACATTCCTATTTTACTCGATTATTTTACAAAATGCAAATTTTGTGCAATTTTTAATAATTATTTTATACTCTGTTTATTTTATCTATTATATCCGAAAACATTTTTGCATATCCTTGTATGTACCGAGAACCAAAAGAGTATCTTCACTGCTTAATTCCATGTCCGGCCCAATCGCCATATTCATCTTTCCGTCTGTTTTGATTGCCAGGATACTGATGCTGTACTTTTTACGGATATCCAGTTCACCGATTGTTTTTCCGATCCAGCCTTCCGGCACCTCTACTTCAAAAATAGCATGAGAATCATCCACTTCGATATAATCATGGATATGATCTGCTGTATAGCGGATCGCTGCCCAGTTAGCGATCTGTTTTTCCGGATAAATGACCTCGTCTGCTCCGTTACGAAGCAGGAACTTTGCCTGCACATCCCGTTCTGCACGCGATATGACCATTTTAGCACCCAGTTCTTTTAAAAGAGAAGTTGTCTCCAGGGAATTCTGGAAATTGCCTCCAATCGTCACAAAACAAATATCATAATTTTTGATTCCAAGCGACTCCAGGAAATTCTCATTGGTACTGTCACCGATCTG
>CAKQXQ010000053.1 GCA_934292805.1 uncultured Roseburia sp. | reverse complement strand
CCTCTCACTGAGAGGTAAATAAACCTTTATTCGGGAGCATCCACTTTGGAGTGGGTGCTTTCTGTATGTTTAATATAACATCATTCCATGAAATATTCAATGCTTTCTTTAAATCCAATAGGGTTGCTTCATGAAACAACCTTACCGTCTTCCCATTTTTTCTTCGTATTTACTCAATAATATGGTATATTAACAAATGTAGCGTTTTTCCCGATTGAGTTGTGACCTCTTCGTATCCGTACTTTTTAAAATGGAATTTCTCAACCAAATGAACACTTGGTTCATTTCTTTGATCTACTTCATACAGATAATACTCATATTTATTCGTTGAATTCAAGTAATCTACCAGACATTTTAACGCTTCATACCCATATCCCTTCCCCTGAGCAGAACTTTTTAACCAAAGCCCAAGTTCAGGTGTTTTTCCAGTAATATCAAACGCTTCCATGCTTCCCAAAAACTCACCTTCATGCGTGAGGATAACCAGTTCAAGCATTTTTCCTTTTTCCATATCTGCAACAAACTTTGCTATAACTTCATTTGCCTTATTCATATCGCAAAAACTATCTGGATATTGATACTTTACAATTTCATCCGTAAATTCTTTAAAATATTGCTCTAAATAAGAACTACTGTATGGCTGTATCATAAGCCTTTCTGTTTTTAATAGAAACTCCATATTGCTCTTCCCCCTACATCTCGATTTTCAAAATACAAAAAAGAGGAAACCAACATGATAAATGAGGTTCCCTCTTTTCTTTCTCAAATGCGGAAGATGGGACTTGAACCCACACGCTCGCAATGAGCACAAGATCCTTAGTCTTGCTCGTCTGCCAGTTCCGACACTTCCGCATGTCTGACTGATTACTCAATCACGCGACTTGATAATGATAGCAAATAATCTTATAAAATGCAAGCGTTTTTTATTATTTTCTTCAAAAAAATTCAACACCAAAAATTTTATCCTAAAAATTTTATCAAAAAATTTATTAGTCCCAAATTTATAAAGGATTCAAAAAGGAATTATTTTACAGGAAAATGCATACAATATAATAATTTAGTGGCTGGAGTGCGAGATGAGTGCGAAAACAAAAATAATTGTTCTTCATATGAAAGAAGTGATATATACAGCCGTTTTTATCGGACTTGGGATCCTGCTTTGTATATTGTTGCTGTTCATGTTTTTACCGGGAAAAGAAAAAACAGATTCCACTGAGACGATGAAATATGCGGCGGGAGTGTATACATCTTCGGTTCTGTTTCAGGATGGTTCACTGGATGTGCAGGTGATCGTAGATGAGAACCGGATACAGGAGATTTCCCTTGTGAATCTGAATGAAACGATCGCCACTATGTATCCGTTAGTAGAGCCGGCACTAAAGGAAGTGACGGATCAGATCATAAAAACACAGTCATTGGACCAGATTTCGTATAACGCGGATAACCAGTATACAACAGTGATGCTGTTGAATGCAGTGGAAAATGCGTTGAACAAGGCAAAAGCAAACTGAGATAAAACAAAGTGCATTGACCCAATCTCCATACAATGATATGATAAGCGTATTGCAGGTGTATTGGAGGTAACAGGAATGAGAAAAAAGACAAAAGCACCAAGACCGGTATTAACTCCGGAGCAGAAGAAAAAAAGAACGCGTAATTTTATCCTGATCATAGTGATCCTGGTTGCAGCAACCATTGCCTGCTACTGGATGATGCCTCAGAGCAAGCCATTATCAGAAAGCCAGCTCTATGATAAGGAAGAGGTTGAGAATCTGTCCAGACAGATCGTAACACTTGTGAATGATGAGGACTATGATACGCTAAGCGGCATGGTTGTTACAGATATGCAGGAGATCATGAACAGTGAGCGTATGAATGAAGGCAAGGCGAGAGTAGCAGAGGACTGGGGAGAGTTTGAAAGTATAGAGGATATACAGACAATCGAGATCACGCAGCGTGGCAATCATATTGCAGCGGCATATGTGACTGCAAAGTATCAGAATGTAGAAGTGCATTATACGTTTGCATTTAATCAGGATATGAAGCTTGCATCATTTGGAGTGCAGTAAAAAGCGGCGGTATCCACCGGATGAAAGGTGGTACCGCCGCTTCGTATATCTTTCAATCAATTACTTTGTTTTCATTTTTTGGAAAAATGCTTTTGTTTCTTTTACAACCACACCGCTTAAGGCGAAGAGAGCGATCATGTTTGGAATAGCCATTAATCCATTGAAAATATCGGCAATGGTCCAAACTTCGCTGACTGTCATATAAGGTCCGATAAATACTGCAAAAATATAAATCCAGCGGAAGATTTTTACGTGTTTCATATTTCCGCCACTTAAGTATTCCAGACAACGCTCACTGTAATAGTCCCAGCCAAGGATCGTAGTAAAAGCAAAGAAAACAAGACAGATCATCAGGATAAAGGAAGAAAACTGTCCCGGGAAAGGAAGACCATGCTGGAAAGCGTAAGTTGTTACTTCCACACCTTCTAAGCCTTCTACTTTCCATGCACCGGTTAAGACGATGGAAAGACCAGTGAGAGTACAGATGACGATCGTATCGATGAATGTTCCTGTCATGCTGACAAGTCCCTGACGGACAGGTTCTTTTGTCTGAGCAGCAGCGGCTGCGATCGGTGCACTACCAAGACCGGCTTCATTTGAGAAAATACCACGGGCAACACCTTTTTGCATGGCAACGACCATACTGCCGACCACACCGCCTGTAACAGCTCTCGGATTGAAAGCAGCTGTTACGATGGTAGCAAAAGCAGCAGGCACTTCGCGGATATTACAGATGATTAAGATGCCGACAAAGACAAAATAAATAATAGCCATAAACGGAACAATAATCTGGCTGACGCTTGCGATTCGTTTGACACCACCGATCAAAACAGCAGCGACGCAGACTGCGAGGATCAGAGAGGAAATAACAACCGCCCAGGAATAATCGCCAAGGAAAGGAATCAGTTCCACACAGTGTTCGCCCTGTGGATCGAAAAATCCCTTAATTGCACTGGAGATACCATTTACCTGGCTGAATGTTCCGATACCAAACAGACCAACACACATACCAAAGAAAGCAAAAAGTTTGGCAAGCCATTTCCAGTTTTTTCCCATGCCAAGCTCAATATAATAGAAAGGACCACCGAGGCTGTGCCCGTCTTTGGCTACAACACGATATTTAACAGCAAGAACACCTTCGGAATATTTGGTTGCCATACCAAGGAAAGCAGCAAGAACCATCCAAAACAATGCACCAGGTCCTCCGGCACCAACAGCGGTTGCAACACCGACAATATTTCCGGTACCGATTGTTGCACTTAATGCTGTACATAAAGCAGCAAAGCTGGAGATTTCACCTTCGGCTTCCTCTTCATTCTGGATCATCCATTTAAGAGCCAAAGGAAGCTTACGGATCTGTAACAGACCAAGACGAATGGTAAGAAGCAGACCACCGGCCATAATTAAAACCATCAGGGGTACGCCCCAGACAAAATCATCAACAACTACAAGAAAATTACTGAACACATTCCACATTTTACGAAACTCCTATCTTTTTGTACTTCAAATGAGAGAAAACGCAATGGAGAAACGACATGAAAAAAAGAATATCCCATATATGTTTCATACATGGGATAGAAGATACACATTATGAAAAATGCAACCTGACGGTTACAAAAATCCTGACATCATTAAAGTGATCTTCTCTGTCCGCTTGCCTGAGAGATTCATACAAAATGTATGTTGCACCTTCGGCCCCCGGTTCATCCGGGTGTCTCCAGAGAGTCGATCCATTTACAGTTGCACCGTGATACCGGCACCTGAGAGTGTTACTCCTTCGGCAGACTGTCGTCATTTTCCTGCAAACTTCATCTCGAAATACTTAATATTACACAACCAACAAAATGAATTGTGGTGTTGTTGGTACAACTATAACGTGCAGTGGATGAATTTGCAAGGCTGTTTTTGCGAATTTATAATAATTAATCAAAAATCTGAATAAAAAAGAAAAATATATTAGTTCAACTTATAAAAAGAGCGAGATATTACGATCAATCTTATGAAGGGAAATGGTAAATTGCCTTGATATTTTCTATTATTTGAGAGAAACTATAAATAAAAATGGAAGAAATGAAAAACACGGAGAAACTGGAAAACTTATAATGGAAAGTGAGGGAAAAATATGTTGAACGAATGGAATCCGATGGAACAACCATCAGAACAGGAACTGAAAGAACGACTGAAAGCAGCCCGGGAAAAATTAGAAAAGCAGCAGCTTTTGATCAAGGAACAGAAAGTACCGGTGTTTGTGTTGATCGAGGGCTGGGGAACTTCAGGAAAAGGATTTTGCATAGGCCAGATCATAAAGAATATTGATCCACGTTTTTTCAAAGTGGAATCGATGGGAGAGAAAACAGAAGATGAGTGCAGAAAGCCATTTTTATACCGGTATTTTAACCGGATACCGGAAGAAGGAAAATTTGTTTTTCTGGATTCCGGCTGGATGGATGAAATCGTTAAGGAGAGACTTCACGGAAAACTGGATGATGAAGAATACGCAAGACGCATTGAAAGTGTGAAGCGTTTTGAGAGACAGCTCACGGACAATGGCTATCTTGTGATGAAGTTTTTTCTTCATATTACAGAGAAAGAACAGAAGAAACGAATAGAACATCTGGAGGAGAAAAAGGATACTGTCTGGCGTGTAAGCAGGAATGACGAATGGCAGAATCATCATTATGAAAAATGCAAAAAGGAATTTTCTTCTTATCTGAAAAGCACCAATCTGCCACAGGCACCATGGTATATCGTTGATGCACAGTCAAAAAAGTGGTCAGAACTGCAGATCTTGGAAACACTTACACAGGGAATCGAGATTGCTCTTGGCAACCAGAAAATGGCGGTACCACTTTTACAGAATGTATTCCCTCTTGTGAAAATGCCGCTTCTTAGTGAAGTTCCTCTGGATAAAAGGATTGAAGATGAGGTATATAAGGAAGAGTTAAAGCGTCTTCAGAAGCGGCTGGGAGAGCTGCATAACAGATTATACCGTAAGAAAGTGCCGGTGATCATTGCTTATGAAGGCTGGGACGCTGCAGGAAAAGGCGGGAATATCAAGCGTATCGCTGGAGCCCTTGATCCAAGAGGATATGAAGTGCACCCGATTGCAAGCCCAGAACCGCATGAGAAAGCAAGACATTATCTGTGGCGTTTCTGGACAAGACTGCCGAAAACCGGACACATTGCGATTTTTGACCGTACCTGGTATGGCAGGGTCATGGTGGAACGACTGGAAGGATTCTGCAGCGAGAACGACTGGATGAGAGCGTACAACGAGATAAATGAGTTTGAGAAGGAACTTTCCGACTGGGGAGCTGTCATCATCAAATTCTGGGTACAGATCGACAAGGACACCCAGCTTGAACGCTTCAACGAGAGACAGAACACACCGGAGAAACAGTGGAAAATTACCGAAGAAGACTGGCGTAACCGTGAAAAATGGGATTCTTATGAGCAGGCAGTCAACGAAATGATCGAAAAGACAAGCACCGCATATGCACCTTGGCATATCTTAGAGTCTGTAGATAAAAAATACGCAAGGATCAAGGCATTAAAGATCGTGATCGAAGAGCTGGAGAAAGCTTTGTCATAATTTAAACTTCGTTTCTAATGAAAGAAAAAGTTTCGTTAAAACTTAACAAAAAATAAGGAAAAAGTTTCTTTCTGTAAAATAATATGGTGAAAACTTACAAAAACAGAAGACAGTAAAGAGCAAAATGCACAAAAAACAGGGAAAGCGGTTAACTAAAATTACGTTGACCGCTTTTTTTGGTGTTCTTATAATAAAGCTATCAAATGAAACAGGCGCCGGAGTTCATTGAAAGCAATCGAGCACAACATGTATGGAGGTAGATTTATGAGAACGTCTATGAAAAAAGTGTATGCATTTCTATGTATGATCGCAATGCTGGTTATGATGATCCCATCAATGGCATTTGCGGCCGGTAAAGAAGAAAACAGAGTAGCGATTAGTATAAAAGTTCCGTCTGACTGGAGCAATCCGTGTGTCTGGGCATGGAATGAGAATGGTGATAATGCATTTGATGCGTGGCCGGGTGAAGAATGCGATGCCTTACCGGATAATGATGGATGGTATTATGTATGGGTACCGGACTGGGCCAATCATGTGATCGTAAATGCGAATGCAGGAGAGGTTCAGACAGGAGAACTTGTTCTTGAAGGAAAAGATGCATGGATAAATATAAGTGACGCAGAAAATGCAGAGATTTCTTATGAAGCAGAAACATCAGGAGAAACACCGGAATACACAGAGAAATTTGTGATCCATGCAAAGGTAGATGAAAGCTGGGAGAACCCGAATCTGTGGGCATGGTCAGCACCGGACGGAACGAATGCATTTGACGCATGGCCAGGAAAAGCAATGACAGCAGGTGAGGATGGATGGTATACAGCAAAAGCACCAACATGGGTAAATTCTGTTATTATCAATGCAAACAATGGGGACAATCAGACAGAAGATCTTTCTATTGATCCGGCAGAAATCTGGGTTACAGTAGAGAAAGATGGAACCGCAGATTTTAGTTATACTGATCCGGACAAAGCAGAAATCCCGAATGTAACAGTACATGTGAAGACACCATCTGATTGGGAGAATCCAAATCTGTGGGCATGGTCAGCACCGGACGGAACGAATGCATTCTCATCCTGGCCTGGCGAAGCACTGGAAGAAAATGATGGATGGCTTACAAAAGAAATTCCTGGCTGGGTAAATTCCATTATTGTAAATGGCAATGACGGAGGTGTGCAGACAAGTGATATTTCAATTGATACGGAAAAAG
This sequence comes from uncultured Roseburia sp., assembly GCA_934292805.1. Classification (GTDB taxonomy): domain Bacteria; phylum Bacillota; class Clostridia; order Lachnospirales; family Lachnospiraceae; genus Roseburia. Next base: position 7,031 of record CAKQXQ010000053.1, on the reverse strand, counting down.
ATGTATGGGTAGTTGTATCCGGTCCGGAAGAATATGAAGTAACATATGAAGAACCGGATTCCACCAGTGAAACAACCGTACAGGAACCGGAAGCAACTGAGATATCAGAGAACACAGAAGCAGAGACAGGTTCCGGTCCAATGATACCGATCGTGATCATTGTAGTGATTATCGTAATAATTGTTGTGATTATAGTTGTAAAGAAAAAGAAATAAAAATGAAAATGCTGCCATGCAGATGAAAAATCTGTATGGCACCTTGAATTATGAAAAATCCGGGAGGGGCAGCATGAAAAAATGGATTGGAATTTTATTATCTGTAACATTAATTACAGGGTTATTTGCGGGATGTGGAGCAAATAGCACAGGTCAGTCAGATGATGGAACAACCGAGATCGTGATCTGGCATGATAAGGAAGACGAAGTGGCAGAAATATTGCAGAAAAAATTAGAGACACTGGAACCGGAAATCCATGTCACGCTGGAAAAAAAGAGTGATCTGACAGAAAGCCTGAAAATGGCAGGCAATAATCCGAAAGCTGCTCCGGATATGTATTTCTTTGCGCATGACAAAATCGGTGTCTATGCAGAGATGGGAATTCTTGCACCAATTACAGATCTGATTCCGGAAGAAGAATTGGACGGGTGTATGGACAATACAATAGAGGCTGCTACTTATAAAGGAGAGATTTATCAGCTGCCGATTTATTATGAAACATTATTGTTTCTATATAACAGACTTTATATGAGTGATGAGGAAGTTCCAAAAACGACAGAAGAGCTATACAGCTATATGCAGGATAATACAAAAGGCGGACATTATGGTTTCGTGGAGCAGCACAGCACACCATATTATGCAGCAGGCTGGATGAACGGATTTGGAGGTCAGATCTTAAGTGAAGACGGAAAACCACAGCTTGATACAGAAGAAGTGATAGACGCACTGGAGTACCATAAAAAATTTGTAGATCTGATGCCGGGAGAAACAGAGTATGCGACAGTAAATACATTATTCAAAGAAGGAATGGCACATGCAACCATCGCAGGTCCATGGCTTATCCCGACCGTAAAAGAATCGGGAATGGATGTAGGTGTAGCTTCCATGCCGGTGATCGATGCAACAGGGAAACCAATCTCACCATATATGGGAGTACAGGGAATCCAGGTTTTGAAAAATGCTGCGGATAAGAAAAAAGATGCGGTAGAAAAAGTACTGAGAACAATTATGGATCCGCAGCTTGAAATCGATCTCGCAAAAGCAAGTGGTTGCGCACCGGCATTGACACAATGCTATGATATGGAGGAGATCACCTCAGACGAAATTGTTATGGCAATGAAAGAAACAGCAGAGAATGCGGTACCAATGCCGAATCTTCCGGAGATGGATGTTATGTGGACAGTTATGGGAAATCTTCTGACGGATGTGAATATGAGTGGAAAAGATGTAAAAGAAAGTGCCATTGCAGCACAGAAAGAGGCAGAGCAGCTGATTTCAAATATGCAGTAGGGAAAGGAAGAAAAGAGAATGGACAGGAAAAAGCAAAAAGAAACAATCATTGCCTATCTCTGGTCAGCACCATCACTGATATTGATTTTATTGATCGTTATTTTCCCAATCTTGTATACAGCCTATATTTCTCTGACAAATATGAATGTATATCATTGGAATAATTACGAACTGATCGGCCTGAAAAATTATAAAGAGGCTCTTCTTGTATTTGATAACGGATTTATCACTGCATTTTTAGTGACGGTTTTATGGACGATTGTAAATATGCTGTTACAGCTGGTCATAGCATTTCTTATGGCAAGCCTCTTAAATATCAGGCGTTTAAAATTAAGAAACATCTATAAGACGCTGTTGATCTTTCCATGGGCAATGCCCGGATATGTTTCCATTTTATTGTGGAAAACAGGCATGTATAATTCACAGTTTGGTTTGCTGAATCAGTGGCTGCAAAGAATGGGATTAGAACCGGTCAGATGGTTGAATACAAATGTACTGGCTTTTGTAAGCTGTACTGTGGTGAATCTCTGGCTTGCATTGCCATTTATGATCACAATTATTGATGGAGCATTACAAAGCATTGAAAAAAGCTACTATGAAAGTGCGGTACTTGATGGGGCAACGTGGCTGGAAAGAACATGGTATATTACAATACCGATGATAAGACCGGTTATTGCACCTTCTGTGATCATTACTACATTTACGACGTTTAAGCAGTTTGATGTAATATATCTTCTGACGCAGCAGGTAGGTGCAAAAACAGGGGCAAATGTACATACAATACTGACCTATGCATATGAAAAGGCGTTTATAACGAATAATTATGGGTATAGTTCAGCAGTATCTATGATTATTTTTGCAATTCTGATTCTCTTTTCGGCATTGACAAACAGGAAAAAGAAAGAGGAAGGTGAGGAGTGACATGAGTAAACGACAGAAGGAAAATATAATACTGATACTTGTAAATATATTTTTTATTGTTGTATGTTTTCTGGTGCTTGTTCCCGTGCTATATGCACTGTCTGTTTCCCTGAATGCAGATAATAGCCTTTTGAGTGCAGATTTTTCATTTTTGCCAAAACACGTAACGTTACAGAACTATCATGCTGTATTTTTTGAAAAGCCGATATTATTGTGGCTGAAAAACAGTCTGATCCTTGCGGTTGTTACGCTTGCAATTTCACTGGGAACAGGGATACCGGCTGCTTACGTTTTTTCAAGAAAAAGATTTCCCGGAAGGAAAAGTATTTTAAAAATTTTGATTTTGCTATATGCATTTCCATCTTTGCTTTCTATGACAGCGTTATACAAATTACTGACACCGATGGGACTGATCAATACGAAGACAGGGTTGATTATTGTATACACGGGAACAATGGCAGTTTTTGCACTGTGGAATATGAAAGGGTATTTTGATACGATCCCGACAGAAATAGAAGAGGCAGCAATGATCGATGGGGCATCGCCAGTACAGATTGTAACAAAAATAGTACTTCCTCTGGCAAAGCCGACGATAGCAGTTACTGCTATGATGGTACTTGTGTATGTGTGGAATGAATATATTTTTGCAGTAAATTTTATGACGGGTTCCGATACCTATACTTTAGCAGCTGGACTATATTCGCTGCAGGCAACAGAGATGAGTGGAAGCTGGCCGGTTTTTGCTGCAGCGTCCATAGTTGTGTCAATTCCGATTTTAATTGTATTTTTTGCATTACAGAAAAATATGACAACAGGACTTACTTCAGGTGGAGTGAAAGGTTGAGACAAAAAGAATAGATTGGAGTAGATTATGAATAAAAGTGCAGTTTTACACATTCCGATGTCACAGTATGCCTATGGAACAGATGAGACACATGTTACCTTTCGAATTCGTGTTGGCAGAGATGATATGAAAAGATGTGTATTATATTATGGAGATAGAGCATGCAGACAAACACCTGTTATTTTTACAAAAGCAGAAATGCATATTGTTGCCAGTTCAACATTATTTGATTATTATGAGGTTATTTTATATAAGCCATATAAGAGAATCTGCTACTATTTTGAATTGGACGATGGGAAAGAAACAGTCTTATATTATGGAGATCAGTTTTGTGAAAATACCGTGGATGACAGATCGGAGTACTATCAGCTTCCATTTAATCACAGAGCAGATATCGTCACACCTCCTCAGTGGGTAAAAAGAGCAGTCATTTATAATATTTTTCCAGACAGTTTTGCCAGTGAAAAAGAGTATATCAGAGGAAAAGCAAGTGAGAAAGAATTTGCAGGACAAAGTGTAAAAGGAAAACTTGGAGGCACGATCCGGGGAATTACTGAGAATGTTTCATATATCAAAAATCTAGGGATCAATGCAATTTATATCAATCCTATTTTTGCGGCAGGGGAATATCATAAATATGATCTGATTGATTATTTTCATGTCGATCCGTGTTTTGGAACAAACGAAGAATTTAGAGAGCTTGTAGATATATTCCATAAAAATGGAATAAGAGTTATTATAGATGGTGTGTTTAATCATTGTGGCTGGAAATTCTTCGCGTTTGAAGATGTGGTAAAAAACGGAGAAAAATCAAAATACAGAGACTGGTTTTACGGATTGCAGTTTCCGGTAGTACGTCCTTCAAACGGTGAAGACTATCCGAATTACGAGTGTTTTGGGTATGAACGATTAATGCCGAAGCTGAATACTGCAAATAAAGAAGTGCAGGATTATTTTTGTAATGTAGGAACATACTGGATAGAAAAATTTCATATAGATGGCTGGCGGTTAGATGTGGCAAGCGAAATCAATGATAAATTCTGGATGGCATTTCGGGATGCGGTAAAGAAAGCCAACAGTGAAGCGGTATTGATCGGTGAGATCTGGGAAAGTGCCGGTCACTGGCTGGATGGAAAAATGTTTGATTCGGCAATGAACTATGATTTCAGAAAACACTGCAGAAGATTTTTTGCAGAAGAGTCGATAGATGCTGCTGAGTTTGACAGCCGTGTAACTGATATGAGGATGCGCTACCGGACACAGACAGTTTTTTCCCAGCTCAATGTGTTAGACAGCCATGATGTCAGCCGTTTTCTTTCTTTGTGTGGAGAAAACAGAGAAAAATACAAGCTGGCAATCGTTTTTCAGATGTGCTTTCCGGGCATGCCATCTGTTTTCTATGGAGATGAACTCGGGGTGACAGGTATTTCTGAGGACGAATATCGCCAGAAGATGCCTTGGGGAAAAAAGGATGAGCTTCAGAAGTTTTTTGAAAAGATGATTGGATTGAGGCTTACACACAAAGCATTGACAGAGGGAAGCTATCATACACTGACTGCTGAGAAAACAGGGCGGATGTATGGTTTTGAACGCAGTTATGAAAAAGAGCATATCAGGATCTATTTAAATATGGGAGAGAAAAAGATGCTGCGGGCTGAAACAATCGGACAGACGATACTGTATTCAGAGAAATATGAAAATGATGAATTATTACAGTATGGATTTGTAATAGCAAAGTCATCCGACTAATTAAAAACAACAGGATATCTGAAATGTAAAGTCAGATCGTAATTAGAACAGGGAGAGCGGTGCTTATGGCAGCAACGATCAAAGATGTAGCAAGGCTTGCAAACACTTCAACAGCAACGGTGTCGAAGGTGATGAATGGTTCCTATTCAATATCCGAAGAGACAACGGACAGAGTAAAAAAAGCAATGGAACAGTTGCATTATCTGCCGAACCAGCGGGCAAGGAATTTTGCCAGCCAGTCTACAAAAAGTATTATATTTGTTACAAGTCTGGGGGAAAATACCGGTTTTTCCAATCCACATATGTTTGAAATTATGTGCGGACTGGAAAATACACTGTCGGATAAAGGATATTCCCTTCTGGTAAAGAGTGTGACAAAAGAAAAAGTATGCGAATTTGTCCGAAAAACATATGAAATGCAGCAGGCAGATGGATTTGTCATTCATGCGTCTGTCGTGTCAAAAGAACTGGATGAGCTGGTCTATGAACTTACAATTCCACATCTTGTAATCGGAAATCCGAATTTTACAAGTCATCTGTGCTGGATTGATATAGATAACCGTCTGGCAGGAGAACTGGCAGCAAAACATCTGTTAGAGATGGGATATCAGTCACTTGCATATGTCGGTGGAAAGATGGAAGACCAGATCTCAATGCACAGGCTGGAGGGCGTACTTTCTGTTTTGAACAGGCATGATGTGATCATCCCGAAAGGATATGTAAAGCAGGGGGAGTCTGAATGTGATGAGGCTTATTCCATGATGGAGAGCATTCTGTCTATGAGAAAAAAACCGGATGCGGTAATCTGTGCGAACAATTATATTGCATATGGATGCGTTACAGCATTGCAGCAGCATGGAATACAGATCCCTCAGGAGATAGGGGTGATCACGTTTGACGATTTCCCATTTTCAAGAATATTGAAACCAAAGCTTACAGTTGTGAATATTGATGTTTATGACATGGGAATCCAGGCAGGAAAATATGTTCTTCAGAAAATCAGGAAAAAGAATCTTTACCTGCAGTCCTATATTACATTGCCAACGGTGATTGAGAGGGAGTCTACCAGAAAACAAAATTAAAAATATCTGTAATATCTGAAAAATTTGTAAAATAAGCTTTGCAGTGCTTTACGGAAGAAAAAAAGAAAGATAAAATAGACAGGTAAGTCGTTAATGCAGAAATATGCAGGAGGAATACATGTCAACTACAACAAAGACAGCATTGGAGGCATCACTGAAACAGCTCTTGAAAAAGAAACCGTTCGACAAGATCACGATTGCAGATCTGACAGAAGATTGTGGGATCAGCCGCATGGCTTTTTACTACCACTTCAAAGATATTTATGATCTGGTAGAATGGGTGTGTGTAGAAGATGGAAGGAAGGCACTGCGTGACAAGAAGACGTATGATACCTGGCAGGAAGGGTTCACGCAGATCTTTGAAGCAGTATTGGAAAACAAACCATTTATTATGAATGTCTATCATTCTGTGAATCGTGAGAAGATCGAAAGCTTTCTATATAAATTAACGTATCAGCTGATTGTGGATGTGGTAGAGGAAAAATGTGCGAGAGATCATCTGTCGGAAGAAGATAAGCAGTTTATCGCAGATTTTTATAAATATGGTTTTGTTGGAATTATGTTAGACTGGATCGATCACGGAATGAAAGAGGATTATCAGAAGATTGTGGATCTTTTGTCCGTGACACTGCATGGGAATATTGCCAATTCCATACACAACTTTGAAAGAGGGCTACCGCAATCCCACTGGCTTTAGACGGTGGGTTAAGGTAGCCAAAAATCAGAAATTATTGTATACTCATGGCATGGGAATATGGAAATCTAAAAACAGACACAAATACCTATTACAATATCACATTCACTACATGATAGAGACAGAACCAACAATGTCTATTAGTAAAATTGTAAACATGATGAAGAGCTATACAACATACCATATATGGAAAAGATATCCTCAATATTTACGAAAACAATTTTGGAAAGAACAT
>CAKQXQ010000052.1 GCA_934292805.1 uncultured Roseburia sp. | reverse complement strand
CAGGTTTTTAAACTGCGTGATATGGATCAGGAAGAATGTAATAAGACCAAGTGCAAGTGTTGTACCATAGTCCGCTGTTGGTGGTCTGAGACCGAACAGACCGGAGATATTGCTGATAAAGATAAAGACGAAGATTGTACAAATATAATTTGAAAACTTCGGTCCGGCTATCTTTCCCATTGTTCCCATAACGATTCCATCTAACTTCTCTACGAGAAGCTCGATCACGTTCTGAAAACCATCCGGCACTTCTGTCGCGTGCTTTATCTTCCGGTTCGCTATGATCGCAAATATAAGGATCACAAGCATTACCAGAAGGATACATACATGTGACGTAGTGATCCACACCGTATGTCCAAACAGCTGGTAGGAGAAAAGCCCATGTATCATAAAGTCGATATCATCCGCTCCACCTGACATTAGGATTGCGTTACTCACGTTCTTCACCTCCTCCTCTCTACATATTCAGATTTTCGCTGCTATCGGAAGAAGTTTCCTCACTTCCCTGCAGTTTTAAAACTAATTTATGTGTAAAGGGCTGCAGATAAGCTGATATCTTAAGACCCAGAACACCAATAAAAGCGGTAAACAAGTTACCGATTTCAAACTTCATCATCACAAAAAAGACGATGACAACAATTGCATACCGCAATACAGATTTGGCAATGATCTTAGCCTGTGCATGCTCACCACCATATAAGTCTACTGCATCACGGAGCACAACTGCCATATTGACTGCCATACCGGCTGCAAGTGCGATCCCGATCAGAAGTCCGATAGAATACCGGATTTTATCTGACACAAACCATACGCCCACAAGCTCTATGACAATCCCATATAAAACAATACCGAGTACAAGTTCCGGCAATGCATCATTTAATCTTTTTAACATTTTACTTCTCTCTGTCCTTTTTGCCAAGTCCATAAATCTTCTTTGCCATCTTGTAAATATTCGTAAATCCTGCCAGTGCTCCTATGATAAAAAGCGGGATTGTGATCCACAAAATGTCATATTTTCTTCCGATCCATACACCAAGCATAAGACATAACATGATCGGAACGATCATATTCAGTCCGAATTGAAGGATCAGTGTCAGTGACTGAAATATCTTTCTCTGATCTTTCATCTTTACAGCTCCATTGTTACTTTCCGGTTCGTATGCTCATATTTCTGCAGAATCACTCCTGCAGCTTTTAACATCCGTTTGGAAGCAATATTCGATGGGATACCATCGTATTTGTCACTGTCATAGACGATCCTCTTTATTCCAGCCTGGATGATAGCCTTCGCACATTCATTGCAAGGGAATAATGTGACATAAATTGTCGATCCCTCCAGTCCGAGACTTCCACCGCGGTAATTTAAAATCGCATTCAGTTCACTGTGTGTTGTAAAAAAATACTTATTATCAAGAGGATCCCCTTCTCTGCCCCATGGGAACTCATCATCAGAGCATCCCTTCGGCAGTCCGTTGTATCCCATTGACAGAATCTTATGATCCTCACTTACAATACAGGCTCCCACCTGCGTATTGGGATCTTTTGACCGCATTCCCGTAAGGATCGCAACTCCCATAAAATATTCATCCCAGCTGATATAATCTTTGCGTTTATCGCTCATATATGTTCCTCTCAGATAAATACATGTGTGATTTTCTACAGAGACCGCCTCCGGTTACTCTGCTTCTCAGATCACAGACTGCTTATTTTGTTCCGAAAATTCTGTCACCGGCATCTCCAAGACCCGGAACGATATATCCGTGCTCATTAAGATGATCATCCAGTGCTCCGATATAAATATCTACATCCGGATGAGCCTCCTGCATCTTCTTAACTCCTTCCGGTGCAGCAATAATGCACATAAGGCGGATATGTTTTACCCCTTTATCCTTCAGCATCTGGATCGCTGCTACGGATGAGCCTCCTGTTGCAAGCATCGGATCCACTACAAACACCTCACGGTTAGCACAGTCATCCGGAAGTTTGCAATAGTATTCAACCGGCTCTAATGTCTCAGGATCACGGTATAAACCGATGTGTCCTACTTTTGCTGCCGGGATCATTGCCAGCATACCATCAACCATTCCAAGACCTGCACGTAAGATCGGAACAACTGCAAGTTTCTTTCCTTTCAGTTCCTTCACTGTTGTCTGACAGATCGGTGTCTCAATCTCAACATCAGAAAGCTTTAAATCTCTGGTTGCTTCATAACACTCTAACATTGCAACTTCGCTTACTAATGTACGGAAATCTTTGGAACCTGTATCTGTTCTTCTCATGATTCCGATTTTGTGCTGAATTAACGGGTGATCCATTACTACTACTTTTGCCATTTTATTATTCTCCTTCGTTTAAAAGATTTACTAATTTCATGATGGTTTTTCTCATCATTTCATAACACAATCCATAGGACTGTAATGATCCGCCATATGGGTCTACGATCTCAAGCTCTTCTCCGACAAACTCTGTAAGCACATGCACATTCTGTGGATCAGCATTCTCATACTTTTCAAATATCTTCTCCATCTGACTGTGCTCCATCACCAAAATCAGTGAATCCTCTGTAAAATCCGCCTCACTTAACTGTGTTGATGTAAAACCCTCATAATTAATACCGTTGCTTATCATGACAGCTTCTGCTTTCTGATTCAACGGTTCTGGAAAAAGCACGACCAGCCCTCTGCACTCAATTGTTACCGGATGCTTCAAAGTATATTCACTGAGAATTCCGGCTGCCATTGGTGCCCTGCTGGTACCGCTTTCCGCCACAAAAACAATTCTGTTATATTGCCTCATAAAACCATACCCTTCCAAAAACGGTAAAACCTATACCTGTAACACCTGATGACCTGCCGCTTTCAAAAGACGGTTCATAATTGCCTGTCCGATCCTCGGCGTTGCAAAACTTTCTGAATAGATCGCATCCACATTCCAGTCATCAAATTCTCTCAGGATCTTATACAGATGCTTTGCGATCGCGTCTTCATCTTCTCTTGCTCCGATGCTTACTACAATATCTGCCTGATACAAATCTTTTGTCTCATCTGTAGCGATGACGCCGACCTTCTGGCCTGCGGCCTTCTTTGCCTGCACAAGCTCATTGATCTTTCTTACTACCTTATCGGCATCACCATCCACAAGGACAAGATCTGCCTTTGGTGCATAATGCTTATACTTCATTCCCGGAGCTTTTGGTTTCGTGAGGGAATCCGATGCAATAATACCCGGATCTATCTTCACTTCCTCTCCAAGAACATCCTCTAACATCTGCTGTGTGATATAACCGGGACGTAAGATCATCGGCATGTCCTCAGTCAGATCGATAATGGTAGACTCTATTCCGATTCCAACCGGACCTCCATCCAGGATCATTGGAATCTTGCCATCCAGGTCAAGTGCTACATGTGCTGCTTCTGTAGGGCTTGGCTTTCCCGAAGTATTGGCACTTGGTGCTGCGATCAGGCATCCGCTCTGCTCTATCAGCTTCAATGCGATCGGATGATTCGGCATACGGATCGCAACGGTATCCATCCCACCGGTTGTCTCATATGGCACTTTGTCATTCTTCCATACGATCATTGTCAATGGTCCCGGCCAGAATGCATCTGCCAGCTTTCTCGCCTGCGGCGGAACCAGCTTTGCAATCGACTCCAGTTCCTCAAACTTACAGATATGAACGATCAGCGGATTGTCTGATGGTCTGCCCTTGGCTGCATAAATCTTCTTCGATGCCTCCGGGTGCAGTGCGTCTGCTCCCAGCCCATATACTGTCTCAGTCGGAAAGGCCACCAGCTCGCCGGAAGCGATCAATTCTGCTGCCTCTCCCATCGCATTTTCGTCTATATTCGACGGATCTATTTTCACTACTCTTGTCTGCATTTTTCTCCTCCAAACATACATGTACTATTATCTCACAATTCCGAAAATTAGGCAACATACTTGCTTAGTTTTTCTAAATGTGGCATAATTATTTTAATTTAGCAAAGACTATCATAATACATAGTTTATATATGTTATTTCTGTTCTTTTTCAGGCAGTAACAGGGAGGTTGTTATGAAAATCACAAAATCTGAATTTGGTACAACCAAAGATGGCTATACCATAAACTTATATCATATGGAAAATTCATCTGGTGCATATATTGAGCTGATCGATTTTGGCTGCCGCCTTACAAAGATTATGGTTCCTGACCGCAATGGCCTACTGACCGATGTATGTCTCGGATTTGACGCAGCAGAGCATTATGAAAATGATGATGCCAGCCTTGGTGCCGTTGTCGGACGTGTTGCCAACCGCATCAAAGATGGTAACTTTTCTTTAAATGGTAAAAATTATCAGCTTGCCATCAACAATGGTTCGAACCACCTGCATGGCGGCATCGTCGGATATGGTTCCAAAATCTGGGATTCCGATATCCGCGACGATAGGCTTGTATTAACAATGCACTCTGCCGATGGGGAAGAAGGATATCCTGGAAATCTTACATTAAGTGTCACCTATGGATGGTCTGAAGACAATGAACTTTCCATTCTTTATGAAGCATCAACAGATGCAGACACTCTTTTGAATGTAACCAACCACGGCTACTTTAACTTAAACGGTGCCGGATGCGGTGATATTTTCTCCCATGAATTATTTATCGATGCAGATTATATAACGGAACTGGATGACTCGCAGGCTCCAACCGGAAAGCTTATACCGGTAGACAATACACCATTCGATTTCCGTACCATGCATACGATCGGAAAGATGTATCATTCCAATTACGATCAGTTCCAGAAGTTTGGAACCTATGACCATAATTTTGTCATCAACGGAACCGGCCTAAGAGAAGCTGCTGTTCTTCAGTCTGACAAAAGCGGCATCCGCATGACATGCTTTACCGATCAGCCGGGAATGCAGCTCTATGTTGCGACACAGCCTATAAATCAGCCCGGAAAAGACGGAACTTTGTACGAGGCTCATTCCAGTGTATGCCTTGAGACCCAGCATTATCCTGATGCGATCCACCATGAAAATTTCCCGAGCATTGTCCTCCATCCAAATGAGACATTCCGTTCGAAAACTTTATATCATTTCTCTACTTTTAATACATTGTGCTAATTAAAATACATGATTTTTCATCTTATTACTTGTAAACACCGAACTTTTGTATTAGAATGTGAGCAAAGCTATCAGTAGATAGTGAATAATGACTTTTCAAATTATAAGGAGGGAATATCAATGGCATACGTAATTTCTGATTCATGTGTTAGCTGTGGAACTTGCGAACCTGAATGTCCAGTAGGCGCTATCAGCCAGGGAGACAGCCAGTTCGTTATCGACGCAGGTGCTTGCGTTAGCTGCGGAACTTGTGCAGGAGTTTGTCCTACAGGAGCTATCAGCGAAGAATAAGAGCGATTCGCAAAAAGCCGTCATTTCTATGACGGCTTTTTTTTGTTCCATTTTTTCAATAATGGTTCTTTTTTCTTTTTTATATTTCCACGGATTGCATCATCCAGCTGTCTGAAACGTTCCTCCTCCATCTCTTCACGTTCCCGCATCAGATAATTCATTTCCTTTAGCACCTGCTCTCCGACATCCTCTCCGATCGACCTGCTCAGTTCCTCATTGTTTGCTGCAATCGCCTTGCCAACAATATTCGTCATTAATTCGGTGAACTGTGCCATACGGTCGGTATTATCAAGAACATTCTGCCTTGCTTCTGCAAGGGCAAGTGTTTCCGGATTTTTAAAATAAACCTGTTGTTCCTTTTTTTCCGGAACCAAAACCGTATCCTTATCCTCATTATGTACGATCATTTTGATTGCTTTCAGCTGATACCCCTTTTCCTTTAATTCTTTGATCTGCTGGAACTGTTTTATATTCTCCTGTGTATAATAACGATGCCCCATCTCATTCCGTGGGATATCTAATTCCAGTTCTTCTTCCCAATAGCGAAGAACATGAGATTCTACATTCACAAGGCCGGCTGCATCTGAGATCATATAACGTACCTTTTCCATAAATCCTCCTGACTATGATATTTGTCGTATTTTCTATTGAAAAAAAGACAATATACAAAATCCGCTTTCAAAATACCGCTCTTTTGTATACTGTCTTTTATTAATTCTTATTATAGTCATTCAAAAGCCTGTCCACAAGAAAAAACAGTCGTTTTTTTCCGACAGAAAATACCACAGCTGTGCACTCTTAATTCTTCTCCATATTGGCGAACTTCGTGTACTGTGGCAGCCAGACAAGATTTACGGTTCCGATCGGACCATTTCTCTGCTTGGCAATGATAATCTCAGAAATTCCTTTCATCTCAGAATCATGATTATAATAATCATCCCTGTAGATAAACATAACAACGTCTGCGTCCTGCTCGATCGCACCAGACTCACGCAGATCCGATAACATCGGTCTGTGATCCGGTCTCTGCTCAACTGCTCGTGACAACTGCGACAATGCAATCACCGGAACAGAAAGCTCTCGTGCAAGTGCTTTTAAGGATCTTGAAATGTCTGCAATCTCCTGCTGACGTGAATCGCCATTCTTGCCGGAGCCTGACATTAACTGCAGGTAGTCGATGATGATCAGCTTCAGATCATGTTCCAGTTTGTATTTTCTGCACTTGCTTCTCAGCTCCGCAATGGAAATACCCGGTGTGTCGTCAATGATCAGCTTAGAATTACCGATCGTTCCGGCTCCTTCGATCAGCTTCTCCCAGTCGCTGTCTGACAGGTTACCGGTACGGAGTGCCTGGGCATCTACTCTTGATTCCAATGAGAACAGACGATTTACAAGCTGTTCTTTCGACATCTCCAATGAAAAGATTGCTGTGCACATATCTTCGTGAAATGCAACATACTGGGCAATGTTCAGCACAAATGCCGTTTTACCCATAGACGGACGTGCTGCGATCAGGATCAGATCGGACGGCTGTAATCCGGCTGTTCTGTAATCCAGGTCAATGAATCCCGTCGGGATACCTGTAACTGTTCCGGTTGTTTTTGCTGCATTCTCGATCTTTTCAAGTGCATTCATAACCACCTGGCGGATTGGGACATAATCGCCGCCTGCACCCCTGGTTGAGAGCAGGTCAAAGACTTTCTTCTCTGTCATATCCATCACAGTATCGATATTCTCTTTTCCAGCATAGCATTCATTTTCAATTTCTTCATTCAGTCTGATAAGCCTTCTGCGCATGGCATTGTCTTTGACAATTTTGGCATAATACTTGATATTTGCAGATGTCGGGACTGCATCCAGAAGGTCTTTGACATAAGAAAGACTGGCTATCTCTTCCGGGACTTCCTTTTCTCTTAACTTATTCTGCAGTGTGATCAGATCCACCGGAAGATTTTTGCTGTAAAGTTCGATCATCGCATCAAATAGTATTCCGTATTGTTTATGATAAAAGTCCTCACTTATCAGCATTTCCATCGCCGTCAGGATTGCATCTTTATCCATGATCATTGAGCCGATCACAGACTGTTCGGCTTCCAGACTGTTCGGCATAATTCGTTTGACCAGAGTCTCTTCCATTTGTTCCTCCCTTTTTCAAAGAAAAATCCGGCTTTCCCGAAATGAAACCCGGATTTTGATCCTCTGCCTTCTAGCCTTCTACTACATGTACGCTGAGTTTTCCTGTAACCTTTGTATGAAGCTTAATCGGAACTTCTACGACTCCGAAGCTTCTGATCGGTTCTGATAACTGCATCTTCTTCTTATCCAGTTCCAGTCCAAGCTGCTCTTTTGCTGCTGCTGCGATCTCTTTGGTAGAAACAGAACCAAAAGTACGTCCGCCTTCTCCAGCTTTCATCTTAACAGTCACTTTCTTGTCTTTTAAATTCTCTGCTAATGCAAGTGCTGCCTCATAATTCTCCTGTGCAACCTTATCTGCATGCTGGTTCTGTAACTTCAGATCATTTAAATTCTTAGCGTTGGCTTCTACACCCAGCTTCTTAGGGAAGATCGCATTCCTGGCATATCCGTCACTTACATTTACGATTTCTCCTTTTTTTCCTAATGCTTTTACGTCCTGTAATAAAATTACTTTCATATCTGAATATCTCCTTCTCTTATCATTTCATCGATCGTGCTCTGAATAATCTGCTTTGCATCTTCAAGAGAGCAATTAGCAAGCTGTGCTCCTGCCACATTCAGATGACCGCCACCACCTACACGCTCCATAATAAGCTGGACATTGATCTCATCGATCGAACGTGAGCTGATGTAAATCTTGCCCTGATATTCGGTCAGGACAAACGATGCTTTAATGCCTACTATATTTAAAAGTTCATTGGCTGCCTGTGCACCAACAACGGTAGGGCTCTCAATATTATCTGCCGGGCAGACAGAAATGGCAAATGCACCACGGTAGACCTCTGCATGACGCACCGCTTCTGCTCTGGCTTTATAAGCAGCCATGTCATTTCTTAACTTCTTCCGGACACGTGTCACTTCCGCTCCTGCTCTTCGCAGGTATGCAGCCGCCTCAAAAGTACGGACACCTGTCTTGGTCATAAAGTTATTCGTATCGATCAGAATTCCCGCATAGATACAGTCAGCCTCAGCTGGTTCAAGTTTAATATTCTCAGAGAAATACTGTAATACTTCCGCAACCATCTCACACGCACTTGATGCGTATGGCTCTATATAAGAAAGTACCGGGTTCTCGATCGTCTCACTGTTCTGTCTGTGATGGTCAAATACACAGATCGTGTCTGTCCGCTTCAATAATTCCGGACACTCCGTGTAACTCGGACGGTTCGTATCAACTACCATGAGCAGCGTGTTTCTGTTCGTGATCAGAAGTGCCTCTTCACTGTTGATAAAAAGATCTGCCGGGTAGCCATTTTCTTCCGTGAAGCAATCCACAAGAGGTCTTAATGAAGAAGTAACCTCATTCAGAACGATCTGTGCTTTTTTCCCAAGAACACGTGCCGCACAATATACACCGATCGCGGCACCAAGGCAGTCCACATCACTGATCGAATGTCCCATAATGACAACATGTTCACGGCTCTCGATGATCTCTCTTAGAGCGTGTGCCTTTACACGGGCTTTCACACGCGTATTTCTCTCAACCTGCTTTGCTTTTCCTCCATAATAGGAAACATCTTCTCCCTCCTTCACTACGACCTGGTCTCCACCACGTCCCAGTGCGAGGTCAATTCCCATACGGGCATACTCATAATTCTGTGTATAACTCACACCATCTGCACCGATTCCAATGCTCAGCGTGATCGCCATCTCATTACCAACCTTAATACTCTTGACATCTTCGATCAGATGAAACTTGTCCGCTGTCAGCTGGCTTAAATATTTGTGCTTAAAGACTACAAAATACTTATCTTTTTCTATTTTACGGACAAGTGCATCGATCTCTGTAAAGTACTTATTCACCTTACGGTCAACAAGTGCGATCAAAAGGGATCTCTTAACATCTTCGATACTGTCTAATGCCTCTTCATAATTGTCAATATACACAAGTCCCGCAACAAGCTTCTGTTCCTCATTCTCACGGATATAATGATTCAGCTCTGTTGTGTCAAACAAATACAGTGCTGTAAGATATTCATCGCTTCCGTCAACCTCAACAAGCGTACTGTCTTTCGCTACGGATTCAAAATAAATCCTCTTCATAACAACATGATAGCTGTGTTCATCCAGAACAATATCTGTTGCTTCCTTCGAATCCGCCTTCAGCAAAATCTCCTTCGTAAGATTCGGGAAAACAGTCGTAACTGATTTATGGTAGTTCTTCCCTTTTCCTGTGATCTCTGTAAACTTCTCGTTCATCCAGAGAAATCTTGCATTATAATCCAGCAATGCATAAGGAATCTCAAACTCGTTCAGCAGCTGTTTTTGGACAGTGGCATACTGAGTTGCAAAATTGACCAGCTCATTCATAAGCAGTGGCTTATTTCTCCTGCCTGAGACCAATACCACAACAAAATAAATCAGAACAAAGCATGTAAACTCTGCTCCAAGCTGTACATTCTGTCCATATATAATGACATTCATTATAATAAGTAATATTGTAAGATAGAGAGGCCAGTTCAGATATCTTCTGAGCTTTCCTTTTAATCTTATATTCGTTTTCTTCATATCTGCACCCTTTTACGTATGAGATGTTGGACTTCCCAACCGAAAAATAATGATTTGAAATCAATTATAACATTTTAGGCACATAATATAAAGTACTTTTCCGTTTTAGGAGAACTTCTCTCACTTACCAGGTTCATTTCCATCATCCAGTGTCAGATAATTTCCCTTATCCATATCATCTATAAAGTTATTGGCCAGTATCTTCATTCCGCAAAATTCCGGATCCATATCTTCCACGAACTCCTGAGCGTCATTCTGGTATCCAGCTCCCTCTTTGTAGTGAAAGATCCGGAATCCGGTCTTTTCCTCTCCTCCATGCGACGGAACGATCAGATCATGCCATCCATCTGTTGCTGTATTGCTCACATAAACAGGTGTCCTTATATATGCAAAACTTTCAATCACTTCATAACCATCTGCTGTCTCCTTAAGGATGAGTGCCGGATCCCCTCCGTCACACTCTGTATACTCACCAACAACAACTGCGATCACTTCTTTCTCTCCGTCATCGTTCAGATCAATGTCGTCATAATAATACCTTGTTGTGCTCTGATATTCTTCTGGAATCTGGTAATAGTCGATCAGCATGGCAGCGAGTGCCGCGTTCGGCTGCTTTTTTGCATATACAGTCTCTGTATCTGCATCTGATACCGGAATCTGCGTACTCTCGACATATTCTTCTGTTACTTCTTCACTGTCTTCTACAGATGGATTATTCTTCTTATTGTTTTGTGCTTTGCTATTCGTGCATGCGGCCAAAAATATACCGGATAATATTATCATCAATACATACAAGATTCTTTTCTTCATATATAATAGTCCCTCTCCGTTTGTAATATCCCATGTTGTAACTACCGGTCTTTCATTTCCTTTAAAAACCATATGAAAAGACTAACATATTATAACAAAAAAAGTCCTTAAAAAATCATTAAATTTTCTAAAGACTTTCCATTCTTTTATATCACTTTTTCAGAAACCACTATCCCTCCATTTTCGCCCGGATTGTTTCAAAGCTTTCCGGGCAATACTGCAGTCTTTCCACGCTGACGCATACACTTTGGGATGAAGCGTCCTTATAGCTCGGATTATTATGCACATGCCCGTAAATATTGGCATATGGCATATTCCCATTAATATACAGAGGTTCATGGGAAAGCAGGAAAAATCCCTCATAGAGGATTGGCCATCTGCTACATTCCAAAAATCCCATTTCCCGCCATTCCTCCGGAGTATATCCCATATCATGATTTCCCATGATCAGTATTTTTGTTCCATTCAACCGCTTTAAAAGTGCCTTATTTTCTTCCTTTCCATAAGAAGAAAAATCTCCCAACACATACACAGTATCCTCCTTAGAAACAGCTCTGTTCCAGTTCTGTATCAGTGCTTCATCCATCTCCTGCACACTTTTGAAAGGTCTGTTTTCATATCGTCTGATGCTGTCTGTTCCAAAATGCGTATCCGCGATCATAAAATCCTGTCCCATAACTCCATCCCTCCATCTTATCTGCCATACCTTTTCATTCGAAAAAATGCCAGTCCAGAATTCACCTGGACTGGCATTCTAATCATTTGCTAAAATTTATTCGCAAACGTATGGCATCAGAGCAACGTGACGTGCTCTCTTGATTGCTACTGTAAGAGCTCTCTGGTGTTTTGCACAGTTTCCTGTGATTCTGCGAGGAAGGATCTTTCCTCTCTCAGAGATGTATCTCTTTAATTTGTTTGTATCTTTGTAATCGATAACGTTATCTTTTCCACAGAAAACACAAACTTTTTTTCTTCTATGCATTGGACGTCTCTTCATTGGAGCGCCTTCTCTATCTGCTGCTTTATTGAAAGCCATGATTATTACCTCCTGTTAGGTCTAGTTAAATGGTAACTCTTCATCTATTCCATCCGGAATATTCATGAAGCCATCTCCTGCTGCACTGCTAGGTGATGGTCTGTTGGAAGGTGCATAGCCGGAATTATCTCCGCCTGAACTATTCTTACTCTCAGCAAACTCAACATTCTCAGCAACGACGTCTGTTGTGTATACGCGCTGTCCGTCTTTGTTGGTGTAGCTTCCTGTCTGAATACGTCCTTCCAGAACAAATTTTGTTCCCTTACGTCCGAATCTCTCCAGAAACTCTGCTGTCTTGCCAAAAGCAACACAGTTAATAAAGTCTGTATTCTGCTCATCGCCTTCACGACGGAAACGACGATCAACAGCAAGTGAAAATCTTGCAATCGCTGTTGCACTCTCACCCTGTGAATAACGAACTTCTGCATCTCTGGTTAAACGGCCCATAAGAATAACTTTATTCATATACGATTTCCTCTCTTCTATGACCAGCGGTCACTAACCGACTGATTCTCTCTATGCCTCGTCTTTTCTAACGCATAAGAAACGAAGAACATTGTCCATGATACGAACGTCCTGCTCAATAGCAGCTGGAGCTGTTGCAGCAGCATCGAACTGGATGAAGTAGAAATAACCTTCGCTCATTTTCTGGATTTCATAAGCTAATTTTTTCTTGCCCCAGTCTTCAACTTCTGTTACAGTACCACCGGCACGTACGATGTACTCTTTTGCCTTCTCTACTGTAGCTGTTCTCGCATCATCTTCGATCTTTGCACTAACAACGAGTGCTAACTCATATTTATTCATGCGAATTTCCTCCTTTTGGTCTCTGGCCCACTCTTTCATTGAATGAGCAAGGAATTATAATATATCACGAAGAGACATTCTAACATGAATTATGCTTATTTTCAAGCCTTTTTTCGAATTTCTTTTGTATTTTTTTCTACAAGTTTTCTTGCGATCATGATCTGATGTCCACATCCTGTGCATTTCAATCGGAAATCTGCTCCGACACGCAGGATTTCCCATTCACTGCTGCCGCATGGATGCTGTTTTTTTAATCTGACAATATCGCCAACTTCATATTCTCTTTTTTCCATAGTCACCTGATTTTACTCCTGTTTTGCTGTCGTCTTACACTTCAACCTGCCCAAATACGTCCCCAAGTCCTGCCTGGATCAACAGATCTGCCCTGCCATCCATCGGCGTCGTAGATTTATTAATCAGAACCAGCTTATCACCACGATAATAATCGATCAGTCCTGCTGCCGGATATACTGCCAGGGATGTTCCTCCGATAATCAGCATGTCTGCCTGATGGATATAAGAAACTGCATCCTCCAATGTCTGCTGATCGAGCCCTTCTTCATATAATACAACATCCGGTTTGATCCATCCGCCACAGCTGTCGCAGTGTGGAATTCCTTTGGAATTCAAAATATATTCTGCGTCAAACTCCTTGCCACAGTCTCTGCAATAATTTCTGTGCACACTTCCGTGAAGTTCAAGAACCTTCTTACTTCCGGCTGCCTGATGCAGTCCATCAATATTCTGCGTCACGATTGCCTTAAGCTTTCCGGCTTTTTCCAGCTCTGCCAGCTTATAATGTGTTATATTCGGCTTTGCGGTCAGGCATAACATCTTGTCACGATAAAACCGATAAAATTCTTCTGTATGCCTCATATAAAAAGTGTGACTCAAAATCGTCTCCGGTGGGTAATCATACTTCTGATGATACAGCCCGTCCACGCTTCTGAAATCCGGAATGCCACTTTCCGTGGACACTCCTGCACCGCCAAAAAACACGATATTATCAGAATCCTTTACCATCTGCAAAAATGTATCTATATTACTCATACAAAACACCTCA
Source organism: uncultured Roseburia sp. (assembly GCA_934292805.1). GTDB lineage: Bacteria > Bacillota > Clostridia > Lachnospirales > Lachnospiraceae > Roseburia. The sequence goes on along the minus strand of CAKQXQ010000052.1, from coordinate 195 downwards.
CTTTTGCTCATTATAGCATACCGCCACTTTTCCTTCATCAGTTTCTTTTGTCCTGCAACAATTTTTCAAGCTACAGTCCGAAAAAGCTGCCACACTACTGTGCGACAGCTTTTTTTGTAGTTGCGGGAATAGGATTTGAACCTATGACCTTCGGGTTATGAGCCCGACGAGCTTCCAGACTGCTCCATCCCGCGA
>CAKQXQ010000051.1 GCA_934292805.1 uncultured Roseburia sp. | reverse complement strand
ATTTATTAAAAAGGAAGCCCTTTGAACATTCCTCTTTTACCTTTTTTCATCATGCCCGGCATCTGTTTCATCATCTTCTTCATCTGATCAAACTGTTTTACCAGACGGTTTACTTCCGCAATATCCACACCTGCACCTTTTGCGATACGGTTCTTGCGGCTTGGATTCATAAGTGACGGGTTACGTCTCTCTTCCGGTGTCATGGAATAAATGATTGCCTCTGTACGTGCCAGATTCTTCTCAGCTGCTTCCTGATCGATCTCAGGCATCTTGCCTTTACCCATTCCAAGACCAGGCATCATTCCAAGGATACTGGATAATCCACCCATCTTCTTCATCTGACTCATAGATTCAAGATACATCTCAAAGTCAAATTCATTCTTACGCATCTTCTGTTCGATACGCTTCGCCTGTTCCTCATCAATATCAGCCTGTGCTTTCTCGATCAGTGTCAGCACATCACCCATACCAAGGATTCTCGAAGCCATTCGATCCGGATAAAACTGTTCCAGGTCGGAAAGTTTTTCTCCCATACCTATATATAAAATAGGTCTTCCGGTAACAGCACGAATGGAAAGTGCCGCACCACCTCTGGTGTCACCATCTAACTTGGTTAAGATCACACCGTCTATGCCAACCTTTTCATCAAACATCTTGGCTACATTCACTGCATCCTGTCCTGTCATGGCATCCACAACGAGAACTGTCTGATGAACGGTAACATTCTCTTTGATATCCTGAAGCTCTGCCATCATGTCCTCATCGATATGAAGTCGTCCGGCAGTATCAATGATCAGAATATTGAATTCATTCTTTACTGCATATTCAACTGCTGCTTTTGCAATATTTACAGGTTTGATCTTGTCACCCATGGAAAATACTTCCACGCCCTGCTTTTGTCCGTTAATCTGTAACTGTTCGATCGCACCCGGACGGTAAATATCACATGCTGCAAGCAAGACTTTCTTGCCTTTGAGCTTGAACTTTCCGGCAAGCTTGGCTGCGGTCGTTGTTTTACCGGCACCCTGGAGACCTTCCATCATAATGACTGTCAATGCTTTCCCCGGCTGAAGCTTAATCTCTGTTGTCTCAGAGCCCATCAGCTTAACCATCTCTTCATTAACAATCTTGATGACCATCTGTCCCGGATTCAGTCCGTTCATAACGTCCTGACCGATCGCACGCTCCTGTACGTCTTTTACGAACTGCTTTACGACTTTGAAGTTAACATCCGCTTCCAACAGAGCCATCTTAACTTCCTTTAAAGCTGCCTTGACATCATCCTCTGTCAAACGACCTTTGCTTCGCAGGTTTTTGAATACATTCTGGAGTTTTTCTGATAAACTTTCAAATGCCATCTTATAGCTCCTCTAAAATCTCATTGGAAATCTGTTCGATCTCCTCCATAATCGCTTCGCCGTGTGTAGAATGGAACTCTTTTGCCAGAGCATCAATCTGTGCCACTTTCTTCTTTGCTGACTGAAACTTCTCGATCAGATGAAGCTTCTCCTCATATCCTTCCAGTGTCTTTGTGCACCGCTTAATCATATCATGCACACCCTGTCGGCTGATTCCTTCTTCATTTGCGATCTCCCCGAGAGAAAGATCATTGAATACAAAGTCTTCATAGATTCTTCTCTGGTGTTCGTTCAGCAATTCTCCATAAAAATCATAGAGATAAGCCTGCTCAATCTTCTCTTCCATTCCTTAACACCATGCCTTTTCTTATACTTTTTATCGGCACCTTTGCTAAGATAACACAAAAAAACACAGGTGTCAAGTATTTTTTCTTTACAGTAAAGTTTTTTTCCTTGACACCTTATGTTATGTTTTACTTATTTTTTTACACTCTTTTCCGTAACCCTGTGCAAAACATTATCACTTCTTTAAAGTCTCATAAATTGCTGCCTCATCATAATCCGGTGCGGCTTTGATTGCTGCCTCATAAACAGGTGTGACCGCCTCGACTGTTTCCTCAAGTTCATCTGCAATCTCTGCAATATTCTTTCCCCGTTTTATTTTCTTCACGACTTTAGAAATTAAAGTTTGTTCCTTTACACGTTCCGTTACTTGCTCTGTCACTCGTTCTGTTACTTGTTCTGTTACTTGTTCTGTTACACGTTCTGTTACTCGTTCCGTTATCTGTTCTTCGAAAAGATCACTTATATTACACATATTACTCACACATCCTTCCATTTCTGCAGACATTACAAAGTTATAATCTTCTTCCAGTTTCTTTTTCTTAATTTCTTTGGGCGTCTGTGAAAAAAGAAGCTCCAACATTGCGATCAGTTTATTTTTGGATACTTCTGCATCTTCATTTTCACGGATTCTGATAATAGCTCCGTTTATTAGTGAAAAATCAGGTTTCCATCTGCTTTCACCATATATCACATCCGCTCCCATCCCTAGCTTAATAATAGAATCTTCTTCCTTCCCTGTATCCATGCAGATCCATATACTATAGACGGGTTTTAAATCATCATAAGAAGAATTGATAAACTCCACATTTTTTTGAGACGAGATCATCCTTGAAATATAGTATGTCATACGGTTCTCTATGTGATATTTAAGTTTGGAAACCTTTGTGCTTTTCTGAGCTTCAATATTGATCAGAAACTTAATTGTCTTTTCTTTATGATACAACGGAAAACGAATATCGTAAACAATTTTTCCATTTTCTTCTTCAATATCTTCTGTTCCTACGCTTAAATTTTTTATACTAAGAAGCTCTGGCACGCTTAATGTAACTGTTGGCTCTCCAATGCATGGAATAATTTCTTCCACAGACATTTGTTCAAATTCTGTCACCACATTTTTTACGATTCTCGCAAGTACCTGCGGATCTGCAAGAATACACTTAGCATAATCATCACGCTTTATTTTTTGGAGTCCAATCTCATCTAAAGTTTCTGAAAGATTGGTATTTACTTTTCTACATATCATAGGCATTTTCCCTTCATAAGTAAACTGATTTTTTTAAGAAAAACAATTTTCCATACCACTCTGTTTTTCATTATTAAATTAAAGTCTCTGAAATGTACGACCGAAATGGTCTTCGATGATAAACCTGATTGATTCTATATATGATAGTGGATCTTTGATTTAATGCTACCATACCATATCCAATCTGTATTCGCAATGCCCATAAAAATTTTCAGCGAAATAGACAAAAAACCTGGTGTCCAACTTCTCATTGGATACCAGGTTCTTTTCTTTCTCTTTCTAAACACAATGACACAGATTATGAATTGAACATATTCAATCTTCTTTACATTTTTATAAGAATATGTATTTACATACAAATAACACCGCCAGCACATACATAAGTGGTGTGAGTTTCTTTGATTTTCCACAGATCACATTGATGAGCACATAAGAGATAACGCCGATAGCGATACCTTCTGAGATACTATACATAAGCGGCATTGCAAGCATACATAAGTAAGCCGGAACTGCTTCTGTCATATCTGTAAAATCAATAGAGATCACAGTTGTTACCATTAAGAATCCTACAAAGATCAACGCCGGAGCTGTTGCGAATCCTGGGATTGCACAGAAAATCGGTGAGAAGAAAATAGCAAGCAGGAATAAGAATCCTGTTACGACTGAAGCAAGACCTGTTCTTGCACCTTCTGCTACACCGGAAGAACTTTCAACGAAAGTTGTTGTTGTGGATGTACCAAGTACCGCACCTGCACTGGTTGCGATCGCATCTGCAAGAAGTGCCTGTTTGATTCTTGGAAGCTTATCATCTTTATCTAACATCTTTGCCTTATTTGCAACACCGATCAGTGTTCCTAATGTATCAAACATATCAACAAATAAGAAGGATAAAATAATTACCACAAAGTCAAATACTCTGATCGCAGAGAAATCTGCTTTAAAACACTGTCCGAATGTCTGTCCAAGAGATGTGAAATCTGTCAGTCCCCATACAGGATATAAGGAATAAAATCCTGCTTCTGCATCCGGAACATAAAGTCCGACTGCCTGAGCGATCATTCCCAAGATCCAGGTTGCTGCGATACCGATTAAGATTGCCCCTTTGACGCCTCTGATATATAAGATTGCGATCACAAAAAGTCCGATCAATGCAAGGATCGCACCAATTCCAAGGGTATGAAAATCTCCCCTGAAATCAACAATTGTAACTAATGTAGAATCATTATTGACTACAATATGTCCATCCTGTAAACCTAAGAATGCAATAAAGAAGCCAATACCTACACTCACGCCTTTTTTCAGAGTTGTAGGGATCGCATTAAAGATTGCTTCACGCACGTTTGTAAGAGAAAGAACAATGAAGATCACACCCTCTACAAAAACTGCCATTAAAGCGACTCTCCAGTCATATCCCATAGCACCGCATACTGTATAAGCAAAGTATGCATTCAGTCCCATACCTGGAGCAAGTGCAAATGGATAATTTGCAAGCATTGCCATTGCCAGTGTTCCGATAAAGGAAGCAATACAGGTTGCCATTAATACGGCTGTTTTATCCATTCCTGCAGCTGCAAGCATGGACGGGTTTACAGCAAGAATATACGCCATTGTCATAAAAGTCGTAATACCAGCCAATACTTCTGTTTTCACAGTCGTATTATTTTCTTTTAACTTAAACATTTTTTCTAACATAACTAATTCCCTGTTTTTTTAATCATATTTATTTGCCTTCGTAAGTGATTACGGAAGCTACATCATAATTTTTCAGCTTTTCACGTCCTTTTAATCCTGCAAGCTCCATTAAGAACAGGATTTTTACAACTTCGCCACCAAGCTGCTCGATTAATTTACAGCTGGCTTCCATCGTACCACCTGTTGCGATCAGGTCATCTACCAAAACAACTTTCTGACCAGGTTTGACCGCATCCTTATGGATCTCGATCTCAGCTTTTCCGTATTCCAGATCGTACTCTGCGGAAACAGTCTCCAGTGGCAGTTTTCCTTTTTTACGTACCGGAATAAATGCTTTTCCGAGTGCATATGCAATCGGCATTCCAAAAATAAATCCTCTGGATTCTGCACCTGCGATCACATCAAAATCAACGCCATCCAAAAGCCTGATCATAGAATCGATTGCTAATTTTAATCCATCCGGATCCTGTAATACGCTTGTTACATCGCGGAACATGATACCTGGTTCCGGAAAATCCGGTATTGTTCTTACATACTCTTCTATTTTCTTCATAGTAATTACCCCTTTCATTTAAAAACGACAAACTCATTTTCATCATATATGATTATCCACAAGTTTTCAATTTATTAATACTTATCAATCTTATAAGCTGGTACGTACAACCTTTGGTTTGTATCCTTCTTCCTCCAGTGCATTGATGATCTGCTTCTTATGATCTGTGCCAAAACACTCCAGGGTAATGCGAAGTTCTACCGCTGCACTCCGGTTCGTTGTAACAAACTGATTGTGCTCCAATTTAATTACATTGCCCTGCTGCCCTGCAATAATGCCGGATACTTTACAGAGTTCTCCCGGCTTGTCCGGAAGCAGTACCGATACGGTGAAGATTCTGTCTCTTAAGATCAGTCCCTGCTGTACAACAGAAGACATTGTGATAACATCCATATTACCGCCACTTAAAATAGAAACAATCCGTTTGTCTGTCACATCAAGATGCTTCAATGCTGCCACAGTTAAAAGTCCTGAGTTTTCTACTACCATCTTATGATTTTCGACCATATCAAGGAAAGCTGCTACCAGCTCATCATCCTCAACCGTAATAATATCATCCAGATTCTGCTGGATATATGGGAAAATCTTACTTCCCGGTGTTTTTACTGCTGTACCATCTGCGATGGTATTGACAGCCGGAAGTGTTGTAACTTTTCCTGCTGCAAATGAAGCCTGCATACAATTTGCTCCTGCCGGTTCTACTCCGATCACTTTAATCTTAGGATTCAGTAATTTGGCAAGTGTCGACACACCTGTTGCGAGTCCGCCTCCTCCGATCGGAACTAAAATATATTCAACTAATGGCAGTTCCTTGAAAATTTCCATTGCGATCGTGCCCTGTCCGGTTGCAACTGCAAGATCATCGAACGGATGAATGAATGTATATCCTTCTTTTTCTGCAAGTTCATAAGCTTTCTGGCATGCCTCATCATATACATCACCATAAAGGACTACTTCTGCACCATAGCTTTTGGTACGGTTTACTTTAATGAGTGGTGTTGTGGTCGGCATAACGATCACTGCCTTACATCCATAGCATTTTGCTGCATACGCAACGCCCTGTGCATGATTTCCCGCAGAAGCTGTGATCAGTCCTTTTGCACGTTCTTCCTCTGTCAATGTGCTGATCTTGTAGTATGCTCCTCTTACCTTATATGCACCGGTAAACTGCATATTTTCAGGTTTCAAATAGACTTTATTGCCCGTCTGTCTGCTGAAATAATCACTATATACAAGCTTTGTCTCAGTGGTCACTTCTTTTACTTTCTCTGATGCCTCTTCAAATTTATCCAATGTAAGCATTTTTATTCTTCCTCCTTAACGTCAAACAGTGCATTTACGAACTGATTGGAATCAAACTTCTGTAAATCTTCAATTGTCTCACCGACACCGATGTATTTTACCGGAATTCCGAGCTCGGAATGGATTGCCACTGCAATACCACCTTTTGCTGTTCCGTCCATCTTTGTTAAAATAATACCTGTAATATCTGCAACTTCGGCAAATTCCCTTGCCTGTACAAGTGCGTTCTGACCGGTTGTCGCATCTAAGACAACCAGTGTCTCACGGAATGCATCCGGATATTCTTTCTCTAAAATACGATTGATCTTGCGCAATTCTTCCATAAGATTCTTCTTATTATGAAGTCTTCCTGCTGTATCACATAACAGAACGTCGGCATTTCTCGCCTTTGCTGCTGCCACTGCGTCGTATACGATTGCTCCCGGATCCGCGCCATCCTGTCCTCCGATCATCTCTACACCAGCTCTGTTTGCCCACTCTTTCAGCTGTGTTCCGGCTGCTGCACGGAAAGTATCTGCTGCTGCAAGGATCACCTTTTTCCCCTGATCTTTTAATTTACCGGCAAGTTTTCCGACTGATGTTGTTTTTCCGACACCATTGACACCGATCACAAGTACGACTGATTTCTCGTTTTCGAATCGGTAAGCTGTCTCTCCCACATCCATCTGTTCCTTGATGCTGTTGATCAGAAGCTCCTTACATTCTGCAGGTTCTTTGATATGCTGCTCTTTTACTTTCTTTTTCAGATTCTCTATGATCGCTTCTGTCGCATTTACGCCGATATCGCCCATGATCAGGATTTCTTCAATCTCTTCATAAAAATCATCATCAATATTGGAAAATCCATTAAAAACTGCATCGATCCCGGATACAATGTTATCTCTTGTTTTCGTCAGTCCTGCGACCAGGCGTCCCCAGAAGCCTTTCTTTTCTTCGCTCATTTTATTCCTCCATTATTCCAAAGCATTATAGATCTCTTGTCTTGCTATTTATCAAGTTCATCCTCGATCAGATTAACCGATACCAGTGTAGATACACCTTTCTCCTGCATCGTAATACCATAAAGACGGTCTGCTGCTGCCATTGTACCACGTCTGTGCGTAATTACAATAAACTGTGTATTTTTTGTCAGCTTATGCAGATATTTTGCAAAGCGGTTGACGTTTGAATCATCTAATGCTGCCTCGATCTCATCTAACAGACAAAACGGTGATGGCTTCAGATTCTGGATAGCAAACAACAGTGATATCGCTGTTAAAGATTTCTCTCCACCGGACATCTGCATCATATTCTGAAGCTTCTTTCCCGGCGGCTGGGCAATGATGCGGATTCCACATTCCAAAATGTCTTCCCCTTCCACCAGCTCAAGAGTTCCTTTTCCGCCTCCGAAAAGTTCCTTAAATACTTTGTCAAATTCATGCTGTATTTCTGTAAACTTCTCCATAAACTGTTTGCGCATTCCAACATCAAGATCTTCAATAATACCAACCAGCGTCTTTTCCGCCTCGATCAGATCATCATGCTGACCCTTTAAGAAGTTATAACGTTCTGAGATTTCCTTATAATCTTCAATCGCATTGACATTGACATCCCCAAGCTTACGGATTTCATCCCGGACAGTGGAAATCTGTCTTTTCAGTTCTCCGGCATCCGGTACTTCCTCACTCCGAAGCTCCATTGCTGCATGCAATGTCAGTTCATATTCATCCCACATGTAACTGATCTGATGTTCCAGTGCTTCCTCTGACTTTTCTCTCTGACTGTTTAATCTGAAAATTTCTTTGTCAAGATTTGAGATTGTTTCAGACATCTCTTCCTGTTTCTTAAAAAATCCCTTATGGGTAACAGACATTTCTTCCTTCTTCTGCAGACTGGATTTTAAAATATCTTCCTGCGTTTTTTCATATTCTGCGGAAGATGCAATTGTCTTTTTGATCTCTTCGATATCTGATCTCTTCTTCTCAATATCTGTTTTTGCATTATCTGCATCCCGGATCACGTTCTCACGTTCTTCCTCACAGCGGACGATCTCTCCGCGGATACGTTCGATATTCTCAGTAATAAATTCAGATTTCTGTTTTACAGCTGTTAATTCCAGCAGGATCTTTGAAACTTTCTGGGATTCCTTCTCTTCCTTCTCTGCGTTTTCTGCAAGGATCTTCTGAAAACTATTATTTTCTTCTGTGATAAGGATTTCACGTTTTTTCGCGTTTTCAATCTCTTCTTCTATCTTTGCTTTATTTTCGCGGATCTCCAAAAGCTGATTCTCAAGCTCCTGGTTTTCGGATTTCAGTCCGTTGTACACATTCTCTCTTTCATTCTTCTGGGATGATACACGGTCTAAATTCATCTTTGCCGTATTCTGTACGATGTATAACTTCTGGATCTGTGCCCTGTTTTCTTCCATATCATCAAGCAGAAGACTCTGTGCTGTTTTGATGTCTTCCATACGGTTCTGCTTTTCTTTCATTGAAGCTGCCAGACTTTCAATCTGTACCTCAAGCTCCTCGATCTCACGCTTTCTTGCCAGAAGATTGCTGCTATTTTTGAATGCACCACCTGTCATAGATCCACCCGGACTTAAATACTCTCCCTCAAGCGTTACAATATGGAGAGAATAGTGGTTCTTCCGGGCAAGACGGATTGCATGATCGATATTCTCTGTAACGATCACACGTCCCAATAAATACGCGACAATTCCCTCAAAACGGGAATCTGTGTTTACCAGTGTATTTGCCAGTCCGATCACTCCCGGTTCTTTCAGTGCATCCATATTTTTAAAATTGCCTTTTCCGTCCACACTTGTCAACGGAAGGAAGGTTGCTCTTCCCAGCCGGTTTTCTTTCAGGAAAGCAATCATTTCTTTTGCTGTCTCTTCATCTTCCGTAACAATATTCTGAATATTACCGCCTAATGCTGTTTCGATCGCAACCTCGTATTTTTTTTCAACCTGGATCAGATCTGATACAACTCCCAAAAGTCCTTTGTATTTTGATTTCTGTTCCATTACTTTCCGGATACTGTTTCCATAGCCGTCATATCGTTCGGCAATGTTACGCAAAGACTCAAGGCGTGACTGCTGCTTGTGATACTTTGCAGTAGTTTCTTCTAACTGTCGTCCTGTCTCTGACAGTTTCTTCTTCCATTCCCGGTTCTTCTCTTCCATGGAAAAACCATTCTGCTTCTGCTCCTGGATTTTCTGATTGACCTCATCCAGTTCTTCACTGTATTGCAAAAGAACAGATTCCAGATCAGCTTCCGCAGTCTTATGTGCAAGCAGTCTCTGATTTAACTGTGCCTTACGGATATTCACCTGCTCTTCCATCGTATCAAAGCGCTGCTGTCTCGCTTTTACAGATGCCTTGCTGTTTAACAGCTCGATCAGCTTTTGCTTTCCCTTTTCCATGCCTTCTGTGCATCTGGAAATCTCACTCTGTAAGGCTGATAGAGCCTGTTCGGCTTCTTTTTTTCCGGACTCGATCGCCAGGATCTGCTCTTCGATCCCGGACTTTTGGGTCTCATAATCCCTGCACAGAGACATTTTTTCTTCTTTGTCCTTATCGATCGCATTCAGCCGGCTCTGCATATGTTCGTCCGTCTGCTCAGCAGACCGGATCTGTTCGTTTAAAATTTCAATCTGGCTTTCCAGTCTGTTCTTATTCACAGCTGACTGGCTCATACTTTCACGGATTTCATTAATCCTTGTATCGCAGGAGTCGATATCCTGTTCCAGCTTCTCGTACTCTGCTTTTATTTTCTCGTAGTTGTCTTTCGCCTCCTGATACTGCTTGTCCGCTATTGCATACTTTTCCTTCACTTCGGCGAGCTGATGATCAATACGTTCTGTTTCAAAAAGGAACATATTGACATCTAACGTTTTTAATTCTTCTTTCTTCTTCAGATAAATCCTGGCTTTTTCTGCCTGACGCTCCAATGGTCCGACCTGGCGTTCCAGTTCGGACAGGATATCGTTGACACGCACCAGATTTTCCCGTTCATTCTCCAGTTTCTTCTGTGCAGTAGCTTTTCGTTTCTTATATTTTACGATTCCTGCAGCCTCATCAAAAAGTTCTCTGCGTTCTTCGGGTTTACCATTTAAAATACGTTCAATCTGTCCCTGTCCGATAATGGAGTATCCTTCCTTACCAATACCCGTATCATAAAACAGCTCGGTAACATCTTTCAGTCGACATGGGCTGCCATTGATCAGGTATTCACTCTCACCGGAGCGGTATACGCGTCTTGCAACCGTAACTTCTTCAAAATCGATTGCAAGCTTATGGTCTGAGTTATCCATTGTGATCGCCACATACGCATAACTGAGCGGTTTGCGGTTTTCTGTACCCGCAAAAATAACATCCTGCATACTCGCACCACGCAGCTGTTTTGCACTTTGCTCACCCAGTACCCAGCGCACAGCATCCCCGACATTACTTTTACCACTGCCGTTTGGTCCAACAATTCCTGTAATTCCATTATGAAAATCAAATACAATCTTGTTTGCAAACGATTTAAAGCCCTGGACTTCAATACTTTTCAGATACATTTCATAACTCCGTTTCTGGATTATTTATTCTCAACCGGTTTCAGTAATAATAATGCCTGATAAGCTGCCTCCTGTTCAGCAGCCTTCTTCGTATGTCCGATTCCTCTTCCGATCACCTTTTCACCAATCCTTGCCTCTACAGAGAACTTCTTATCATGATCAGGTCCCTCCTCAGATACAAGTCTGTAATTCAATTCTTCCTCATAGTGTCCCTGGATCACTTCCTGAAGACTTGTTTTGCAGTCATAAAACAACTTTTTATGTTCAATATCTGTCAGAATGAATCTATGGATAAACTTCTTCGCATTCTCAAATCCACCATCCAGATAAATTGCTCCGATCACAGCCTCTAACGCATCTGAAAGGATGGAATTTCTCATTCTTCCACCATTTAAGTCCTCTCCCTTTCCAAGATAGAGATACTTTCCAAGATCAATCTCTCTTGTACAGAGTGCAAGTGTCGGTTCACAGACAAGACTTGCACGGAATTTGGTCAGATCTCCTTCTGACTTCTTCGGATAACTTTTATAAAGGAACTCACTGGATACGATCTCTAAAACAGCATCCCCTAAAAACTCCAGTCTTTCATTATCAGAATGTTTCTTCAGATGTTTCTCATTTGCAAAAGAGCTGTGTGTCACAGCCTGTCTTAAGAGATTTTCATCTGTAAATTTGTAACCGATTTTGTTCTGTAATTCTTCTAATTTTGTCATATTCTCTCCTCTTTTCCAGAGGACTTTTCTTACTTCACAGCAGATTATGCGGACGTTTCTCATCTGTAAAAAAAGAAAAAGCCTCTTTATGCAATTTTCCTGTTCCATGTAACGTAAAGAGGCTGTCGCACTTCAATACTTATCCGCCGCGACAGCCTTATGCTCATTATATTTATGAATTTAAAGCATTTTTGATTTGTTCTACTGCGTCTCCCACTGTTACGATTTTCTCAGCTTCTTCATTCGGAATCTCAATATCAAATTCTTCCTCCAAGCCCATGATAATCTGGAATACGTCCAATGAATCTGCTCCAAGATCATCAACAAATGTGGTATCCATTGTGATCTCTTCCTCATCTACATTTAATACTTCTGCAATGATTTTTTTCAGTTTTTCAAATTCCATATTACTTTCCTTCCTGTTCTGTTGAACCTAAAATATTATTCTTGATCTTCCCATTAATATCCTGTTGTTTGAAAGTTACACACTGATAAATTGAATTTGTAACTTCCACAGCCTTAGCACTTCCATGTGTCTTTACGACAAGACCATTCAATCCCAAAAGCGGTGCTCCGCCATACTGGGTTGCGTCAAATGCCTTTAAGGTTGACTTCAAAGCAGGGAGTGCAAGTGCAGCTCCAATCTTACTTTTTAATGTGCTCATCATGCCTTTCTTGATGGCTCCGATAAGTGTACCAGCAAGTCCTTCATATAGCTTTAAGATCACATTGCCGGTAAAAGCTTCACAGACAATAACATCTGCTTCTCCATGAGGAATCTCTCTCGCCTCGATACTTCCGACAAAATTAATGTCGGTACACTCCTTTAACAATGGGAATGTCTCTTTTACGAGTGCATTTCCCTTCTCTTCTTCTGCTCCGATATTTACGATAGCAACTCTCGGATTCTTAATTCCGAGTACATTTTCCATATAGATCGATCCCATCCGGGCAAACTGAACGAGATGTGAAGCTCTTGCGTCTACATTTGCGCCACAGTCTATCAGTAAGGAAACTCCTTTCTCTGTCGGGATCAATGGTGCAAGCGGTGGTCTCTCGATTCCGCGGATACGACCTACGATAACCTGTCCTCCTACAAGAATTGCTCCGGAACTTCCTGCTGAAACAAACGCATCTGCTTCCTTCTGCTTGACCAGATTCATTCCAACTACTATGGACGACTGCTTCTTCTTACGGATCGCATTCACCGGTGGTTCTGCTGTCTCGATCACTTCTTCAGCATGTACAACCTCGATCTGCTCTTTCGGATATGTGTACTTCTCAAGTTCCCGGCTCACAACATCCTGCTGTCCTACCAACAGTACCTTGATGTCACTTCTGCCATTCACTGCATCTACAGCACCCTTGACGAGTTCCCCCGGAGCATTGTCACCACCCATTGCATCCACTGCAACTTTTGTTATCTCCTGCTGCATATGTTATCATTCTCCATTCTCTACGTGCCGATTCGCCTGCGGTCATGTCAGATGCATAATGCTTTCATACTGTCTCTGCCATCCACTGCAGTCTGTAAAATTTTTCCTGCACGTCTATTAAAAAATATACTATATCTCTTTCTATAAATCAATATATAAAACATTCGATTTCATTAATTAAAAAATTCTTCGTTACGTTCCTTTTCCGCCTCAATATCTTCCGGTGTCATGTATTTTACAAATACTTTTTCCAGAATAAAATTTGCCAGAAGCATGTAAACTGCCGGGAGGATCATGATTGCTGGAAAGAATACATACGTAACAACTAAAGCTGCCAGAAACAGCACCAGCAGTACAACTGATTTTCCAAGATTCAAAAGTGCCATGATCACACAGTTTTTCAGCACAGCCTTCAAAGTGTTTTCAAAGCGTGCCATATATGGGAACAGATAATTTGCCCACATTGTCGCGATTAACATCAGCACTGCAAATACAATATACAGTGATCCATAGGAGACTCCTGCCTTTGCATACTGGAACATGATATAGCAGTCAATTCCCATAATCGCATAGATAAAGATCAGTATCAGCCATACCAGTGTTGACTGTTTGAAATTCGTCCGGAATGCATGCCAGAATTCTTTCCAGATGTAGCTTCTGTTATTTCTTATAACTTTATTTACAGTATAATAAAGTGCTGTTGTTGCCGCACCTGCAGTCACAACCGGAATGCATAAAAGTACCCAAAGAAAGCTCAGGCAGACACAATCTACGATTTTATTGATCCCCTGAAAAAATTTGTTGTCTAAATTAAATAATTCACCCATCTTGTCTTCCTCTTCTCAAATTACAGATGCCTGCTGCAGCGTCCGCAATTTTTTTCCTGTTTTTTCGTCAAAAGGGATTATATCATAAACAGGAATGCTCTACAATCTCTCTGCTTTCAAAAATATCTGAAAATTATATAAAAAAGTAAAAGAAAAAGGACTTTCAATTTCTTGAAAGTCCTCTGATTCTCTTAAAAATTAGTCCTGAGGAATAATCTCTTTTTTGTTATATGAGCCACAGTTCTTGCATACTCTATGAGGCATCA
>CAKQXQ010000050.1 GCA_934292805.1 uncultured Roseburia sp. | reverse complement strand
AACAGTATATTTTATAACAGATGCATCTGGAAATGTTGACAAGACAATAGTTTCAGACCACCTCTACAACAGGGACGGCAAGGATACGATAGAGGACGTATCATCCCTGTCTGATATTGAAAACGTAAAGGGTGATGAAGAGTTCACTCAGGATGGTGACAAGCTCCAGTGGAAGGCAGATGGCAATGACATCTATTATCAGGGAACAACAGACAAAGAGACACCGGTCACACAGAAGGTTACATATTATCTGGATGGAGAGGAGATCACACCGGAGGAGCTTGCCGGAAAATCCGGAAAAGTAACGATCCGATTTGATTATACGAATAATGAGAAAGTAAAAACAACGATCGCAGGAAAAGAGGAAGAGATCTGTGTTCCTTTTGTAGCAATGACAGGCATTGTATTTGATGACAGCTTCAAAAATATTGAGGTTTCCAACGGAAAAGTGATTTCAGATGGAAATAATAACATTGTAGTAGGTTATGCACTTCCTGGATTGAAGGACAGCCTGAATGTAAAAGATTCTGATTTTGATTCAGACATTGAGCTTCCGGATTACTTTGAGGTGGCAGCACAGGTGGAGGATTTCTCACTCGAGATGACAATGACAGTTGCGATGAATGCAACGAATTTTATCAGCATGGACAGCAGTGATGCCACAGCATCCATGGATGATATGCTGAATACCTTAACAGATGCGACAGGAAAATTGCAGGATGGTTCCGGAGACCTCGCAGAAGGCATGGATACCTTAAAGAGTAAGATGGGAGATTTCTCCAATGGAGTGGTATCTTTAAAAGATGCGATCAATGCCTATACAGATGGAACGGTGACTCTGAATAACGGTATCGGTACGTTAAAGAGTGGTATTGATACTTTAGCAGACAATGTACCGGCACTTGTAAGCGGTGTCGGACAGTTGAAGACAGGATCTGACAGTGCAGCAGAAGGAGCAAAAAATCTTGCAGCCGGAGCAGCACAGGTGAGTGAAGGCGTGAATACAGTAGCAGGAATGTTAAGCGGAATGGGAAGCACATTAGATGCGACCAAAGAAGGCGTATATCAGAATTTCGCAGCAAATGCAAATATGGATTACAATACCGCAAAAACAACGATCGCATCATTACAGAGTGCACAGGATAACTTAAAAGAGGGGATTAAAGCGGAAGTGGAAGCAGCAGCTTACTTAGCAGGCGGTGGTTCGAAGACAGATGAAGATTATCTGACAGCTGCAGGTACTGCAAATGCATATTACAGTGCAGTTGGATCGGCTCTTGACATGACAATCTCCAATGCGGCTGTTGCATCTGAGGTAATAGATTCCCTGGGAGATAAGATCGCTGCATTACAGAATGGTATTGGCCAGGTTGATGGAGCAGTACAGGCACTTGACGGAGTAAAAGCTTCCCTGACAAGTGAAGAGACCACTGCGAAGATTGCAGCACTTACAGAGGGGGCTGCATCCGTAGCCAAAGGAGCATCCAACCTGTCTTCCGGTGTCAGTGCCATTCAGGCAGGAATCACACAGCTGAATGATAAAGCAGGTTCCCTTGGAAGTGGTGCAAATCAGTTAAAAGACGGAATCGCACAGCTTGCAAATGGGGCGGCAACCTTAGTAGCCAACAATGACGCATTAAATTCCGGAGCAGCAGCCGTATGTGATGCAACCGGTCAGTTATCTGATGGTGTGGGAACATTGCAGGACGGTGCACATCAGTTGTCAGACGGAATGGTAGAATTCAATGAAACCGGTATTGAGAAAATCGTAAACAGCTATAATGGAGATATAAAACCTCTTGTTGAGAGAATGCAGGCAGTGATCAATGCAGGTGCAGATTACCAGACATTTACCCAGATCTCTGATGGAGTGAATGGCAGTGTGAAGTTTATTTACAAAACAGCAGCGGTAAAAGAGAAATAACAGACAATCACCATTCATTGTCTATGGAAAAATCGTATAAATCTACTATAATAGTAAATATGTAATAAGATATTTACAGAGGAGGATTTATGAACTGGATAGAGAACATGCTGATCCTGATCGGCATATCATTAGACATATTCGCGGGTATGGAGTGTCAGGGATCTCTTGTTGCAAAGGTAAATAAAACACATCTGACGAAGGTTTGTGCGATCATTGCAGCATGGCAGCTGATAACACTATATATAGGAAATCTTCTTGCAAAGCTTTTGTACGAGAATGATCTTGCAAGAAATGAGCACTTTATCGGAACTGTGATCGCAGCAGTCATATTCTTCTGTCTCGGAGTAAGACTGATCGTAAAGGCGATCATCAATGAAAGAGTGAACGAGCACAGAGAAGAGAATCTTGGCTTCCGGCGTTTTCTTCGGATGGAAGCCGTGACAGGAACATACACATTGTTAGCAGGAATTGCATTTGGATTTCTTCAGACCAATCTGGCAGTTCTTCTGATCATGATCACATGTATTACGATCGCAGTTGTGATCACAGGAACGTACACAGGATATCATTTTGGGTTTGAACATAAGAGAAAGGCATATATCGGGGGAGCAATCCTATTGTGGATTGCCGGCTTTGATGTGATCTTCCGCTACATTATGAGGTAGGTCCGCTTTATATCGCAGGTGCGTTGGAGAATCAGGTTGTTAAAACGGAGAGCATATAAAAAGCATTGTGGCAGATGTCTGTGGCAGTGAATAGAATCAGAAACGGAGCAGTCTCAAAAAAAGATTGAGAACTGCTCCGTTTCGATTTATAATGGGCGCATGTGATGAATACTGAACAAAGAAAGTCGGGAAATAAAATGAAATTATTTTTAACAGCGATCAATGCAAAATATATCCATTCCAATCTGGCTGTTTACAGTCTGCATTCTTATGCAAAAAAATACGAAGATCAGATTGTGATTGGTGAGTATACGATCAATAACCGCGTGGATTATATTTTAGAACAGATTTATAAGGCAAAGCCGGATGTTTTATGCTTTTCCTGCTATATCTGGAATATAGATTATGTAGAGGAACTGATTTTGGAGTTCCATAAATTAAGACCGGAAGTACCGATCTGGTTAGGAGGACCGGAGGTTTCTTTTGAAGTGGAAGCTTTTCTGAAAGAGCATCCGCAGGTTACCGGGATTATGATAGGAGAAGGGGAGCGTTCTTTTGAACAGTTGTGTCAATATTATGTAAACCACGATATCGAACTTTCTGATATCAGGGGAATTGCATACCGCAAGGATGATAACATTGTATTCACTGGAATGCAGGAGCCGCTTGTGATGGGAGAGATCCCTTTTTGCTACGATAAGATTGAAGATTTTGAAAACCGTATCATTTACTATGAATCCAGCAGAGGCTGTCCATTCAACTGCAGCTACTGTCTTTCTTCTGTCGAGAAAAAGCTTCGTTTCCGGGATATTGAGCTTGTGAAGAAAGAGCTTGCATTTTTTATTGAAAAGAAAGTACCGCAGGTAAAGTTTGTAGACCGCACGTTCAACTGCAATCATGAACACGCGATGACAATATGGCGTTTTATCAAAGAACATGACAATGGAATTACAAATTTTCACTTTGAGATCGCAGCAGACCTTCTGAACGAAGAAGAGCTTTCGATTATCCATGATATGAGACCGGGACTGATCCAGTTAGAGATCGGAGTCCAGTCGACCAATGATGAAACGATCCATGAGATCCATCGGGCGATGAAGTTGGAAGAAGTGAAAGAGATCGTGAAGAAAATCCAGAGCGGTGGGAATATCCATGAACATCTGGATCTGATCGCAGGACTTCCTTATGAAGATTATGAAACATTTTCCAGATCGTTTGATGAGATTTATGCGTTGAAGCCAAACCAGCTGCAGCTTGGATTTTTGAAAGTCCTCAAGGGATCCTATATGTATGATCATGCAGCAGAATACGGACTTGTGTATCATGCCAAAACACCTTATGAAGTAATGCAGACAAAGTGGCTTTGCTTTGAGGATATACTAAGGATCAAACAGGTGGAAGAGATGCTTGAGGTATACTATAACAGTGGCCAGTATGAGATTACCATGAAAGTTCTGGAACCTTTTTTTGACAGTGGATTTTACATGTTCCAGGAGCTTGGTGCATTTTATGAGCGGATGGGATACTTTGGAATGAGCCATTCAAGGATCAGAAGATGTGAGATCCTATTGGAGTTCCTGAAAGAAAAATGGGGAGAAGAGGAAGATATCCGCCTGATCGAAGAGAGCCTTACATTCGATCTGTATTACAGGGAAAACTGCAAGAGCAGGCCATCCTTTGCACCGCCTGTAGCACAGTTTAAGGAGCAGACACGTTATTATTGCAGAAACGGAGTGAAGTCTCATGTGGAACCATTCCATTATCATTTCCCGGAAAAAGCAGTAAAAACACTGAAAAAAGCACCAGAGAGACTGGAAACACCCGTTTATGTACTTTTTGATTATGAGAACAGGGATCCGTTAGATCACCAGGCACATGTGGAAACCGTGAAAGAAGTAACGGAAGAAATGTGAAAGGAGAGCAGGGGAAGATGATGGAAAATTATGTTGTCATCGATCTGGAAATGACCGGATTGAATGTAAAAACAGACAGAATCCTTGAGGTCGGGGCAGCAAGAGTGAGAAACCAGCATGTGACAGAGACATTTTGTGCACTGGTTGATCCGGAAACAGACATAACGGAACGCGTGACAGAGCTTACCGGGATAAGCAATGAGATGGCACAAAACGGAGAAAAAGCAGAGAATGTACTTCCGGAGTTTTTTGCATTTCTTGGAGAAGACATTCTGGTTGGTCAAAATATTATTTTTGATTACAGCTTTTTAAAACAGTGGGCGGTCAATCATAACATTTCTTTTGAAAAGAAAGCAGTCGATACATTAAAGCTTGCGAGAAAATTTCTTCCGGAAGGACAGAAAAAGGATTTACAGAGCCTCTGTGAATTTTTTGAGGTAGAGCGTGTCAATGGACACCGGGCACTGGAAGATGTCATGGAAACACAGATCATATTCGAAATCTTAAAGAAACGATATATGCAAGAGGATCCAAAAGCGTTTGAACCGGTGCAGCTTCAATATAAGGTAAAAAAACAGACACCGGCTACTGCAAGACAGATTTCTTATCTGGAGCAGTTCACAAAGTATCATGGGATCGATATGCCGCAGATACCGGCAGGCTTCACAAGAAGTGAGGCTTCCAGGCTGACAGATCACCTGATCGAAACATACGGAAAGATGAAAAAAGAATAAGAACGATAAGAATAATTACAGATATCCGTTGAAAAAATCCCGGTGGATATGATAAGATAGAGTGATTAAACGCAGAAAAATCAAGTGAAACAGACAATAGATTTCATAAAAAGAGGGATGACATATGTATAATTTTGGAAAGAAAAAGAACCGGAAGTTAATGGCAGCAATCGTGATCGTGATCGTGGCTACGATGTTAATCACTACAATCCTCGCGGCTTTCATGTAAAATACACGAAAATTAAAAAGTGAGCAGAAGGATATTCGTGTTTTCGTGCATTGAAAATCAGTCTGTTCATGGTAAAATAAGTGCAAGCAATGAGGAGAGCAGAAATCATGAAGAAAAGTGGAAGAATAGGTCTGACACTTCTCCTGGCAGTGATCGTTGCAGGATTTGTATTTACAGGAAGTGCAGTGAGAACCAGGGCGAAGACAGATGATACGAGGATCGCAGACGGAATTTATATTGGAAGCATCAATGTTGGCGGAATGACAGAAGAGGAAGCAAAAGAAGCCATCGACAGTTATGCACAAAGCGTGGATGAAGCAGTATTTACTTTAAGTGCTAATGGGAAGAGCGTGAATATCACAGCAAAAGAACTTGGAATTACGTTTCAGAGCAACAGTGCATTAAAGGAAGCATTTGCAGTTGGAAAAAGCGGCAATCTGATCAAACGCTACAAAGATAAGAAAGATCTGGAACAGGGAAATAAAGTTTTTGATCTGCCTTTAAGTATCAATGAGACTGCCACAACAGAAGCGTTGACAGCCAAAGCAGAGAAGTTAAATGATGATGCAGTGAATAACGGACTGGTCAGAGAGAACGGACAGTTCAAGTTTATTGCAGGACATTCCGGCGTGGAAGTGAATGTGGTAAAATCCGTAGAAGCGATTGAAGAATATTTGAAGAGCAATTGGGATGGAACAGATGCAGCGATCGACCTTATAGCCGAGGTGGTAGAACCTGAGGGAAGCGAAGAGCAGCTTAAGAAGGTAAAAGATCTTCTTGGTTCCTATTCCACAAACTACAAGAGCTCATCGGCAGGAAGATGTAAGAATATCAGTGTGGCTGCCGGAAAGATTGATGGAACCGTGCTATATCCGGGGGAAGAATTCTCTGTCGGCAAAGCGATCTCACCACTTACAGCAGCAGGCGGCTATGAACTGGCAGGTGCCTACGAGAACGGACAGACGGTGCAGTCTTACGGTGGTGGTGTGTGTCAGGTTTCTACCACATTATATAACGCAGTTTTAAATGCAGAGCTTGAAGTAACACAGCGGTCGAACCACTCCATGATCGTAACCTATGTGAAGCCATCTATGGATGCGGCAATCGCAGGAGATTACAAGGATCTAAAATTCGTAAATAACAGAGAGACTCCGATTTATATTGAAGGATATACCGTCGGAAAGGATATTTATTTTAATATTTATGGCGAGGAAACACGTCCTTCTAATCGTAAAGTAACCTACGAAAGTGAAGTTGTTTCGGAAAATAATCCACCGGTACAGTTTGTGGCAACAGCGGATCCGGTCGGACATATCGCAACTGTCCAGGGACAGCATACAGGATATGTGGCAAAACTCTGGAAGATAGTGACGGTAGACGGTGTAGAACAGAGCCGTGAGGCAATCAATAAGAGTACCTATAAGGCATCTCCGAAAATCGTGAATGTCGGAACAGCATCAGCAGATCCGAATGTAACAGCAGCAGTAAATGCAGCAATCGCAACCGGAGACGAGGCAACGATTACTGCGACAGTAAGCCAGTACAGTGGAGCCGGAGTTGAGACACCGGGAGAAGCACCGGCAGAAGCACCGGCAGGTGAATCAGCAGAAGCAGCCGGAATACTTGGAACTGTGAATGAAAGTGATATTACCGGAAATACAGCAGAAGGACAGTAGAGAGAGTCATATGAAAGTTGGAAAAGTACCTGAAAATGTGTTAAAAAGATCTGTGTTTAAGCAGATCCATACGATAAGACCAGAAGTTATCCTGGGTGCCGGAGTGGGAGAAGACTGTGCAGCAGTACAGCTGGCGGAAGATGAGACACTTGTTATGTCTACGGATCCGATCACAGGAACCGCACAGGATATCGGTACACTTGCAATCCAGATCACAGTGAACGATCTGGCAAGTGCAGGAGCAGAACCGATTGGTGTTCTGCTTACTGTATTACTGCCGACTTCTGTCTGCGAGCAGGATCTCTGCCTGATGATGAAACAGGTGGAGGCTGCCTGTGCAAAAGCCAATGTGCAGGTAATGGGTGGACACACAGAGGTGACAAGAGTGGTAAACCAGCCTGTGATCAGTGTATGCGGAGTCGGTAAAGTCAAAAAAGGACATCTGATCTCAACAGCCGGAGCAAGACCGGGGATGGATATCCTTGTTACAAAGTGGATCGGCATCGAAGGAACCTCCATTATTGCAAAAGAAAAAGAAGAAGAGTTAAAGACCCGTTTTTCTGATCCTTTTATCGGAAAAGCAAAAGGGCTTGACGCATATATATCAGTACAGTCTGAGGCCGCAGTCGCCGTGACGTCTGGCGTTAGTGCAATGCATGACGTGACAGAGGGCGGGATATTCGGAGCTCTGTGGGAAATGGCAGAAGCATCTGGCGTCGGACTTGAAATCGATCTTAAGAAAATACCAATTCGTCAGGAAACAGTGGAAGTATGTGAATTCTTTGGAGTGAATCCATACCTTCTGATCTCAAGCGGATGTATGCTGATGGCTGCAGCGGATGGTAACCATCTTGTGAGAGAACTGGAAAAGGCAGGTATCAAGGCAACCATCATTGGAAAAGCAACGGAAGGAAATGACCGTGTGTTGCTCAATGATGACGAAAGAAGATATTTGGAGCCACCGAAGACAGACGAATTATACAAAGTAATCGGAAGATAATACGGACTAAGACCAAATGGTTTTGCAGAAAGAAAGGTATAACAGTATGCGCGAAAAGATTTTAACTTTTATAGAAAAAAACAGCAGAATTGATTTAAAAGAACTTGCAATCATTCTTGGAGTAGATGAAGAGGCGGTGGTTAATGAACTTCAGAAAATGGAAGAAGAGAACATTATCTGTGGGTATCACACACTGATCGACTGGGATAAGGCAGGGATTGAAAAAGTAACTGCACTGATCGAGGTAAGAGTTACACCGCAAAGAGGCATGGGATTTGACAAAGTAGCAGAGCGTATCTATAACTATCCGGAAGTGAATTCTGTATACCTGATCTCCGGAGGATTTGATTTTATGGTAACGATCGAGGGAAAGACACTTCGTGAAGTATCCCAGTTCGTTTCTGACAAATTGTCTCCATTGGATTCTGTGCTTAGCACAAAAACAAACTTTATTCTGAAAAAATATAAAGATCATGGAACCGTTATGGCAGTGAAGGCAAAGGATGAAAGGATCGAGATGTGATTATGAGAAATCCGTTAAGTAAAACAATTACAACCATACAGCCATCCGGTATCCGAAAGTTCTTTGATATTGTTCACGAAATGAAAGATGCGATCTCGCTAGGTGTCGGAGAACCGGATTTTGATACACCATGGCATATCAGGGATGAAGGAATCTATTCCCTGGAGAAGGGAAGAACTTTTTACACTTCCAATGCCGGATTAAAGGAACTAAAAATTGAAATTGATAAATATCTGACAAGACGTTACGGACTTTCCTACAACTATAATAACGAAATCATGGTGACAGTTGGCGGAAGTGAGGCAATAGACATTGCAATGCGTGCAATGCTGGATCCTGGAGACGAAGTGCTGATTCCACAGCCAAGCTATGTCTCTTATGTTCCATGTTGTGTGCTTGCGAATGGAACCCCGGTTATTATCGAACTTAAGGCTGAAAATGAATTCCGTCTGACACCGGAGGAACTTGAGGCTGCGATCACACCAAAGACAAAGCTCTTAGTGCTTCCATATCCGAACAACCCAACCGGAGCTATCATGGAGCAATCTGATCTTGAAAAAATTGCTGCAATCGTAGAGAAGTATGATCTGTTTGTGCTAAGTGATGAAATCTATTCAGAATTGACTTATACAGATAATCATGTCAGCATTGCGTCGATTCCTGGAATGAAAGAGAGAACGATAGTGATCAATGGATTTTCAAAATCCTATGCAATGACAGGATGGAGACTTGGTTATGCATGCGGACCGGAAGTGATCATCAAGCAGATGCTTAAGATCCATCAGTTTGCGATCATGTGTGCACCGACGACAAGCCAGTATGCAGCCGTAGAGGCACTCCGCAACGGAGACGCAGATGTGGTTAAGATGAGGGAAGAATATAACGGAAGACGCCGTTATTTGATCCATCGATTTAAAGAGATGGGAGTGTCCTGTTTTGAACCGTTTGGAGCATTCTATGTATTCCCATGTATCAAAGAATTTGGTATGACGAGCGAGGAGTTTGCAACAAAACTTTTGAATTCCCAGAAAGTGGCGGTTGTACCGGGAACAGCATTTGGAGATTGCGGAGAGGGATTCTTGAGGATATCTTATGCATATTCCCTTGAGGATCTGAAAAAAGCATTAGACCGCATGGAAATTTTTATCAACGAATTACGTAAATAAGTACAGATAAAATCTTTTCTTTTTACAGAAGAAAAGATTTTGTCATGTATAACAGGAGAATCATAATGGCAGAGTTAAACATTGTATTATATGAACCGGAAATTCCGGCAAATACAGGAAATATCGGAAGAACCTGTGTAGCAACAGGAACAAAGCTTCACCTGATCGAGCCGCTTGGATTTCGTCTGGATGAGAAAGCGATCAAAAGAGCAGGAATGGATTACTGGAAGGATCTGGATGTGACAACCTATGTCAACTGGGAAGAGTTCTGCGAGAAGAATCCAAATGCTAAAATATATATGGCAACAACAAAGGGCAGGCATGTCTACTCAGATGTGTCCTATGAACCGGATTGCTTTATTATGTTTGGAAAAGAAAGTGCAGGTATCCCGGAGGAGATTTTAAAAGAAAATCCGGACACTTGTGTACGTATTCCAATGATCGGCGAGACAAGATCACTGAATTTGTCTAACTCTGTTGCAATCGTGCTTTATGAGGCACTGCGTCAGAATCATTTTGATCATATGAAACTGGAAGGGCAGCTTCACAGACTGAAGTGGGAAGACTAAAACAACAATATCATTCAGTGAAAAGCAGAATGAAACAATAATCAGGCATACATCGCAAGGAATGTATCCTGACCGGGAGAGGAAACAGGCAGGATGGGAATCATCAAAGCAAAGCAGCTCGTTCATGAATATATCCATCGGGATGAAGAAGGAAATATAGAATCTGTCCAGACAGCATTAGATCATATTGATATTGATGTGAAAGAGGGACAGTTCATTGCTATTTTAGGGCATAACGGTTCCGGAAAATCTACACTTGCAAAGCACATCAATGCATTGCTCGCTCCATCAGAGGGAAGTCTCTGGGTAGATGGGAAAGATGTTACAAAAGAAGAAAATATTTTACCGGTACGGAAAAGTGCAGGAATGGTATTTCAGAATCCGGATAACCAGATCATTGCCAGCGTAGTGGAAGAAGATGTAGGATTTGGACCGGAAAATATCGGTGTACCGACGGATGAGATCTGGCAGCGGGTGGAAGAAAGCCTGAAATCAGTAGGAATGCTCAAATACAGACATCATTCTCCGAACAAATTATCCGGCGGACAGAAGCAGCGCGTTGCGATCGCCGGTGTGATGGCAATGGAACCAAAATGCATCGTATTGGATGAGCCGACAGCGATGCTTGATCCTAACGGACGAAAAGAGGTACTGCACGCTGCGCATGAACTGAATCAGAAAAAGGGTGTTACGGTACTTTTGATCACACACTACATGGAAGAAGTGGTCGACGCTGATTATGTGTATGTCATGGATCAGGGACAGATTGTAATGCAGGGAACACCAAGAGAGATTTTCTCACAGGTCGGAACTCTCAAAGAACACAGACTGGATGTGCCACAGATCACGCTTCTGGCAGACTTGCTTCGTCAGTCAGGACTGGATATTCCAATCGGAGTACTGACAAGACAGGAACTGATCGATGCGATCATGAATATTGCAGGGTAAAAATTTTACATGAAAATACAGGACATTTATCGTAAGATAAAGAAGAACGGAGGGTGCTATGTCACTCGTTTTGAATCATATTAATTATGTATATAGTGAGGGAACTGCATATCAGATCCAGGCACTTAAAGACATCAATTTAGAAATAAAAGACGGACAGTTTATCGGGATCATTGGACATACCGGATCCGGAAAGTCTACGCTGATCCAGCATTTGAACGGACTTGTGAAAGCAACATCAGGTACAATTTCCTATAATGGACAGAATATTTATGAAGAAGGATATAATTTAAGAGAACTGAGAAATCATGTCGGACTGGTATTCCAATACCCGGAGCATCAGCTGTTTGAGACGACGATTTTGGATGATGTCTGCTTTGGACCAAAGAATCAGGGACTTTCAAAAGAAGAAATAAAAACACGTGCGAAGGAAGCACTGGAGAACGTGGGAATACCGGAGGAGCTCTATACACAGTCACCGTTCGATCTGTCAGGAGGACAGAAAAGAAGAGTGGCAATCGCGGGAGTTCTTGCAATGAAACCGGATGTACTGATTTTGGACGAACCGACGGCAGGACTCGATCCGGCAGGAAGAGATGAAATATTAGATCTTATCGCAAGGATGCATAGAGAACTTGGAATGACGGTCATTCTTGTATCACATAGCATGGAAGACGTGGCAAAATATGTGGAACGCATAATTGTAATGAACCATGGACAGGTGATGTTTGACGATATGCCAAGAGAGGTGTTCAGACATTACAAAGAGTTGGAACAGATCGGACTTGCAGCTCCGCAGGTTACTTATCTGATGCATGAGTTGAAAGAAAAGGGGCTGAAGGTGAATACGGATGCTACCACGGTGGCAGAAGCGAGAGAAAGCCTGTTAGAGGCGTTGCTGGGAAGGGAACCTCACAATGCTGTTGCAAAAGGTGTGCTTAGATAAGCACAGCGTCTGAATAGAAAGTAATTGGTGAATAGTAGGAGAAAACATGTTAAGAGACATCACGTTAGGCCAGTATTATCCGGCAGAGTCTGTCATCCATAAGCTGGATCCGAGAGTAAAGTTATTTGCAACATTGATATATATTATTTCATTATTTTGTTTTAAAGGGATTGCGGCATTGGTCGTTGCAACTATATTTCTGTTCGCAGTGATCAAAGCATCCAAAGTACCATTCAAATTTATGGTCAAAGGCTTGAAGGCAATTATGGTACTGATGCTTGTGACAGCATTATTCAACCTTTTTTTGACGCCAGGTGAACCGCTGGTTTCTTTCTGGATTTTTAAAATCACAGCAGAAGGTGCACAGAATGCAGTGCTCATGGCGATCAGGCTTACTTATTTAATCCTTGGCACATCGATCATGACACTTACAACAACACCGAACCAATTGACAGATGGTCTGGAAAAATCACTGATGTCGTTAAGCAAAATCGGTATACCGGTTCATGCAATTGCAATGATGATGTCAATCGCACTCCGTTTTATTCCGATACTGATCGAAGAAACGGATAAAATCATGAAAGCACAGATGGCAAGAGGCGCAGATTTTGAGAGTGGTAATCTGATACACAGAGTGAAGAATATGGTGCCATTGCTTGTGCCGTTATTTGTGTCTGCATTTCGTCGTGCAGATGATCTTGCAATGGCAATGGAGGCCCGTTGCTATAATGGTGGAGAGGGACGTACCAAGATGAAACCATTACATTATGTTGCAAGAGACAGGAAGGCATATGCAGTGATCATTGCATACCTGGTACTGATCCTGCTTTGTCGTGCTTTTTTATCATGGCCAATGTAACCGGAGAATCTGCAGCTGTCATGTCAGGGGAGACCTTGCATGGCAGTTTTTTATCTCAGTCGAGAAGACTCCCACCTCTTCAGGTGGCGAGTAATAGGATTGGGAATATTCTATTGTTAATTTATAATGAAGAATAAGGTGGAAAATGAAAAGAATAAAGCTGATCGTGGCATATGATGGAACAAATTACTGTGGCTGGCAGATCCAACCGAACGGTATTACAATCGAACAGGTTTTAAATGAAAAATTATCTGACCTATTGGGCGAAGATATTATTGTGACAGGTGCGAGCCGGACGGATTCCGGAGTGCATTCCATGGGGAATGTGGCAATCTTTGATACGGAGACAAGGATGCCTGCAGAAAAGATATCTTTTGCACTAAACCAGCGTCTTCCGGAAGATATTGTTGTGCAGGATTCCCGTGAGGTGCCATCCGACTGGCATCCAAGATATCAGGAGAGCAGAAAAACATACGAGTATCGTATTTTAAACCGCACATTCCGTATGCCAAACCGGAGACTGGATACTTATTTCTATCATCATAAACTGGATGTGGAAAAGATGAGACAGGCAGCATCGTATCTTGTAGGAGAACATGATTTCAAAAGCTTTTGTGCAGTGGGTGCACAGGTAAAAACTACAACACGGACAATCTATGCATGTGAAGTGGAAAAAGACAAAAATGACATCATTACCATCCGGGTAACCGGAAATGGATTTTTATATAACATGGTGCGTATTATTGCAGGTACACTGATCCGTGTCGGCGGAGGGGAAATGCAGCCGGAGGAGATGATACAGATCCTTGATCAGAAGGATCGTGCAGCAGCAGGACCTACAGCTCCGGCGCATGGACTTACTATGATGGGGATTGAGTATGTGGAATAAGAAAAAGGCCAGAAGGCAGGAAGCAAGAAGACGACTGTTAAAAAGATGTGTCGAAAATATAAAAAACATGTAAAAAAGGTATTGACAATTCTGGTTCCCTTTGATATCATTAACAAGCTGTCACGAACGAGTGACAACAAAGAACTTCGAAAAGATGAAAAAAGTTCTTGACAGGAAGAAATGATTGCGATACAATATCAAAGCTTCTTACGAACTTAAAACTTCGAAGAAAACAAAATAAAAAAGTTGTTGACAAACACTACTGAACATGATAACATATCAGAGTTGCTGAAAACAACAAAGAACATTGATAACTGAACAGTGAATAACCTTGAAAGATTCATA
>CAKQXQ010000049.1 GCA_934292805.1 uncultured Roseburia sp. | reverse complement strand
GAATGGGCAGAGGTGGATTCGAACCACCGAAGCAAGTTGCAGCAGATTTACAGTCTGTCCCCTTTGGCCACTCGGGAATCTGCCCATTACTTCAGAACTACGTTCTGAGAAAGCGGGTGATGGGAATCGAACCCACGTATCCAGCTTGGAAGGCTGGTGTTCTACCATTGAACTACACCCGCGAAGTGCCCAGTTCCGGAATCGAACCAGAGACACAAGGATTTTCAGTCCTTTGCTCTACCAACTGAGCTAACTGGGCAAGTCGCTCGCGACAAAGGTTATTGTATCGGAAACACCGGACATTGTCAAGCAAATTTTTTATATTTTCTTTATATTTTATCTATTTCCCTAACCACTTTATTGTGTTATCCTTTCTATATTGTCATTATTTTTATTCAAGCAGAACGTCCGTGAGACTTGGTGCGTGATTCTCGTCAGCGAAGCTGACATCTTCCATATAGAATCACTGTGCATCCTCGCGGAGCGTTTATCTCAGTCAGAGATTGGATTTTTCAACACTCTCTGCCTGCACACTAAGAAAGGCTTAACATATGGAAAAGAAAACATCTATCAAAGACTTAAAAGGCAAAGCCAGGATTGAATACATCTGGGACTATTACAAGCTGCCGATCCTTGCCATGATCTGCGTAATCGCATTCATTATTTATATGATCGTACATTTTGTAACTTATAAGGAAACTGCACTTGAAATCTTCATGGTCAACACCACCAACCAGAATACAGAAGAAGTAGCAGCATCCACAGACGAATTTTTCCAGCAGGAAGGACTTTCCGGTAAAGACGAAGAAATATTTATCGATACTTCTATCCAGTTCTCTGAAGACATGGGTGATTCCACGAATTACTACAGTAACCAGTCCCTCACTGTAAAATTTGCAGTAGGCGGTGGAGATATTCTTTTTGCTCCTGATTATGTATTCAATACTTATGCCGCTTCAAGTGCCATGATGCCTTTGACTGATATTCTCACAGATGACGAATTAGAACAGTATAAGGATATTCTTGTATACACAACAGAGGAAGAAAGCGGCGAAACCTATCCTTGTGGTGTTGCGCTTACTGACAACGAATGGCTTCTTACCCATCACTTTTACCCAGAGGGAGAAACCTTATACCTTGGAATCGGATACAACTCCAAGTCCCCTGAAACCGCCAGGGACTTCTTCCACTATATCCTGACTTTCGAAAACTAATACCGCCATCCAGACAGAAGATAAATCCTCACAATTCTCGTGAATTTTTGCAGACAGGCATCTACTACCCACCAGTACGCTCCGGGACATGTGTTTATCCGTAATCTGATCTATTTGATTTTCGAAAAACTGATTTTAAAGTATATGTTTTCTGCCACCGCTGTGATGGACCAGGAAAATACGTATAAAAGGTATAAGGATGCGATCGTATGGAAGTATGCAAATATCGTATAGATCCAGATCACACGGAACACGCAGGAGCCTAAGATCACGATCACTGTCGGTGCAATACTCTTACCGATTCCTCTGGATGCTGCGATCGCGCAATCCATAAATGCAGACACTGCGTAAGAAAATCCCATGATACGGATTCTCTGCATTCCGGCATCTATTACTGCTGGCTCTGTTGCAAAGATCCCAAGGAACTGCCTTCCGAAGAAGAACAAAAGGCTTCCCAGAATGGCAGCGATCATAAAGGAATAAAATAAACTGATAAAATATGTCTGCAGCATCCGTTTTTTATTACCGGCACCTCTGTTCTGTCCGATAAAGCTGGAACAGCCGGTATAGAACGCGGCCATCACATTATAGATCAGAGCATCTGCATTCGCAGCTGCCGAATTCCCGGAAACCATCACTGCATCAAAGGAGTTCACACCAGTTTGTACGAACAGATTGGCAAGAGCAAAAATAGCATTCTGAATTCCTGCCGGAATTCCAAGCACCAAAACAGCCCTTGCTGTCACTTTGTCCACCCGGATTTTGGAAATGTGCAACCGGCTGTCATCCTCTCTGTGCAGCAGATTCCTGATAATTAAAATAGCCGAAACGTATTGTGCGATAGCACTTGCCATTGCTACTCCGGACGCCGCCAGATGACATGCAATAACAAAAAAGAGATTCAGAATTACGTTTAAGATACCTGCAATTGTCAGGTAAACAAGCGGACGCTTTGTGTCACCGCTTGCACTAAGCACTCCGTTTCCATAATTGTAGATTGCCATTGCAGGCATTCCGAGTGAATAGATTTTCAGATACCGGACTGCTGCATCAATAAGCTCCGGTTTCGTGTTCATCATGGAAAGCATTGGCTCAGCAAACAGGAAGCAGACCATGCCTATAACAAAACCGATAATTGCACATAACACCACTGATGTATGTATGGTACTTTCTACTTTTTTCTTATCCTTTGCCCCAAGTGCAAGTGCTGTCTGCACATTTACTCCGCTTCCCATTCCGATCAGGAAGCCTGTAAACAGTGTAACAAGCAATGTCGTTGATCCTACAGATCCAAGTGCTTTATAATCTGCAAATCTTCCGACAACTGCCACATCACTCAGGTTGAACATCACTTCCAGAATCTGTGCAAACATAAGCGGCACACTGAACAGAAAAATATTTTTCCAAAGTGAACCGCTAGTCATTTCAATCGTATGCTTTTTTTTCATTGTATTTTCAACTTTAGCATTTTCAGACATGATTTCATCCTCGATCTATGTAATT
This sequence comes from uncultured Roseburia sp., assembly GCA_934292805.1. Classification (GTDB taxonomy): domain Bacteria; phylum Bacillota; class Clostridia; order Lachnospirales; family Lachnospiraceae; genus Roseburia. Next base: position 11,701 of record CAKQXQ010000049.1, on the reverse strand, counting down.
TTCTTACTCACAGAGAATAGCAGTCGTACCTGATCGCTTTCCCCTTCAATTCATAAGTCGGTCTTTTCTCCGCAAGAAAAGGGCTTTTCAGCGGACGCTTTACAATAATTTTTGTTGGTTTTACACTAAGTGCAGCTTCAAAAAGTTCTTTTTCGGCTGAGCATGGCGGCTCTAACTTCTGGATAAGCTGCAGCTTCTTATTAATAAGGCCTGACTTCTGACGCCCCGGGAACATTGGATCCAGATAGATCAGATCTGTGGTTTCTGTATGAGCAGCAAGTTCCCGCACACTGTCTCCTTCTACCAGATGCATCCTTTCTGCAATCTCTTTTAAATCCGGATGCTTCTTCGCACGCCTTAAAGCATCTTTGAGCAATACTGCTACTACCGGATTCTGTTCATACAATGTCATTTCATATCCATATGCTGCAAGCAAAAAAGCATCTTCCCCCATTCCTGCTGTTGCATCGATGCCCTTTGGCTCTGTCTGTGCCGTCTTGGCAGCACGAACCAGCATTTCATGGGAAAGTCTTCCGTTCGTCACACGATGCAGCATACTTTCAAAATCCCCCTGATAACTCAGCCCATATCCTGTCAATGAAATTCCTTTCTCATCAAAAAGAACAGTCAGTTCTTCTCCCGGTTGTTCTTTTATTATTAACCCGTTTTTCCCGGCAAAAGATTCTGCCAGATCTCTCTGCCCGCCTTTTTTCAGGCAGACGACGACTTTCTTCTCCATGAACTCCTCCAAATCTTCTCCCACTTATCTTTCCGATAAACGCTCGTCTTAGCATTGTACCACAGATTTACTTTTTCAGGAACTCATTTCTTCTATAAAAACTATATATTTTCGCATGTTAGTCACTGCTAATATATTGTTTTTTCCAGTCATTCTATGTTATGATAGTGAGCTGTGACAAAATATGTAATTTACTGCGTTTCTACCATAATTCGCAGCAATTACCGGATACAAATTATAACTAAAAGAAAGACACCTGGGAAACAGGTGGTATATAGGAGGAATTATGAGTCAAAACCAATCTTCTGCCCCAGTTACGGAAAACAAGATGGGTACGATGCCAGTTGGCAAATTACTGTTTAATATGTCTTTACCTATGATGATATCCATGCTGGTACAGGCACTCTATAATATTGTTGACAGTATTTTCGTAGCAAAATTATCTGAAAATGCACTTACTGCTGTATCTTTAGCATTCCCGCTTCAGACTTTACTGATTGCTGTAGGAACAGGTACCGGTGTCGGCATGAATGCTTTAATCTCCAAATCTCTTGGTGAGCGTGATTTTAAAAAAGCAAACAAGATCGCAGATAACGGTATGTTTTTGTATGCTCTCAGCTATCTCGTATTTCTGATTCTTGGTCTTACTGTTGTAAAACCGTTCTATGCAAGTCAGATAGGAAATGCTGATGTTGAAATTATGGAACTTGGAATCGATTATTTAAGCACTGTCATGATGTTTTCTGTCGGACTGTTTGCACAGATTTATTTTGAGAGACTGCTTACTTCAACCGGAAGGACTATTTTCAGTATGACTTCCCAGTTATGTGGTGCCCTTACTAATATTATTTTAGATCCGATTTTGATTTTTGGTCTTCTCGGTGCACCAAAGATGGGAGTAACCGGTGCTGCTCTTGCAACAGTTATCGGACAGTGCGTAGCCGGTATTATTGCCTGTGTATGTAACCATAAATTTAACCATGAAATTTCACTGAATCTGAAAGGCTTTACACCAGACCTGCAGATCATCGGTCATATTTATGCAATCGGTATTCCATCCATAATTATGCAGTCTATCGGTTCTATTATGACTTACAGTATGAACCGTATCCTGATCACATTCTCTTCAACTGCAACCGCAGTATTCGGAGTTTATTTCAAACTGCAGAGTTTCTTCTTTATGCCTGTATTTGGTCTGAACAATGGTATCACACCGATCATCGCATACAACTATGGAGCGAAGCAGCGTAAGCGTATGATCAAGACAATTAAATTAAGCCTTCTTGTATCATTCTGCCTTACTTTTATCGGTTTCCTCTCCTTCGAGGGAATTCCTCAGGTATTGCTTGGAATGTTCAATGCATCTGAAGATATGCTGATCATCGGTGTTCCGGCACTCCGCATCATCGGAATCCATTACCTGATCGCATGGTTCTGCATTATTATCGGTACTGTTTTCCAGGCACTCGGAAAGGCCGTGTTCAGCATGATCGTATCCATCATGAGACAGCTTGTTGCATTAATTCCGGCTGCATATATTCTTGCAAAGATCGGTGGACTTCATGCAGTATGGTGGTCATTCCCGATCGCTGAAGTAATCTCGCTTGCAGTTACCTTATTCTTCTTTACAAAAATCTATCGTTCTATTATCAGCAAGATCCCGGAAGGTAATCTGTAGACTGTTTAACAAAATAAAGCAAATGCTGCCGAATATTGTGATCGGCAGCATTTTTGATGTAATGAAAACGAAGTTCTTATTGCATTAAAAAAACGGTATCACAGCCATCTGACTGTAATACCGTTTTTATTATTTAACGAAAGCCGATTAGAACAAATCAACTCTTCCAGCATGTTTCTGGTTGATCACATAGTATACTGCATACTCTTCCGGTTTCAAATATACCTGGATGCTCTTAATTGTAGATGCTCTGTGTCCTTCTTCAACAAACTGTTTCTTTGCTTTCTCGATCACATCTGCAACAACTGCTTCCTGTCCCTGAAACTGTACATATACTTCAGCTTTTACTTCTTCCTTCTTAGCTGGTGCTGCTTTCTTTGCAGCCGGTTTTTTTGCTGTCTTTGCAGCTGTCTCAACTTTTGCAGTTGCTTCTTTTACTGCCTCTTTTACAACTTCTGCTTTCTCAGCTACTACCTCTTTTACAGTTTCCATCTTTACTGGTGTCTCTTTTACTTCTGCTGCTTTCTCTATCGTCTCTTTTACCGGCGATGTTTCTACAGGTACTTCTGTTTTTACTGGTGTTACTGTTTTTGCGACTGGCTTAGCTGTCTTTGCTTTTCTTGCCATGATGTTTTCCTCCTCGAATCAAAAAACTATTCACAAACCAAAAATTTTTCCATTGCCATTAATGCTTCCTGTTCGTCGCTGCCGTTTACTTCAATGTTGACTGTCATTCCCTTGGACGGATTAAATGCCATAATACCCATGATGCTCTTTGCATTAATTCTGCGATTATCACTTTCTAAAATGATCTCACTGTCAAAGCGGCAAGCCACCTGAACTAATTCAGCAATCGGGTTACTATGTTCTTCTGAAACATTGGAAACAACTATTTCTTTTCTGCTCATTGATTCACTTCCTCTTTCATATCTACCCGCTTTCCCATAGCAGGCATAACCACTTTTTTTCATACCATCAAAATATATACCATTTGTAGATAATTTGCAATATGCTCTCAGAAAATCTGTTAAACTTCCACTAAGGAATATAGGAAGCCAACATTTTTTTATGCACTTTTCTACCTATTTAGTCTGGTTATTTCAAGTGCTTGTGTAACCCTTTATTTCATATATGTAAAGTATACATTACCAGCTTTTGCAAACAGGTCATCCGCTTCTGTTATCAGCTGTCTTGCTGTTGTTCCGGAAACCGGATCATAAACAAGAATACTACTTGCATCATATCCTACGATCAGAACCGCATCATTGCTTCCAGTCATTGCAAACACCGGTGAACCATTGCTTACATAATAGAGAATCTCATCTATCGTACAACCTGTCAGATCCAATACCGAAGCATCTTTTAGCGTATCGATCAATATCTGTTTTGGAGTCTGTCCCTGTGTCATTAATGCACTGACATTGGTGCTGTATCCTTCTCTTAAAAGCATTGCATTTACACACTGTGCAATACTGCCTGATGCAGCATCTTCTTCCCCTGTGCTTACACTAAGAGCTCCCTGTGAAGCTTTTCTGGACCGTTTCCATACATACTGGCTGTCATCACCTACAACAACTCCCATCTGTTCATTTGCCGCAATGATAGCATCCGAAATGCTGTCAGAAGTAAAAGTGACATTTCCCTTCACATAAACATAATAACGTTCTGTATTTTTCTCCTGGTTCAAAGAAACCTCTCTGGTGTCCTCAAGGATGATCTCTTTCGGTGTCAGGATTTTTGGTGCTTTCTTCTTTACATTCTCTTTCAGGGCAATCTCCACCTGTGTCTGCTTCTCGTCGCAATTTACTGTCTTTATCTCTGTCACCTTCATGCTGTCGCCTTCACGGTTCATGATCATGTCCTGATCTGCATCAACATATGCCGTTCCATTATTCTGTATGCGGTTTAGATAAATCGTATAATCACTGATTGAAATGCTCTGCACGTAATATCCCGGCTTTTCATAAGTTTTCAAAATATCGTGCTGTTCAGATGCTGTATCCATGATTTTGACCTGCTGCATCGGAAAAAGTGTGTTTCCTGCCGCATCCACTACAACGTCCTGTCTCATAGCCACACCATATACAAAATCTTCTTTCATAAATCCGAGTGGTCTTAGATAACTTGATGTTTCCTCTGTAAAATCTGTCACTTTCTCTGTCGAAAAATCAATCAAATGGATCGTATCACTTTCATATACCGAATCGACCCATGCAAAATAACGGTTTGATTCCGAAATTGCAAAAGCTTCATCTGTAAGATTTTTTACGATCACTCTTGCATCTAATGTTTCCAGGTCGATCGCATACACATCTCCATCTACCATAAGATAGAATATTCCACCTTCCGTCAGATACATTAACTGTCCCAGTTCTGACTTCATCACCTCGTAGGACTGCGTGGACGGAATAAATACACGTTCTTCATTCGTATTGGCAAGACTGTCATAATGATATACTGCAATACCGACTTTTCCTTCATGGATTCCACGGTTCATATAACCATAAACAATAAAATCCACGCTTCCTGCTTCGTCAATATTTACTACTTTTATATCATGCTCTCCGTAATTCTCCCTGTCATCGATTCCTTCATATCCACGGAAGCTGAATACTTTTGCAAGCGTATTCTCTTCTCTGTTAAAGCTCCAGAGTTCTCCCTCCTGCACAAATGCTACAATATTACCGGATTCATTGGACTGATACTCCACGTCTTTTGAACGGATTCCAAGGAGGATCCTGTCGTCTGAAAAACTGCTGTTCTCACCGCGGAAAATTTCTTCCATTGTTCGTTCAAAATTCAAAAGGTAAACCCTTGCACTCGTATAACGTACTCTGTAATACTCTTCTACATTATAATATTCTGTCTGTCCCTCTGTATTCACCCGTGACATGACATAATCAAGAACGATCACATTATATGTCGGTGTGATCTCCTTTATCGAAGGCACCGGTGTACCAAGTCTTGTTCCGTGAAACTGTGCAAACTCAAGCTGACTCTGGGAATTATTCAGTGATACGTATTGCAGTGTTGTATTGTCGCCAGTATTGCGTTCCAGATATGTGCTTAATGTTTTGGCTTCTTCGCTGTCAAATGTAGCATCATTAAAGCTCTTTACAAACTCCAGGCACTCTGAAACATAGCTGTCCTGCGACTCGATGATCCTTGTATAATAATAGGCAGTATCTCCTCCCCGTTCAAGGCGGATCACAAGCAGATATTCCACGTCCTCTTCCAGAAGATTCTGTATCTGTAATTCCAGTGAAATAATTCCTTTATTTTCCTCATAGCTGTCTACCGTTGCATCTGCGATCAGACGCTCTCCGTCCAGACTCCTGATCTCATAAGATATTCTGTCAACTGCTGTCTTATAGGTCTGGATCGTTGTCTTAATCCTGCGGTCTTTCGGAATCGGTGTGATCGTATCACGCATATAAGCAGCACTCATTTTCTCTATATACCCATGTAATTCGTTCACAGCAGTATTCCCATCATATAAAGTAACTACCGGAAGTGTTGCATCCGACATCTCTGTTGTCAGATCTTCATTTGTCTTATTCGTCATCAGACTGAATATGATCACTGCCAGTACAAACACCACCGGCAGTACAATTGCTTTTATCGTTCCTTTCCGCACTTTTATCCTCCAAATATCTCTTCCATATATTACGCTTGCCCAGAGATTGTATTTTTTCACAAAATATAATTCCAATAAAGATTCAGGTATCAAAAGGTCTGTTTCATAACCCGGATCCTCTAAAAAGAAAAATATAGCTATCGCTTAAATCGCGATAGCTATATTGTATGCATTTTTTGCATTTTCCGCAATCTTTTCTTTTTATTACCACCATCTTCTGCATCGACGGTGTCTGCATCTTCTCCGATACATCTCATTGCTTAGGATCACACCGATCAGATTACAGATCAGCACTTTATCCTTCTCTTCGGATGCTATCTCTTCATAAATATGTTCCACGATACGTTCTGTCATAAAGCGATCCGGATATTCGTCAAACATCAGACTGCCTTCATATTCCATCTTATCGCATTCCTCTTCCACTGCCTCCAGAATACCCGTCACTTCTTTCGGATATAGTTCCTTCATGCGTTCCATATCCTTCTCGTATTCCATTTCTGTCAGATACAGATTCTGCATCGGATAACTCATATAGAAAGGCATCCGGGGAACATCATACTGCTGCATCTTCCAAATCTGCTCCCTGTTATCATCCATGCGATACTCCTTATTCTCTGTCACATCACTATAAAATATGCGGCTGTGGCAAATCGGTGCATGAGATTTTACAGGTTATGACTGATTCCGCATAATCTCTTTCAATTCGTTCATCAGATCCAGGTCAGACTGTGCAATCTTCATATTGGTAGTCATCGGTTCCTCTCCCGGTCTTGTCAGAGTAATCTCAATAATCGTGCCTTCTTCCATCTCTCTGGAAAAAACTGCATTCAAAAATGCAACAAATTTCGGATGATTTGAAGTAAATTTATTTTTTGCATTCATAATTTTCATAATCGTTGCCGGATTCATCATATTCTTTGGTTCCTCTCTTATAGCATCTTCTTCTTTTTAAAATAGATCACTTCTATTACAACTACTGTTATACTGACTATTATAACTGTCAGATACGCATATTTCCAGCCAAATTCAGGCATATTCGGAAAATTCATCCCATACCATCCAACAATCAGTGTTAATGGAAGGAAAATCGTTGTCACAACCGTCAGAATGCTCATTACCTGATTCTGTTTTACTGCGATCAGTGACTGATATAATTCCCTGATCTGTACGAGATATTCCCTCAACATCTCCACGTGATCATGCAGTCTCTCTGCACGATTGGAAAACAACTGCCATTCTGCCTTTTCCTCTTCCACAAGCTGTATATTCACAGAAGTCTGCATGACATCGCACATATTGATCAGCTGTTCATAATAGGAATGAAAAATATTTAATCTTTTCCGATACTTCATGATCATCTCATAAAAATAATCCGGAACCCTCTTTAAAAGTTCTTCCTCCAGTTCCGCCAGATGCTCCTCCTGCTTCTGAAGATAAAGTACATCTTCTGTCAGAAGCTGTTCCAGCAACGCAAGAAGAATCTGCCTCAGACTATAATTATTATAATCACCTTCCAGCATTTTATTGAAATGCTCCATCAGAAAATGGCTTTCCTCAACAAAATACAGTTCTGATCCTGAAAGATAAAAACCGAAATTATGGATCGTAAGCTGTCCTTTATTTCCTTTTGGGACACGCATGGTTCCCTGAATACATTCTTTATATTTCTCGATTTTGCAATATTGGATCGGTGTCATACTGTGGATAAACGCATTTTTCCGTGGCAGTTTCCGCGGATGCCCTGCAAACTCATCAAAACTCATGAGATATATGCTATTCTCTTCTTCATCTGCAAGATCACTTTTTTCCTTTTGAAAGAAAATCCTTCCCTTTTTTGCATCATAAATATATTTTTCCATTCTGTCTTCCCAACCTCAAAATATCGATGCCATATTTTCCACTCACTTTCCGGTACTTTTCACACACATAGAAGCTGTAACCAGACTTGGAAATGGAATCATTGATCCGCTGTAATTATAGTATTTTCTATTTTGTTTTTCAATAAACACTTCCATCCTATTTTATTCTGTGTCCGCTCTATTTCGTTCTGCTCATTTTGTCGATCGTAGCCCAGATGATCTCCTGATCTCTTTTATTAAGATCACGGTATACTTCTACCAGATCATAGTATTCGTCGATTTCTTTATTTACCTTTATCTGCTCCTCAAGATTTCGTTTGATCTCCGTACGTCCCAGCAGATAATCGGTTGTCACATTGAAAAGATCTGCTGTTTTTATCACCATTTCTACCGGCATGGAATAAATATCCTGCTCGTAGCGGCTGATATTCTGCTGTGTTACACCAAGTCTCATTCCCATACCTGTCTGTGTCATATGCCTACTCTCACGCAATTCTTTCAATCTTCCTCTCATGTAAAAACACTCCTCTTTTTATAGGAACATTTTACGCAAATATATACAATTATTAACAATTGGAAATGGTAAATATTTACAATTTATTTTTGTATTCTCGCCATCTGTAATAATTATATAGTGCAATTCTTACAAACTAAGAACTTAGGACTTGATTTTCTCTTCATTTTGGACTAGATTATAATTGTAGTATTACAAATATAGTTTACGTTAACCAAGGTCTTTTTATAAAAAGATCAAAATTTATCCTTATGGAGGTATAGACTATGAATTTTAAAGAGAGATTCCATAAAACATGCAAACGTATCTTACGCGATATCGGCTGGGCTATCTATGATGCCGTTAATCCAACTTCCTTTTTATATGGTGATTTTTATCAGAAAGATATCGCACGTCTTCCTGATGATGAACGTGAGGAAGTAATCGCACGCATCCGTGCCGAAATCGACAGTCTCGACTAATTTTGCACTGTATAACCGGTCTGAATCGTTAAATTTTTGGCTTATTTTTCCAAAGTTATTGTATACATTGGAATTGCCAAAAATTTAACGATTTTTTTATTGATTTTATAAACGAGATATGTATAATTATGGTAGGGAAAGTTGGCAATATGTTATGGCTCCATTTATATGGTTCTTTATATCATGCCTGCTTCCAAGAAAAGATATGTACGGTCTGTTTTACAGATTGATACCATATTACACACAGCGAAAGGAAAGAGGTAATTAAAAATGGCAAAAATTGATTTAAGCAAGTATGGCATTACCGGAACAACAGAAGTTGTTTACAATCCTTCTTATGAATTATTATTCGAAGAAGAAACAAAACCGGAACTTGAAGGTTACGAAAAAGGTCAGGTCAGCGAACTTGGTGCAGTTAACGTTATGACTGGTATCTATACAGGACGTTCCCCAAAAGACAAATTCATCGTTATGGATGAGAATTCAAAAGACACTGTATGGTGGACTTCTGATGAATACAAAAACGACAACCACCCAGCTACAGAAGAAGCATGGAAATCTGTAAAAGATTTAGCGATCAAAGAACTTTCCAATAAGAGACTTTTCGTTGTTGATGCTTTCTGTGGTGCTAACAAAGATACACGTATGGCAATCCGTTTCATCGTTGAGGTTGCTTGGCAGGCTCACTTTGTAACAAATATGTTCATCAAACCAACAGCAGAAGAATTAGAAAACTTCGAGCCAGATTTCGTTGTTTACAATGCTTCCAAAGCAAAAGTTGAAAACTACAAAGAGTTAGGATTAAACTCCGAAACAGCTGTATTATTCAACATCACAAGCCGCGAGCAGGTTATCGTTAACACATGGTACGGCGGAGAAATGAAAAAAGGTATGTTCTCTATGATGAACTACTTCTTACCATTAAAAGGTATCGCTTCTATGCACTGCTCTGCTAACACAGACTTAAATGGAGAGAACACAGCTATCTTCTTCGGACTTTCCGGAACAGGTAAAACTACACTTTCCACAGATCCAAAGCGTCTCTTAATCGGTGATGACGAGCATGGCTGGGATGACAACGGTGTATTCAACTTCGAAGGTGGATGCTACGCAAAAGTTATCAACCTTGATAAAGATTCCGAACCAGATATCTACAATGCAATCAAACGTGACGCACTCTTAGAGAACGTTACATTAGATGAGAATGGTAAGATTGATTTCGCTGATAAGAGCGTAACAGAGAACACACGTGTGTCTTACCCGATCAACCATATTCAGAATATTGTACGTCCAATCTCTTCTGCACCAGCTGCTAAGAATGTAATCTTCTTATCTGCAGATGCATTCGGCGTACTTCCTCCAGTATCTGTTCTTACACCAGAACAGACACAGTACTACTTCTTATCTGGATTCACAGCAAAACTTGCTGGTACAGAGCGTGGTATTACAGAGCCAACACCTACATTCTCTGCATGCTTCGGACAGGCTTTCTTAGAGCTTCATCCAACAAAATATGCAGAAGAACTTGTTAAGAAAATGGAAAAGAGCGGAGCAAAAGCTTACCTCGTAAATACAGGATGGAATGGAACTGGAAAACGTATCTCCATCAAAGATACTCGTGGTATCATCGATGCTATCTTAAACGGAGACATCAAGACAGCTCCTACAAAGACAATCCCATACTTCAACTTTGAAGTTCCTACAGAGCTTCCAGGCGTTGATCCAGCGATCCTTGATCCTCGTGATACTTACGCTGACGCTTCTGAGTGGGAAGTAAAAGCAAAAGACTTAGCTGCAAGATTCGTTAAGAACTTCGCAAAATACGAAGGAAACGAAGCTGGTAAAGCATTAGTTTCTGCTGGTCCTCAGGCTTAATTCCGATACTAAAACAAGAACCAGGCATCTGCCTGGTTCATCAATAAAAATGCAGGCTGCGTTACTCATCGTGATGCAGCCTGCATTTTTTATAAGTCTTTTTATAGTTTTCCTGTAACGTTAGAATAAACCGTTTTTGCTCCAATTCCATCCAGCCGGCCGATTTTACCGGATAACGCATTAATGATGTCCTGTGGAGCGTCCACCGCCACGCTGATAATATTTATATTGCGTTCCCGATATGGAATCCCCATTCTCCCAATGATATATTTCCCATATTCATGTAAAATATGATTTAACGCTTCAATAGACTCCGGATTTTCCACGATGATCCCTATTAATGCAATTCTCGTTTCCATAACGCACCTCTCTCTGCTTTTAGCCGCCTGTTCACGCAAAGTTCTCTCTGGTCTGCCGCTTTAGATTTTTCCTTCTTTTTCCAGATATTTTAAAAATGCTGTACACCCTGTAACAACATCGCGGTAAGTTTCATCATAACAATTATAATACCACGGATCTCTCACCGATCTGGATTCATTATTAAAGGATAATAGCAAATGGATTTTTTCTCCTGCTTTATGTCCCGTCATCCTCTCCATATTGGAAATATTCTTCGTATCCATTCCGATAAGATAATCATAGTAATCATAATCTGATGCCTTCAATTGTACTGCTCTCTTCCCATCGCAACTTAAACCGTGCTTGGCAAGCTCAGCTTTTGCCGGTGGATATACCGGATTCCCTATTCCGTTCCAGATTTCCTCTGTGCTTGTTGCTGCGGAGGCGATCTCAAAACAGGACTGAAGTCCTCGTTTTGATACCTTGTCTTTTAGGACGAATTCTGCCATTGGGGAACGGCAGATGTTGCCGTGGCAAACAAATAATATTTTTATCATGCCTTAAAAACTCCTTGAAAATACTGATTTTCCTTGATTTTA
>CAKQXQ010000048.1 GCA_934292805.1 uncultured Roseburia sp. | reverse complement strand
CTTCGATACCTCTCCGTGTTTCGCACCTCAATCAGTGCGAGATTTATTCTATCACCAGAATGCATTTGTGTCAACCACTTTTTTAATGTTTTTTTGCATTTTTTCTAAAGTGCTTATTTTATGCCTTATTTTTCAGGGTTTTTCAAATATACATCTGCGATCAGAAGATCTTCTGGCGTTGTTATCTTAATATTTCGATAGCTTCCATGGATCAGCTTTGTTTTCTTTCCTGTGACACGTTCTAATACCATCGCATCATCTGTGATCGCCGAATCTTCTTTTTGCAGCATTCTTTCATAAGCATCATAGATCAGCTTTCTTTCAAAAGTCTGCGGCGTCTGGATCATCCATACTTTTTTACGCTCCGGCGTTTCTTTTGCATAACAGTCATCATCCGCTATTTTTATTGTATCTTTTACCGGCATTCCAACCACACATGCCTGATATTTTATTACTGCATCCATGCTTTGTCTGATTATCTGCTGATCAAGAAACGGTCTTGCCCCATCATGGATCAGAACATAGTCTGCCTCTTTTGTGCATTTTAATCCTTCAAAAACAGAATGATATCTTTCTTTGCCGCCTTCAACAATATGGCTCACTTTTGTAATATGATATTTTTCTATAATCTCTGTCTGACAGTAGGTAATTTCACCTTTCCCTACAACAAGAATTATCTCATCTACAGGACTCTCCTCAAATGCCTTCAGTGAATAGTAGAGGATTGGTCTCCCCTGTAATAACAGATATTGCTTGTGTACCTGTGTATTCATCCTGCTGCCCGAACCTGCCGCAAGAACAATTGCTGCATATTTTTTCATTGTTTTCTCCCTCCAACAACTATAGCTGCCCTAAAAATCTGCTTTTAGACACAAATTTTCAAGACAGCCATAAAATCTTAACGTTCTCCCAGTTTTAAGTTTGGAACTGCATTCAGATCCAGTCCATCACGTTTTCCAGCAATATAATCATAATAAGCTGCCGCTCCGATCATTGCAGCATTATCCGTACAGAAAATCGGGGACGGATGATAGAATGCCACTCCTTTTTTCTCACAGGCCTCACGCATTGCTTCTCGTAAAGTTCCATTGGAAGCCACTCCACCTGCAATCGCAAACTTATCCATTTTAAACTCATCAATTGCCTTCATCGCATTTCCGACAAGCACATCTGTCACGGCCTTCTGGAAAGAAGCAGCCACGTCTGCCTGTACCACTTCGATTCCTTTCATGTTGCATCCATTGATGTAGTTAAGTACTGCTGATTTTAATCCACTGAAGCTGAAATCATATGGTCCATCATCGATTTTAGCACGCGGGAATTCCATCGCATGCGGATTTCCTTCATGCGATACTTTTTCAATCTTCGGTCCACCCGGATAACCGAGTCCGATTGCCCTTGCAACTTTATCAAAAGCCTCTCCTGCTGCATCATCCCTGGTTCTTCCGAGAATCTCATACTTTCCATAATCAAGCACCTTTACAAGATGTGTATGTCCACCCGATACGACCAGACATAAAAATGGCGGTTCCAGCTCTTTATTCTCTATATAGTTCGCACTGATGTGTCCTTCGATATGATGCACTCCGACCAGTGGGATATTTCTGGCATAACTGATTGCTTTTGCTTCTGCCACACCAACTAAAAGTGCTCCAACAAGTCCAGGACCATAGGTTACACCAATTGCATCTATGTCATCTAATGTAACAGATGCATCTGATAGTGCCTGTTCTATTACCTGGTTTATTTTCTCAATATGTTTTCTAGATGCGATCTCAGGAACAACGCCCCCATATAATGTGTGTAATGCGATCTGTGAAGAAATAACATTACTTCTCACGTCCCTGCCATTTACAACTACAGCAGCTGCTGTTTCATCACAGGAGCTTTCAATTGCCAATATTTTTATTTCTTTATTATCTATCATCTGAAGAATCACCGTTTACCTGATAAGAAACCAGTATTTTCCAATTTCCATCGGTATCCTTTCTCATAACATACATTTTATAAATACAACTGTACTCCCCATTTTCTTTTATGTAATAAGAAGACTTTACATTTGCGCAGTCATCTCCATCCATTTTTTTATATTGGATCTCATTGTTGTTATCAACTGCTGAGGAAACAATTATTTTATTTTTTTCGTGGTATCTCTCTATATCCTGTTCCAGATCCTCAAGATAAGAATCTTTCGGGCTGCTCTCCAGAAATTCATCATCCAGAAATTTTCTTGAAAGATCTGCCAATTCTGTAAATTCTGTTTTGGAATACTCTTCGTTGTACAGACAGCCGATCACTTTGTTGTACTGCCTGATCACTTCACGTACTGACTGAGGATATTCCTCCTCATCCAATGCCAATACCTGTTCCACCTGTGTCAGTGCCTGCTCCGGTTTATGGCTTGTTTTTGCCTGATATCTCAGAAAGCCAAAACCACATGCCACGATCACCAGAAAAATCACCACGATTCCTATCGTTCTTTTGGTTCCTTTTATTTCTGATCTCATCTGCATTCTCTATTCATTCTCATCAAACAAAAGCTCAACGCTCTTTCCGTCTTTACCAAGATATGAATTTTCAAAAATCTTCTTCACATCCGGCATATAGTCTTCTGCATGCACAAGAGATGGTGAAAAATGTGTCAGCCACATTTCTGCTACATCTGCACGCTTTGCCATGTCTGCCGCCTCATAAAACGTCATATGTTTATACTGTCTGGCTTTTGCAAGCTTATCCTTTTCTGCATACATTCCCTCACAGATAAAAAGATCTGCATGCTCTGCCGATTTTACGATCGATTCTGTAGGTCTTGTATCTGTACAATAGGTTACTTTGATTCCCTTTCTCGGTGCTCCGAGTACCATATCCGGTGTATAAACTCTGCCATCCTCTGTTTTCACAGTCTGTCCTTTCTGTAACGGATTCCAGTACTTTTGCGGGATATCATTTGCTTTTGCTCTTTGCACATCAAATCGGCCGGCTCTCTTAATTTCCACAGTATAACCATAGCATGTTATCTTATGATTCACGCGGAATGCATGTATATGATATCCGTTCATTTCAATTTCTTCTTCTGGCTCGGACAGTTCAATAAACCTGATTTCAAATGGTAATTCCGGTGCGATCATACGAAGAGCATTCACGACTCTTTCCAATCCGGCCGGTCCTATCATAGTAAGCGGTTCTGTACGTTCTGCGTTACCCATGGTAAGAAGCAGACCCGGAAGTCCGCTGATGTGGTCTGCATGATAGTGTGTAAAACATATTATATCAATTGGTTTAAAAGTCCATCCTTTTTCCTTAATGGCAATCTGCGTCCCCTCTCCACAATCAATTAACAGATTGCTTCCGTTAAACCGCATCATCGCTGCGGTAAGCCATCTGTGTGGAAGCGGCATCATGCCTGCTGTTCCTAAAAGACATACGTCTAGCATGGATTTCTTCCTCTCTTTTTTTCATTAATTGTCATGCGTCATGACATAGGCATCCTCTTTTGGGAATTCATAAAATCCCCTTCGGGTACCACACAAAGTGAAACCGTTTTGCTCATATAATCTGATCGCCGCAGTATTCGATACGCGGACTTCCAGCACGATACGGGAGATACCCTTCTCCCTGCCAATCGCAAGCAGTTCCTTTAACAGTCTGTCTCCTACTCTGCGACGACGGCTTTCTTCTGATACTGCCACGTTTGTGATCTCCCCTTCGTCAACTGAAAGATACATTCCCACATATCCAATGATGGCATCTTTCTCCTCAGCAACAAGAAAAACAGTATTATCAAGGTTGATCGCATCTAAGAATCCCTGACTGCTCCATGGCTGGGAAAAAATTGCTTTTTCCAGTCCTGCTACAGCATCTGTGTCTTTTGCCTGCATCCTGCGGATCTGAATCATTTCTTTTCCGCCCCTTCCAGTCTTTCGCGTTCTGCCTGGGACAATCTCAGATAATCCGGCTTATGTTCCACAGCTGTTTCTGTTTTCCCCTGTTCATAATAGAGTTCACCAAGAGCAGCCACTGCACCTGCTCTCTGCTTATTCATATGTGCAGGAGCAAATGTAAATGGCACTTTACAATTTTCACGGATGTATGACTCAAAAACTGCCACACCATCACCAAGAAAAACTACCGGCTGTCCTATGTTATTAATTTTCTCAATGATCTCATCTATTCCAACTGCACACTGTGGCTCTGCAATCTCCATTTCATTTCCGTTAAAACGGTATAAACCTGTATATGTCTGATTTCTTCGTGCATCCATAAGCGGACATACCAGATCTCTGTGACCAACAAGATTGTATGCCAGTGCATCTACGGTCGGAATATGGATCAGTGGCTTATTTAATGCCAATCCCAGTCCTTTTGCAGTTGCTGAACCTATACGAAGTCCGGTAAAAGATCCCGGTCCTCCGGAAACTGCGATCGCATCTACCGAATTCAGATCCAGCTCTATCATCTTTGCGACCTCGTCTAACATCGGAAGTAATGTCTGTGAATGTGTTTTTTTATAATTAACAGTATACTCGCCCTTCAAATCATTGCCTTCTACAATTGCCACACTTGCGACGAGTCCTGAGCTGTCTAATCCTAATATTTTCATAATTAATCAAACCTTTCTGCTAATCCAACTCCCGGATCACAATCTTTCGATAATCAAATCCCTTTTCCAGATCTTTCTCAATAGAAATATCATGACGCTTCTCCGGCAGGATCTCTTCGATCAGATTGGCCCATTCGATCATGCAAAGACCATTCCCATAGAAATAGTCTTCATAGCCGATCTCATCCATCTCTTCAATATCACCGATACGATACACATCAAAATGATAGAACGGCATGCGCCCCTCTTCGTAAACCTGTACGATTGTAAATGTCGGACTGCAGATTGGCTCAGCAATCCCAAGGCCTTCTGCGATTCCCTGTGTAAAAACAGTCTTTCCTACACCTAGATCTCCGATCAGCGTATATACATCTCCCGGCTTTGCCTTCTGACCGATCTTCATTCCAAGAGCACGGGTCTCTTCCGGAGAAAATGTTTCTATGATTGTCTCTTTCATATTATTTTTCCTTTCTGCCTGGTATTATGAACGCTTCATCGTCACGCGGAAGCCCGGCAGATTTTTATATATAATCTTTTTAAGTTCTTTAAACTGTTCCTCTGTAAGCTGTTCCCTCGGAATGACATAAGCTGTGATCCTTGAATTGTAAACCAGTACATTGTGCTTGGTCGCAACCAGTTTGTAAATCTTCACCCATGGAAGCTCTCCGACATCTCCATCCTGAGATACAGTCAGTCCCTTCTCATCAAAACGATAATGAAGTGTTCCACGGAGCACACGGTTGGACGCAAGCGTGCCCTTCACACGAATCATCAGAGTTACCGGAACATAGAATAACAGTGCAACACCAAACAGGATATAAATCGTGGTATATTCTTTACCGACTGTTCCATAGGTAAGCTTTGCTGCTACAAATGCAACAGCTGCCATCAAAAAGCCTAACCAGCCCTCAGAGGACGTATATGCCTGATACAGATTGAACCGATACATATCTTTGAAGTTTACTTTAACATCAAATTCTATCATTTTTATTTCTCCTTCAACTAAAAAAATGTCCTGTCGTTAACCTTTTATTAACAGTAACAGATGAAGTATAGCATTTTTTTCAAAAAAAGAAAAGACGCATATGAAATACGTCTTTTCAATCATCTTTTTTATCGGTTCTGGCTGCCTTTTAAAATTGGTGAGATGTGTTTGTAGGTAAGGAATGTGATCACTACGGAAAACAGTCCTTTCACAATTGTAAATGGCATATTAAAGCAGATCAGACACTGTAAAATATTCTTCACGGAAGGAAGGATTGCCTGATACGCTGCAAGGATCACATCCTGTGGCATGAAGTTGTAATATACCGGATAAACCAGGAAATAGTTCGATACTACGCTGAAAATTCCCATAAATAAGGCACCTGCAATAGAACCGATCAGTGCTGTTCTGCGGTTTTTCTTATGCTTGTAAATAAGTCCAGCCGGAAGAACAAATGCTACACCAAGGATAAAGTTGGATAATTCTCCAACGCCCCCTGTTGATGTGATAAACAGGTGAAGTACATTCTTAATGAGGCATACCACTACTCCACATAAAGGTCCCATTGCAAAAGAACCAATGAGTGCCGGCAATTCGGAAAGATCCATTTTGATAAATCCAGGCATAAATGGTACTGAAAAATCCAGGAACATTAAAATGTACGCGATTGCTGATAACATTGCTGTTACGGTAAGGTATCTTACGTTTACTCTTTTCTCTGTTTTTGATGCTGTTACTGTCTGTGTGCTCATTGTCACTCGTCTCCTTTTCTCTTAACCTGCAGGCTTTGTGAAACAGATCCTGTTCACACCTGCAAAATTTTGGAATTCGAGGTGAAAATTACGTGTAAATATATGCGTCAGCTTTTGGAATGAGCTCTTTTTCCTTCTGCTGCTTTACTTATTCTGCCGGTAAATACTTCCGGTAAATAAAAATACCCCGGATATATATATCCGGGGTTATTACAGGTCTCCCTGCGAAATTCAACATGCAAAAAAACACGCTTTCTTCTCTCATCCAGACTATACTGTCGGTTCCGGATTCACACCGGATCAGCTGCTTACGCAGGTCACGGACTTTCTGATGTGCTATGACGACCAGATCACCGTCGGTCGGGAATCTACTTATCGTATCACCCTGCCCCGAAGAATTCCTTATTTGTTTTACTCATATATTGTATGCATTTATACTCTATTTGTCAACTCTTTTTCTGACTGCCCATTCAGCTTTGTGAACTAGCCATTCAGTTTCATTGTCAGCTGGATACGCTGTTTCTTCTCATCTACGCTCATTACTTTTACTTCAACAATATCACCGACACTGACTACTTCTAATGGATGTTTGATAAATTTATCACTCATCTGGGAGATATGGACCAATCCGTCATGATGAACACCGATATCCACAAACGCTCCGAAATCTATGACGTTTCTGACGGTTCCTTTCAAGATCATTCCAGGTGTCAGATCCTTCATCTCAAGAACATCGCTTCGTAAAATCGGTTTTGGCATGTCTTCACGCGGATCTCTCGCCGGTTTTTCCAGCTCTTTTACAATGTCCTGCAGTGTGATTTCTCCAACTTCCAATTCTTTTGCCAGTTTCTTATAATCTGAAATTTTCTTTGAAATGCCTTCCAGCTTTCTATTCTTCACATCCTCCATGGAAAATCCCAGTTTATCCAGCAATCTCTTTGTTGCATCATAGCTTTCCGGATGTACGCCTGTCGCATCAAGTGGATTCCTGCCATCTGTGATACGCATAAATCCCGCACACTGCTCATATGCTTTCGGTCCTAACTTTGCAACCTTTAAGAGCTGGCTTCTTGATGTAAAACGTCCGTTTTCCTCACGATAAGTTACGATATTCTTTGCAATTGCCTTGCTGATGCCGGAAATATACTCTAACAGAGAGGCGGACGCTGTATTTAAATCCACTCCCACCTTGTTCACGCAGTCTTCGACAACACCGCTCAATGCTTCGCTTAGTTTTTTCTGATTCATGTCATGCTGGTACTGACCTACCCCGATTGACTTCGGATCGATCTTTACCAATTCTGCCAGAGGATCCTGAAGACGTCTTGCCATAGAAGCTGCACTTCTCTGTCCCACATCAAAATTCGGGAACTCCTCTGTTGCAAGTTTGCTCGCCGAATAAACAGAAGCTCCTGCTTCATTTACAATGATGTACTGCACTTTTACCGGTATCTCTTTCAAAAGATCAACGATCACCTGCTCTGATTCTCTGGATGCAGTTCCATTTCCAAGAGAGATCAGCGTGATATGATATTTTGAGATCAGTTTTTTCAAAACGGTTTTTGCTTCCTCTACTTTATTCTGAGGTGCGGTAGGATAAATAACGGTTGTGTCCAGTACTTTTCCGGTTGGATCTACAACAGCAAGCTTACATCCTGTACGGAATGCCGGATCCCAGCCAAGTACAACCTGTCCTGCGATCGGCGGCTGCATTAACAGCTGTTCCAGATTCTTTCCGAATACACGGATTGCACCATCCTCAGCCATCTCTGTAAGGCCGCTTCTGATCTCCCTCTCTATAGCCGGTGCGATCAGTCTGTCATATGCATCTTCTGCTGCTTCTTTTAAAGTGGCTTCCGTATTCGGATTCTCTCTCGTGATCACTTTTTTCTGAAGGAAACGTAAGATGTCGTCCTCCGGTGCCTCCACTTTTACAGTAAGTATTTTCTCATTCTCTCCACGGTTCAGTGCAAGAACACGGTGTCCAGCGAGCCTGTTCACCGGTTCATCGAATTCATAGTACATCTCATAAACAGATTCTGCTTCCGGATCCTTCGCTGTTGATGTGATACGTCCTTTTTTCATCGTAAGTTCACGGATCCTTGTTCGATAATCTGCCTCGTCTGAAATTGCCTCTGCAATAATATCTTTTGCCCCGGCAACTGCTTCTTCAACTGTATTTACATTTTTCTCATGATCCACATACTGCTCTGCCTCTTTCTCAAGAGGTGTGTTTAACATCTGGAGCATAATCGTATTTGCAAGCGGTTCCAGTCCTTTTTCTTTTGCGATCGTGGCACGCGTTCTGCGCTTTGGTTTGTATGGACGATAGAGATCTTCCACTGCTACCATTGTCTCAGCTGATTGAATCTGTGTTTTTAATTCTTCGGTTAATTTGCCCTGCTCTTCAATACTGTTTAAGACAGTCTCTTTTCTCTCTTCCAGATTTCTAAGATATATAAGGCGCTCATATAAGTTACGGAGTACCTCGTCATTCAAAGAACCTGTAACCTCTTTACGGTATCTGGCTATAAAAGGAATGGTATTCCCTTCATCGATCAGCTTTACTGCTGCTTCTGCCTGACCTTTTTTAATTCCAAGCTCTTCCGAGATTTTTAATATAATATCCATAGTATGTCCTCTCTTTGTATTGCTATCCCATATTATAAATAGACACTGCAAAATCTGCAAGCAATAAAGAAGCTCGCTTGCGAGATTCTCCGCCTGCGGCGGGTCGCAATATGCGACATACTTCTTATCCGCCGCAGTGCGATCCTCGCGGAGCTTTTATTATGTAATGGAAACGAAGTTTCCTATTACATAATAAAAATGCCCGTGCAAAGACACAGGCATTTTTCATATACTGGATTCTGTTATTTTTCTGTAGGTTCATCCTTTGGAAGAATAATATTTAAAATTAATGCAACAAGAGCTGCAGGAACGATTCCGGAACCACCAAAAATCAGCTGGACTGTATCCGGGAGCATTCTTAAAATATCACCATTTGCTCCAAGTCCATATCCAAGTCCCAGTGCCACAGATACAATCGTAATGTTTCTTCCTGTCAGCTTCTCTTTTGTAATAAGCTGGATACCACTGACTACGATAGAAGAGAACATCATAACTGCTGCTCCGCCGAGAACGCTTTGCGGCATGATAGAGATTAATGCAGCAAGTTTTGGGAATAAACCACAAAGGATCAGAACCCCTGCTCCGCAGGCCAATGCCATACGGTTGACAACTTTTGTCATCGTTACAAGACCTACGTTCTGGCTGAAAGAAGTATTTGGAAGTACGCCAAATACTGCTGCAAGAGAAGATCCAAGTCCATCACAGATCACACCACCGGAAAGTTCTTTGTCGGTTGCCTCTCTTCCAAGACCACCTTCCATAACTCCTGAGATATCACCGATCGTCTCAACTGCTGTTACGATGAACATGATCATTACAGGAACGATCGCACGCATATCAAAAATTGGTTTTACAGGCATTACTCTCGGTAATGCAAACCAGGATGCACTTCTTACTTTGTCAAAATTCAGCACCCATGCTTTTGTATATTCCACACCATCTGCATTTACTGCTGTTGTCGGAAGAATCATTCCCATTACAAAGCAAATGATATAACCGGCGATAATACCGATCAGGATCGCAGAAGAGCTTGCCATTCCTTTTGCAAAATGTTTTACTCCAAGAATAATGATCAAAACTACAAGTCCGATAAATAAGTTCTCCAGAGAACCATAATCATTGGCAGAAGATCCTCCTCCAAATGAACTCACGCCGACACTGATCAGAGAAAGTCCGATTGAAAGTACAACGGTTCCCGTTACAACTGCCGGGAAGAATTTACGAAGTGGTTTCAGGAAAAATCCAAGCACACCTTCAAAAAGTCCACCGATAATAGAGGCACCCATGATCGCACCATAAGCAATGATGCCACCACCCATAACACCGGTAACACTCTTGAACACACCGATAAATCCGGAACTGGTTCCCATAATGATCGGCACACGTCCGCCTACCGGACCAATTGAAAATAACTGTATTAATGTAACAACACCTGCAATGATCATTGCATTCTGTAATAATTCCACATAAACTTCTGCGAAATCAGAAGCTGCACCAATGCCACATGCTCCACAGATCACAATAAGTGGTGTTAAGTTTCCGACAAACATTGCCAGTACATGCTGTAAACCATAAATGATCGCTTTCGGCAGTGGAATTCTTCCATCCATCTCATATGGAGATGTGTATTCTTTTGTTTTTTCCATTTCTCAAACTCCTATACTTTTTCTCGTTTTGCGCAGATCATCTGTACACCCAATATTGATATTTGGGTACAGAAAAAGAATCTGACTATAAACTGTAAAAAGTATAGCACAGATTCTCTCTGTCTGAAAAATCATTATTTTTAATAAAATCAATTGCCAAGACTTATAAAACAGCTATTTATAAATAATAGCACTTTTTTCCACAGCCTTCCGGAAAAACAGCTTTCCGCATTGTTTTCTGATAATCGGCCTCATTTTCTGCATCATCCAGCAATTCCAATGCTTTTCGTAACTGTCGGATATCCCGTTCCATAAAATCTGTATAATTTCCGCGTCCAACCAGCTTTAAATGTGTGATCCCGATCTGCTTCATCCGATAAAGGGCACAAAGTCCACAGCCGGTACTTCCGGTAAGATAACCATCTGCATCGTAAGGCAGTTCCTCTTCGTCTGTTTCCGGTCTTTTCTCTGTTTTCAGTTTTTCTCTGACAGGCAGATTTTCTTTTTCCTCTGGGTACAGATTGCCAAGCTTATAAGGCACTCTGCACAAATGCGTCAGCTCATCACAATGCAGGGAATTGCAGAATGCACCGGAGAACTGACAGAGTTCATTTAAAATGAAAGCTTCATACTCTTCCGGTGAAATGCTCATTCTTCTTATGTGTGAAATACAGTTTTCCATGTCATCCAATGAATTTTTCCGGTGAAAAATCACACGCCGGATATCAAACTGCATCATCTCTTTTAACATAATACGGTTTACTTCTGCCATCTCACCACTTAAGTGAATGCCACAATGAATCTCCTGCCGCCTGAGATACAGAATCAGTGCAGGATCTGCAATAATAAAATTTTCAAATCCTGCCTGCATACACTGTGTGATAATCTCAGCGATCATTGGATACTGCTCTTTCGTATAATAAAGTGAATTAAATGTCAGCTTCACCTGTTTTCCATAATAGTCCACCATCTTTTTCAGGATCTGAAGCTCACTCATCGAACCGATCTGGACATTATAACAAAGCACTTCCCGGCGGTTTAACGGATTCATCACACCATATTTTTCCGCCCAGGAAAATGGCACATAACCGCAGAAAAATTCATCTGCTCCGGCTTTTACAAATCTCTCATATTCATCAATGCTTCCTAAACCTGCAACGATCTGCATCTGTTAAAGTTCCACCTTTTCTATCTCGCAGGTATGCGTCTTTGTCTTTTTGTCATAATTAATTCCACAAAGAAGCAGTTCTCCTTTGTAATCTTCCAATGCTTTTACATAGTTCCTCTCTTTGATCTGTGCAATTGCTCCCTCTGCATCCTTGTTCCATTTCAGTTCCATAATGACTGCCGGTTTATCTGCATGTATTTTTCTTGGGATAAAACATACATCCGCAAATCCTTTTCCTGTTGGAAGTTCCCGGACAATATTGTAATATTCTCTTGCAAAATAAAATGCCAGATGAATCGTGCAGCTTAATGAGTTTTCATCATGATATTGAAGGATTGAAATCTCATCATGAACATTCTCGATTCCTGCTGCAACTGCTTTTGCATCCCGATTCCATAATGCCTCCAATAATTTTCGGGAATTTTCCACTGAACGCATGACCTCATGCCAGTCCATCGTACTAATCGCGTTAATATATTCCTGTGACACTTCTTTATTTGGGATCGTGACTTTTTCTGTCTCGCTGTTATAGGTCAGGTATCCCAGATGAACAAGTAAGGTCAACACATCATCTTTTGTTGCAAATGTCGTCATATCATTGCTGAATGTTCCTGTATTGATACGGACTCCCTCTCCTGCCAGCATCTGAACAACAGCATCCTTCAATCCATCCATATTCATCTGGATATAGACCTTCAACGCTTCATATGTTTCTGTCCGGTTCCAGTATGTCCCAAATTTGTGACGCAGCATTGCCTCCACAACTGACTTTGGACTATATATTGAATATTTTCTGTCCCCCAAATAGCTGTGTGAAATAAGACCATAACCGTTATACCATGCTTTTGCTTCTTCAAAATTCATAACATACTCTTCACAGAGTTTTTTCACTTCTTCTTCTGTAAAGCCAAAAAATTCCGCGATATTTCCCGGATCTGTCATAGAATATTCCATAAACATATTCAGTGCTGAATGGGAACCGTATTTTTTTATCGGAAGGATTCCAGTCATATATGCAAGGGCAATATAATCTTTGTCCTTTAGCCAGAACCGCAGGAAGTCAAGATATTTTTTTTGTGCTTCTTTGTGCTGCTCGTATTCACGGAACAGGCAGTCCCATTCATCAATCAAAATGATGAATGGGTGGTGCGTGTTGGCATAGACATCCTGCATCGCAAATACCAGATTATCTTCTATTTCATATGAAGAATATCTGTTTTTCAAGTCTGTGATCAGCCTCTTTTGCAGTAATCTTAACATTTCTTCCATACTCTGTGTTGCGCTCAAAAATTCCTGCATGTTAATTTTTAACACATCATACTGATTCAAATGCTTCAGATACTCTTCTGACTGACTGATTTTAAGTTTATCAAAAAATTCCTTCGTATCACAATCTCTGTCATAATATGCCGCAAGCATATTTGCCGCCATAGATTTTCCAAATCGTCTTGGTCTGCTCACGCAGACATATTTCTGCTCTGTACCAAGCACTGCATTCATCTTTTCAATCAGTCCGCTTTTATCAATATAAATTTGTGACCGCAGACTTCCCTGAAATGCGGCACTGCCCGGATTAAGATAACTTCCCATAAGTGACGTTTCTCCTCTTGATACCCTGTCTGATACTTATTATTATTTTTCTATACTCTTTATTATATAGTTTCCATATAGGAACCTCAAGGAATTTCTTTTTCCGGTCTGAATGATTGATTATCTATAACGACAGATTCATCACAACCCGGTCAATTCCCTGCTTCAGATAATTTTTTATCTGCTTTTCATCCCAAAGGATCCCATCATCATATCCGAACAGGGAGTTGTACCGTCCGACCATGTTCAGATGCTTTGGGTATAAAAATACTTTCCTGTCACAGAAATGCGGACAATTTTCCGGCAACTGCTGCCTTCCTCGGTCTCCATATTTACAGGCAGCATAAAGCGTACAATATTGCGATGTGTTCGTCTGAAAGAACGGCAGGTGAAGACTATGCCATCCTTTCGGAATTGTCACCGGATATCCGCAGGATTCGAATTCAAATCTTTCTATATTGTATCCATTCTTTAAATAATCCTGATAGAATCCACAATTCAGATTATTTTCTGCAAGACTGTCCACACGATTTTCATATCCCTGTTTATAAGAAAGCCTGGTATCTTTTCTTCGTTTGTTTAACAAAACTCCGAGTACCGGTTTTAAATACGGCTTTTCTTTTAGGAGAGCCGGCATTGCCCAGTCATTTACGATGATTTCCAGTTCAGAGTTGGTTTTCCCCTGCTTATTTTCACACCACAGATTCAGTTCCTGCAGCAACGCATCCGTTTCTTCCAACAAAGAATCCCTGATATATGGAAATGCCAGTGTCACCGCAATCTTTTCTGCCGCTGCCTTTTCCAACATTCCAAAAAGCTGCTCTTTCTCCGGAAAAAGATTGTGGCAAAACTGATTCCCAAGATAGATCCTTGTAATTGTTTTTCGGCTAAGCGGATGATTTTGTAAGAAATTGTCTTTCCAGTAATCTTTACAAAAAATCTGCCAATCCTTTTTCAAAAATGCTTCATATAATTTCGGTCTGTCTATCGTGATCGCAAGTTCGAACTTTGGCAAAGCTTCCATACTCCACTTTTGTTGCATCTGCACTTTCCCATCCAGACAAAACCATTCTTTCTTCTGCTCTGTAAAATTATCAATAAACTTTTCATCCAGCTCTGCCGGATAATTTACCATTTTTTCAGAAAGATATGCATCGTCTCCGGTAAGCTTTAATGAAATATAACGGTCATAATCTAAGATCAGCCGCTTTACCTGCTCTCTGTACTCATTCTTTTTTGTCCAAACAGTATAAATGTAAAAAAACGGCATCTTTTCTGCCATTTCCATCCGTCTTTCTTCTTCTGACAGCCGCACTTTATGATAGCCATCTTTTGAAAAATCAAAAAAATGTATATCAATTTCCGCGTTCTGTTCTATTTTCTCCGGTACGCGAAAAGAAAAAGCTTCCTCAGATAATTCTGTAATTCTTATTTCCTGACCGTTGCAAAAGGCACTTAACAACCCAAAAGGGATCATAGGGATTCCGTTTAATTTTGTCATACTGTTTTCCTGCTTTTACTTATACTTAAACTGCTTGCTGCATGTTTGTTTTATCATAACATAATACATACTCATGCAAAATATTTTTTTACATTGCTATTTTAGTTCATATTTTATATTTTTGGTGTTGCTTATAACACTCGTCTCATGTTACAATAACACAAAGCATATTTCGCAAAATCTTTGTTGGCATATTTGCCATCTATTTTTCTGTATTATAAAATTACCAGATTCTATTCATGATCTGTGTATCTCATTCGTATCTATGCTTTTATTATTATCCATCAACCAATTATAAAAGCAGGCATAACTCAGAATTAATGCACCATTGTGATACTTTAAGGGAATATTCCCAATATGTTGCCCGAGTCCGCAGCTATGCTGCCACCGCACCACTCGATCAGGCGGTACAGCGTGCTGTTGATGAATGCATTCAGGAAGGAATTCTTGCAGATTTTCTTTCAAGAAACCGTGCGGAGGTTATCAGTATGAGCATTTTTGAATATGATAAAGAATTAGAAGAGAAAAAATTGCAGTTATTTCCGGTCTGACCTTAGAAGAAGTTCTAAATCTGCAAAACTCAATTGAAAAATAACTGTTTTCTAATTTTCAAAAAGGACATCTGTCACAATTCCTGACAGATGTCCTTTTTGCTCATCACGAGACTTGAATTTTTAATTTCTGCATTATTTTACTTCATTGCACTCTCTCTTCAGCTTCTCAACAAGTTCCTTTACAAACTGCTCTGCATTCTCTACCGGAACTTTTTCCATAAGACTCTTGTCGCGGGTAGAAACCTCTACGACTGATTCTTTTAAGTTACGTGGGCTTACAACAACACGAACCGGAACGCCTAAAAGATCTGCATCTGAGAACTTATTTCCGGCACTTACGGAACGGTCATCATAGATCACTTCGATACCGGCATTCTGCAAATTCTCATATAAGGAATCTGCCACTTCTCTGACACCTTCTTTATCAAGGTTCATTGCACAGATGTGTACCTGCCATGGAGCAATGCTCATTGGCCAGATTGGGCCGTAATCATC
>CAKQXQ010000047.1 GCA_934292805.1 uncultured Roseburia sp. | reverse complement strand
TCCAAATATTTCATTGCCTCTTCTTCTGCCTGTTTTCCTTTGATGCCACGCATCTCTAATGCAAACATAACATTTTTCTTAACAGTAAGCCATGGGAATAATGCATACTGCTGGAATACAACACCACGGTCTGTACCGGTTCCTTTTACTTCTTTTCCGTCACAGTATACTGCTCCGCTTGTCGGCTCTAATAATCCTGCGATAATATTCAGTAATGTGGATTTTCCACATCCGGATGGTCCTACGACACAGATGAACTCATTATCATGAATATCAAGTGTGACTCCGTTTAATGCAACCATCTCACCATTTCTTGTATTATATATTTTCTTTACATTATCAACTTTTACACGAACCGGTCTGCTGTCATCGCGATTTGTTAAATCTCTCTCTTCTCCTGCCATGATGTCAGTCTCCTTTCAAGATATTTGATCAGTTTCTCCATTGAGATACCCAGGATACCAATGATTATAATGTATAAAAGCATTGGTGCGGATTCAAAGCTGTTGTTCAAAGATCTGATTCTCATTCCCAAACCTGCTGTTGCTCCGGTTGATTCTGCAGCGATCAGTGTTGTAAGTGCTACAGAAGCTCCAAGTCTTACTGCTGTCAGGATAAATGGTAATGTTGCAGGAGCAATAACTCTGATGAAGATATCTTTATCTGTTGCTCCAAGAACTCTTGCTGCTTTGATCAGTGTCTCATCTACATTGATAACACCCTGATAGATTGTAATACACATTGTTAAGAAACATGCGATCGTGATAACGATGATCTGTGGTTTTCTTCCAACACCTGCTGCAATTACAATAAGTGGTACATAAGCAAGTGGTGGGATGTTACGAATGAACTGGATCCATGGTTCGATAATATAACGAACCGGTTTATACCATGCCATAAGAATTGCCATTGGAAGAGCAATCACAAATCCAAGTACATAACCTGCCACAACTGAAATCAAACTGGATAAAATATCTGTACCCAGAACACCTCTGTCGATCATTGTTTTAATGCTCTGACAAACTACCACAACATTCTGGAACGCTCTGCTTGTTGATGGAATAATTGATAAGATATACCAGAACAGCATAGCAACTGCAAATGATATCAGCAACCAGACTCTCTTTGGTATTTTATCTGCCAGAGATTTGTTTTTGTTATTCATAATACCGTCTCCTTCCCTTTCGGAACTTCTTTCTTGATTCAAAGTATAGACCTCTATTCCGTTTCTGATAAGGATGAACTTTTTTCATCCTTTTTTCAAAAAGAAAAGCGCCTGGCAGAACACCTGCCAGACGCCTTTGTCTGAAAAGACGGTAACATAAATCGTTATGTTTTGTCAACCCGGTTCTAATCTTTCAATTCTTTAAAACGTTGAATTTATAAAGTGGCAAACGTTTGTGTAATTTATTTAATATGATTCTGCAGTATTCCCCTAAGCCCTTCCAGATACTTTCTGCATTCCGGGAGGATCACCTGGGTCTTTGTACTGTAAGAATCCGTTGTACAGCAGATCGCACCTTCCGGCAGACATATCTTCTGCTCTGTAAGAAGCGGATCACCTGTCTTTTTCTGCCATGTCTCAAGAAGCTGTCGCATTTCTTCCTTCACAGACTGATCCTCTTCTTCCCCGATCAGATTATCCCGTTCCTGTGGATCAAGCATAAGATCATACAGTTCTTCTTTCACAAGTTTCTTCTCAAAATATCCGTTTTCATGGAATACTTCTTTTGACAGACTGTCATCAATATGGGTAGGCGGAACTTTATCGTAACCATTCTCCCATCGTACAATATATTTATTTTTCTTCGTTCTGACAGATCTGACCGGCTCGTATGCAACATGATAATTAATCTCTGCATAAACTGCCTCACGGATTTCTTCCTCTTCACCTGTTATCACTGGCAGAAAAGAACTGCCGGAAAGCCAGTTTGGTTTTTCCATATTCAAAATATCGCACAGTGTCGGGAATACATCTACCTGTGACAGCAACGCATCACTGACGCAATGCACCTTCGGCATACCCGGATAACGAATGATAAAAGATACACCTGTTCCATCGTCATACAGATTGCATTTCATCATAGGAAATGGCAATCCGTGATCTGTGGTAAAGAAGATCAATGTGTTCTCATATTCCCCGGTTTCTTTTAAGGCATCCAGTATTTTTCCGCATAGTCTGTCTACTGTATCAACTGCGATCTGCATACCTGCCATATCTTTTCTGACATCCGGTAAGTTTGGTAATGCCTTTGGTACCTGTACATAGTCTGTTTCGTATTCATCCGGCACATGCGGATACTCACGGTGGGTGCATCCAAAACCAACCGCAAGGAAAAATGGCTTTTCATCCTTTCCCCTGTTTTTCAGATAATTGACTGCATTTTCTGCCGCCATCTCATCCTGCCATGTATACAATTCGCATTGTGGCAGGTCATTTCTGTAATACTCCTTTGGATTCAGACATCTTTCATATCCGAGTGCTTCTTCTTCATGCAGCTTGATCTCATGCTGCACGCCGGATAAAACTGTCTCGTAGCCATGTTGTTTCATGTAATTGGCAAGATGATGTTCCCCATTGATCCGAAAGCCCCTGTGGGACAATCCGATCAGACCATTGTTATGCGGATACTGACCGGTTAACATAGCACCTCTGCTCGGTGAACAGGTCGGGCTCGCACAGTACATCTGTGTAAATGCCATTCCCTCTCTCGATAATCTCAGAAGATTCGGTGTATGTACCGGATATCCATAGGTCTGTAAATACCTTCCGATATCATGTGTATTCAAATATAAAACGTTCATCTTATTCCCCCATTCTTTCCAATCTAAAACAACGCTGCCTTACGGAACAAATCCTTTTATATGAATTTATATTTACTTTTTATTTCTCTACAAAAATTGGTGATACCCAGGCCACATCGCCATTTTTCAGCCATACTCTGAGTCTATAATTCGCTCCGGCTTCCATGTCGATTTCTTTCTCATAATTCAGTACATAAGCATCCTGCGGAACAGCCTGGCGGATTCTTGTCTTATATGCATTATGCCAGTAAAAATCATCTCTGTAGTGATCGACTTTGCCATAAACTCTGTTTGCAAGATCGATGCTTTCCTGATACTGAGCTTTGATACGTGAAGTCTTCATCAGTTCACGGATTGTGAAGTGATATTCATAATTATCTACTTTCAGGCAGACATCACTGTCTGGTGTTCCTTCTACTTCAAAAACAAATCCTTCTTTTACTACAGTACTTGGTCCCATCCAATGTCCGGTTGTTGTTGACATATAAGTTGTCATATGGAATTTGCAGCTGTCATCCGTCACATCGTAAAGTTTCTGTCCATAACTGTTCCATTCTTTATCAATGGATAAAAGCTTTCCTTCCACATTCAAAGAACCATCCCATTCTTTTACAAGCATATCTTTATAAAATCTTGGGTTCGGTCCCCATCCGAACTCTACCGTAAATTTCACACGGATCACTTCATCATCTGCAAATTTTTTATTTTCCCAGCTTCCGGAATGAACGATCATTTCTTCGAGGACATTGTTCTTTAATAATTCCACCCTGTCAATTGCATCCGCTGCACAGATAGAAATCTTCATATTGTGTTTTCCAGGAGTGATCACGTCCCCCATCATTTTATCATCAGCTGTAAAATCAATCTCCATTCTGCTTCTGCTCACACCGTAAACATGTCTTGCTTTCATGCCTGCCCAGATTGCCTCTTTGGAAGCATCCTCTGCAAGCACACACATCGTTCCATGGTCACATGCTGCCGGTACATTATGGTTATCTCCGGATGCAATACATCCCACATGAAGACCAGCTTCCAAACCTCTTTCATAGCAGGTTTCACCGGTTCTTGGTCCCATATGCAGATGACGTTCCATATCCATTCCGCCTGTATCATTTTCACTGCATCCATGGCTGGAATAAATTTCTGCAAATGGGGAGAAATTCTCATCATGTGTTGCCCAGTTCTTGCCGCGGCTTCCCAGTTGATATGCTACATGGTGTGGAATTCCGATCGCTTCTGTATCTTTATAGTCATCTCTTAATTCCTGATAACGCATCGGATGTTTCATATCCTGTTCATTATCAAGGAAAAATACATTGTGATCACCGTCAAAACCACAGCCCTGCCACTCATATCCCATAAACATCGGATATCCGCTTTCATTTTCTTCTTTTACTTTCCTGCGGACGATCTCCCAGTCTTTCTTAATCTCTTCTTCCGGACATAAGTCTTCGAGCCCTGCTCCCGACTCTGTTTTGATCATCTGGAACGGATAATATGCGATCGGCCAGAAATCCAATACTTCTTTTGCATGTTCTGTCCATTTATCCAGTTCATCCATCTGATTATGATGGATATTGCTGTGTAAATCTGTCCATAATTTCTTCATTTTATTCTTCCTGTTCGCCTTTCATATATTTGTCTGTAGCTTTTCTCTGCTTTGCATCCCCTTTTTTCAAAAGAACGATGAGCACAAACGTTAAGATAATAAATGCAAGACAGATAGGTCTCTTTACAAAAATTGTCCAGGAGCCGCTTGACATTACTAATGCATTACGCAGATTGGATTCTGCGATCGGTCCAAGTACCATTCCAAGAACGATTGGTACAGATGGGAAATCCAGCTTCTGCATAAAGTATGCAATTGCTCCAAACAGTAACATCACATATACATCCATTTCAGAGCTTCCGATCGCGAATGCTCCTGCACAGCAGATAACAACTAATAACGCTGTCAAAAGTTCCTGTGGAATGTGTGTGATCTTAACAAAAAGTCCCAGTAAATATTTTCCCTGGAAGAACATAATAAGCTGTGCGATCACACATCCGATCAGAACCGCATATACAACCGGTCCGGATGTCTCGAAAAGCTTCGGCCCTACGACAAGTCCATGCATTGTAAATGCACCTAATAAAGTTGCTGCTACAACGTCTCCAGGAATACCAAGTGTAAGTAACGGAATTAAGGTTGCTGCTGTTGCACCATTGTTGGCTGATTCCGGTGCCGCAATACCTTTGATCTCACCTTCTCCAAACTTTTCGTCCGGTTTTGCTTTTCTCTTCGCCTCATTATAGGCAATAAAAGATGCGATTGCTCCGCCGGTACCAGGAATTGCTCCGATAAATGCTCCGATCAGGGAAGATTTTGCCATAATCGGCAATGTTTTTTTCACATCTTCTTTTGTTATATGGTCATCTTTATCTGCTGCTTTCAAATTTGATACGACAGCTGCTTCTGTTTTATTAATACGTCCGATCATCTGTGCGATCGCATATACTCCGAGTAAAACTGCAAGCATCTTGATTCCGTTATATAATCTGATATTACCAAAGGTAAATCTGGTAACACCACTGACCGAATCAATACCGACTGTTGCTAATAAAATTCCAAGTCCTCCACTGATGAGACCTTTCACAAGGCTCTTTCCACTTACAGAAGCAATAACAGAAAGTCCGAAAATTGCAAGTGCAAAATACTCCGGAGAGCTGAATTTCATAGCAACCTTACTGATCTGTGGTGCAAAAAACAGAAGACATAATGCACTGACCAATCCTCCGAATGTTGATGCTGTCAGTGCCATATCTAATGCTCTTCTCGGCTGCCCTTTCTTACACATCGGATAACCATCGATCAGTGTCGCTGCTGCTGCATTCGTACCAGGTGTATTGATCAGAATTGAACTGATAGAACCGCCAAAGTTCGCTCCAAAGAAAATGGCTGTAAGCATTAACAATGCCGGTACGGTATCCATCTGGAATGTAAACGGAAGCAATACCGTGATTGCAAGGTTTCCATTCATTCCCGGAATCGCACCGAAAATAATTCCAATAAAAATACCAACATTAACAAATATTAAATTCTGCACTGACAAAAGATTCATCAATGCTTCTGATATAACCTGTCCCATAAACTCCTCCTGTTACTATGGCAATTGAATATGTAATACTTTTGCAAAAAGAAGGTATAACACTACAACCATTGCAATTACGATCACATAATACAGTTTTTTCTTAGATCCTGTCATTGCCAGTGTTGCCACACCAAGTAAAATCGTAGAAATCAGGAAACTTCTTTTGAACAGAATGGAATAAATAAGCAGCATGCCCATATATGCCAATGCTTTTAATTCTTTTCCTACGATCAGTGTTTTCACTGTGTCTTTTTTCAATATCAAACTCTGGATCAACAAAACCACTCCGCATACAATCCATAAAACGCCGATTGCACAAGGAATTGTTCTTGATGTGATACCATAAGTTGCTGAATAATCTTCTGCGATCTGAAGCGGCACGAGAACTATGCATATAATTCCGAGAACAATACTGACAATTCCTGCCACCAAATTAGATTTATACTTTATCTCCATATTTCATTCCTTCTTTCAAAAAATAATCCGTGCTGTCATAAGGCAGCACGGATCGTCTTTTTACTGTGCGTAATATTTATCGTAAGCTTTCTTACACATATCAGCTGTATCCAGAATAATCTGTTTTACTGTCTCGCCATCTTCAAGATATGGTGTATAATTTGCATTTTTAGCAAGTTCTTTGAATTCTTCTGTCTCGCTGTAATCTAAGATTGCCTGATGGATTGCTGCTACATCTTCCGGAGCAACATCTGCTTTTGTCATAACGAAGTTGCATGTACGGAATACGATGTCATATCCCAGGGACTGAACTGTAGGAACATCATATCCTTCATATCCTGTGTAGTTTTCTTCTGAGAACACTGCGATTGGAACAAGGCTTCCGTCTTCTACATACTGGGCACCTACTGATGCCGGAGCAATTGCACATACAACGTTACCACTTGCTACTGCAAGTAAATCTTTTCCACTTCCGTCAGAGGTAACTGCTTCTGCATCTAACCCTGCTTCACCAAATAACATCGTTGCAAGAAGATGAGTTGCTCCACCCGGTGCATTACTTCCATATACGATACGGTTATCAGCTGCATATTTCACAAGACCATCCCAGTCTTCAATTCCGCTGTTAGAAGGGCTTACATATAAAAGCTG
The DNA here is from genome assembly GCA_934292805.1 of uncultured Roseburia sp. Taxonomy (GTDB): domain Bacteria; phylum Bacillota; class Clostridia; order Lachnospirales; family Lachnospiraceae; genus Roseburia. Next base: position 9,287 of record CAKQXQ010000047.1, on the reverse strand, counting down.
GTCTTCTAATACGAGTCCGCTGACAAACTGATAATCATCAATGCTAAGGTTAATATCTTTATTGAATAATGGTGCCAGTGTGAACATTGCAATACCACCAACCATTAATTCTGTTGCATCAGATTTTGCACTGTCAAGATCTGCTGCTGCGATTGCTCCGTTCGCTCCTGTCAGGTTATTTACGATAACTGTTTTACCATAAGTCTCCTGTAATCCCTGTCCGATAATTCTTGCGATCGTATCTGCAGAACCACCTGCTGCAAATGGAACACGTACATTAAAGTCCTTGGAAGGTTTAAAAGAATCTGCTGTGATTCCGGATACGTCTGTTGCTCCGCCCTCTTCTGTGCCTTCTGTCTGAACTGTTTCCTGCTTCTCAGGCTCCTTTGGTGTATCCTGACTCTGTGTGTTTCCACATGCTGCCATGGAAAGAGCCATTGTTCCCGCCATAATAAGTGCCAATACCTTTTTCTTCATCACTTTTCCTCCTTTAGTGAAAATGTTTTCAGTTGTCTCTGTACCTAGAAATTAACACTTTCACGTCTTTTAGTCAATGTATTCTTTTGTTTTTATAGTAAAATCGGTACTTATTCACATTATATTACAGCTGTTTTTGTGTATTTTTACCATTCATTCATTTTGTTTTTTACTGAAACCGTTTTCAGTAAACAAGTAAAATGAAAGACAGTACCCAGACATTTTCTTCTTTTGCCGGCACTGTCTTTTTCATCCTTTTCATATCCACTCTTTAAAACTCATATTTTACTTTCACGTCATATTTCTTAGGTTCTTTTTCTTCTTTCTCTCCCATGATCTTCTGGCTCAAAAGCTCTGCTGCACAAATCGCTACTGTTTCCGGATTCTTAACGACAAGTGAACAGTCCATTCCTAGTTTTTCCTTCGTTCCTCCCATTGCAAACCCTGCGATATCCACATTTCCGATCCACTCCGGATGCAGCTGATGGATTCCCATGGCAATATATTCCACAATATCCGTTCCAAACCCGATGATGACCGGTCTCTCCCCCTCTTTTAACACACTGTTTAACTGTTTTAAAGCATCCATCACTACTTCGATTTTTCTCGCAGTAAATATTTTGATCACGCGGCTTCCATCACGCCCGGCTTCTTCCAGTGCCTGATTTGCCCCGGCAAGACACATACGTGTATTAAAACTGTCGCTCCAGCCAAAGAGCATCATGATACGGCTGCATGGCTTATTTTTCAGAAGCCATGAAATAAGATGATATGCATTGTCCCTGTGATTTTCCAGAACCATATCGCAGCCGATATCCTCCTGTCTGTCGATTGCGATCATATTTTTATAATTCTTTGCCACACTCTGCAGATATGGTGTATTCTGTCCGCTCGGTGCAATTATGATCCCTGCTGCTCTCTGGTTCAGAAGCTCCTGTACATAGAACAGCTCTTTTTCCCGTTCACTGTCGCTTTCACAGATATAAGTAATATATTTTCTTTCAAAAAAATAGTCACTTACCACATGGCATATTTTTCCGAAAAAATATTCCATATGCGGAACAATAAGACCGACGATCTGCGTCTGTCCTCTTTTCAAATTTCTTGCAAACATATTCGGTTCATACTGCAGTTCATTGATGGCATTTTTAATGTTGTACGCTGCAAGCGGCTGGATACTTTTTGGATCCGCCAGATATCTTGATACAGAACTGATCGATACTCCTGCCAGTTCCGCCACTTCCCGAATTGTAACTTTCTTTTCCTTCATAATCCACCTTTGTGCTTTTTCTTCTTATTTCACTACTATAACTAAGCTAACATATTTCCTGTAAAAATTCAATTGCCATAGCTTTGCAAACGTTTGTCTAAACCGGTTCTCTTTCCACAGATTCGTGTGTTATAATAGAAAAGGCGAGTATTTTTCAAAAACAATACCAATTTGTAAAAGGGGGCTTTTATTATGCTGATCACATTACATTCAAACGGTTACGAGGTGGCTGTCAATACGATGGGAGCCGAATTGAAATCTTTCAAAGATCCTTCCGGAAAAGAATATGTCTGGAATTCCGATCCTGCTTTCTGGATGCGTTCCTCACCACTTCTCTTCCCAACGATTGGAAATTTAAGAAATGGTGAAACAACCATGAAAGGACAGGTTTATCCTCTCGTAAAGCACGGCTTCTGTAAAGATACCGAATTCGAAGTGAAGGATTTATCCGATGATACAGTTACTTTCTTATTACACGCAAATGAAGAAACTTTAAAAAGTTATCCTTATCAGTTCGAATTGTCTCTTACCTATCATTTATCCGACAATGAGTTATCTATGGAATACCGCGTTGTAAACCATGACACAGAAGAAATGTTTTATCATATCGGTGCACATCCTGGATTTATGCTTCCGGTTTCTTCCGGTGAAACACTCGCTGACTGCGAGCTTGTTTTTGAAAAAACAGAAGATTTCGTATCTTATGAATATGATCTGAAAAACCTGGAATTCAACACAGAGAAAAAGGTTGTGCAAAAAGCAGAGGGCAATACTTTACCACTTACCGTTGCGATGTTTGACAGTGATGCTGTTTTCTTTGAACACACCAATTCCCATCGTGTCTCCTTACTGAACACTCATACCAGAAAGGGTGTGACAATGGACTATCCTGATTTTGAATCTATCGCTTTCTGGACTCCTGCAGGCGGCAATGCTCCATTCCTTTGTCTGGAGCCATGGAATGGTTCTGCGATTTTCCATCAGGACAGTGATATTTTCTCAGAGAAACGTGGTATTCTCTCATTAATGCCAGAAGGCGAAAAAACTTACCATTTAAAAATCACTTTAGAGGCTTAGCCATCTGAATCCATTGCATAAAAGCAGAGCCAGATCAACATATCTACGTCGATCTGGCTCTGCTCTTTTCTTCGTTCACTTCTTTTTTATAATACCTTTAAATTCCACATAATCTCAAGCGTGCCATCCTGCACATGAAATTTTTCAAAATACGCTTCTTCCTTCGGAATCCATTTTTCCTGAAACTCTTTTGCTTTTTCTTCCCCATTACGCTTTCTGATATTTGCAAGCTGCACATCCGATGCGATATTCATAAAAATCTCCAGCTGATATGGCTGTCCAAAATACGGATGTAAACTATAAGAACCCTCGATAATATTAAGTCTTTTATAAGGAATCTCATAAGCTTCTAATAGTCCCCACTTTTTGCAGGAAAAAGGCTGATAACACACAGATTCTTTCTTTTGAACCGGTACGAGCACGGTTTCATAAAATCTTTCATAGTCTACATTTCCGCCGGTTTCTTTCATTCTGTCCGGTGTCCGCTGTTCCATGCGCAAAAAGAAATCATCCATATGAAACAGATTACAGTCAAACTGCTCCTTTAAATATTCTCCCAGAGTTGTCTTACCACTTCCGCATCTCCCGTCAATCGCAACAAGAATTGGCCTGTCCGTATTTTCTTCCTGCTTTAAAATTTCCTCAATCGCATCCACTGCCGGTTTGAAGCGTTCTCTGCATTGTGTCTTCAGTTCCATATATTTCTCCGATCTTTCCCTGTATTATCTGTCCTGTGTCAAAAAGCAGATGATTATTTTCCTTCATAAGCAGGCTTTACAACTCCTGCTGCATATAAACGATTTACAAGAACAGGGATTAAGATAAGCTGTATCACAATTCCTGGGATTGCGTTCACAAATCCGCCCATAAAGAATAATTTCCATGTAAACCCACTTCCCATTAATGCATAAACAATTGCTGATACAAGTCCCCATACCAGTCTTCCTGCAAGCATGGAAATAATCAGAGAAATATACAATGATCTCATATCCTTTTTCATCTTACCGGAAAGAATTCCGCTGACCAGTCCATAAGTTGCAAGCTCAAATGCCATGCATATAGCGTTCGGGAGCATGACAGGCATTCCAAATGTCACACTTCTAAGTAACGGTGTGATAAATCCAACGATCAGACCATACGGTCCTCCGAGAATATATCCACACAGCAATACAGGAATGTGCATCGGACAGAGCATCTTTCCAACTGCCGGGATCTGCATGGTAATAAATGGAAGAATCAGTCCAATTGCAAGAAATAATGCCGCCAAAACTGTTTTTCGTACTGTCATCTGTTTTTTCATCTTGTCCTCCTAAACATTTCAAATCTCATTTGCATTTATTGTACCACACTTACCATTTTCTTCGCCATTTATTTTAACAAACGTTTGTGTAAAGTTTTACGCAAATTTTAATCTATTTGTGTTAAACTATACGCAAAGATGAAAATTACCTTTAAGAGGGGGTATTTCAATGACATTAAAGGATATTGCAAAAGAGGCCGGTGTTTCCATCTCTACTGTCTCCCGTATCATCAACGGGAATTCCTCAAACGCCGCCAGCAAAGAAATGCAGGATAAAATCTGGAGTATTGCACGAGCCGGTGGATATGTGCCTAACACTTCCGCCCAGGCATTGAAGCAAAAAAACAAAGAAAACGTGCCTCATCATTCCATCGCCTGTGTCTATGCGAGAGCCCAGGATGCACAAAATGATGCTTTTTTTTCAACCCTGACAAGAAGCATTGAGCAGGAGGCATTGAAAGAAGGGTATATCGTAAAGTATTCTTTTTCTACTTTTGACATTCACAACCCGGCCACGCAAAACCAGATTATAAATAATGAAGTGGATGGTGCTGCCATTCTTGGACGTTGTGACAAAGAAACGCTCAAATTTATGAAAAAACATTTCCATAAGATCATTTACGTAGGTTTAAATCCGTTAGATGCCGAGTATGATCAGGTCATCTGTGATGGAAATGCCGTTGCATCCGATGCCGTGAACCATCTGATCTCACAGGGGCACACACAGATCGGATATATCGGAGAGACGAAAAATGAAATCCGCTATGAGGCTTATTGCAATACTTTGAAGAAAAATCATATTAATTTTAACAAAAATATTGTAACCAATGTTTCCGGCTCTTCCGAAGCCGGTTATCAGGGAGCCAAACGCATTCTGGAACGTTCTTCGGACGTAACTGCTTTTTTCTGTATGAATGACATCACAGCGATCGGTGCGATCCGTGCAATCCACGAATGTGGTTATCGCATCCCTGACGATATCTCTGTCATTAGTATGGATGACATTGAAATTGCACAATATGTATCGCCAATGCTTACAACTATGCATATTCCAATCGAAGAAATGGGCAAGATGACTGCCAAGATCCTGATTGACCGCATAAGAAACGGACACACTCTCCCTCTGAAAATGTCCCTGCCATATTACATGGCAAAACGCGAAAGCTGCAAATAACAAAGTAATTTTCCTGTTACATAAAAACTACCGGATGTACACATAAACCTGTCTACATCCGGTAGTTTCATTTTCATGATAAAATTATCTTATCTTCTGATTAATCCAGCTTAATTCCTGCAAGAAGTGAACCAAGGCTTGAGCCAAAGCTCTCCTTTGATGTATACTGCTCGAGATCTTCTGCAGGTTCTGTATCAACCATCTCCTCTTCCAGTGCTTTCATGGAAAGACTGATCTTGTTGTCGTTGGTATTCAACACCTTTGCTTTGACTTTCTGTCCTTCTTTTAACACTTCTGATGGCTTTTTGATACGTCTTTCGCAGATCTGTGAGATATGTACCAGTCCGCTCAGTCCATTACCAAGATTGATAAATGCACCGTATGGCATTAAGGATTCTACGGTTCCTTCCATTATAGTTCCCGGCACGATCATGGAAATCTTATGATTACGTTCCTCTACAGCTGCTTCTTTTGCAACCTGCTTTGCAGATAATACCAGTTTTTCCTTTTCCGGATCAACGGTAATGACTTTTGCTTCTACTTCTTTTCCGATCCATTCCTCTGTGTTCTCAACATAATCAAGTGCCAGCTGGGATGCAGGGATAAATGCACGGATGCCTTCTAAAAATGCAACCACACCACTTGGAACGCTCTCTTTGATGCGGACTTTTACAACTGTTCCATCGTCCATCATCTGCTGCAGCTTCTCCCATGCAAGTGTATCATTGGCTTCCTTTCTTGATAAAAGAATATTGCCCTGTCCATCATCTGTCTTTACCACAGTTGCCTCGATCTCATCCCCGACATGGATCTGCTCTAACACTGCAAAATCCGGATCATTGCTGAAATCCTCTACCTTAATAATTCCCTGTGCATAATATTTTAAGTCCAGGGTGATCTCTTCCTCACTCACTGCAATAACAGTTCCTGTGATAATATCGCCCTCTCTGATCTGGCGGAAAGATGCCTCTAACTCGTCTTTGAAATCGTCCATTGTTTCCATTATGAATTACCTCCATTGTTCTTTTCCGGTGAAATCCACATACAGCGCACAATGTTTTGCAATTATGCGATCACATCTTTCATATGGACTTCCCAACCAAAATAAGTATAGCACATTTATTTCCGTCATGACAACTATCGCAGGATTAGACAATTGCGAAACTCATAAAATCTAAATTGAATGTTTTTGTTAATTTTGAACAATTGAAAGAAGCTGATGAAGGGTTTCACAATTGTCTATTTCCACAGGATGACCACTTTAAAGAGATCTCCATCCACAGAGATATTTAAGCTTCCTTTCTGTGCTTCGGTAAAACTTCTTGCAATTGCAAGGCCAAGACCGGAACCTTCCGTGTTGCGGGAAGCATCTCCGCGTACAAAACGCTCTGTCAGTTCATCCCCACTCACCTTCAGTTCCACGGCTGACATGTTACGCATAGTGATCGTCACGTTCTCTTCTGATTTCTCTACATCAATGTATACACGGCTGTTTGGCATCGCATACTTTTGTATGTTCACAAATAAGTTTTCAAATATACGATATGTCTTCTGGTTATCCAGCGGAAGGATCACCTTTTCTTCCGGAACATTCCATCGTAACTGCAGTCCCATCTGTTCGAATTTATCTGCGTGTTCCACACTGACCTGTTTCATCAGATTGACCACATCCACATCCATCAGGTTCAATGTAATATTATTCGTTGAAGCCTTGCTCACCTCAAAAAGATCTTCGATCAAAATTTTCAGGCGCATGGATTTCTTTTCAAGTGTCTCAATATAGGAATTCCGCTCTTCCTCGGTAATCCCCTCTTTTTTCAGAAGCTCTACATAAGTTGTGATCGCTGTGAGCGGAGTTTTCAGATCATGGGATACGTTCGTGATCAGCTCTGTTTTCATTCGCTGGCTTTTTACTTCCTCGTTTACCGCTTTTTTAAATCCGGTGCGGATCTGTGTGAGCTGCTCTTTGAAAGGTTCAAACACCCCGATATCCTCGGTGATCACCGTGTCAAGGTCTCCCTCCGCAATACGCTGCACACCTCTCATTAAGACATCGTAATCTTTTCTGATCCTGTCATAATACTTTTTCAGCAGATAAAATAGTACGAATGAGTAGATGATAAGACCGGCGATCCCAAACATCCACATGCACATCAGTACTGCTAAAATCAGAAAATTGATCACAACGAGTTTCAGAATCGTCTTAGTCGTCTTATCACTGAAATCAATGTGGTTGACTTCGTCTGTAAATGCATTCCATTTTTTTCGGATCCACGGAAAAATCTGGTAAATAAAGCTATACTGCTTCACATACTCTTTTGGTCCGACGATAATGACGGGATAAAGGCATAACACTGTGAGAACTGCAACGGCAAAAATAAGAGTGAGAACCCCGCCTGCCTTTAATACGTCGATCACATTCACTTTTGAAAATCCGGTACGGACCGTATAAGGGAATTCGCAGATCGTCTGGATATATAAATTAAACATTGCAATTAATGCGATCAGTCCGATTCCACCCACTTCCATATATCTGTGTCTCGGCAGATAATCCGGAAGATTTTCATTTTTCCAAAACTTCCTGCTGCACATCATGCATACAAATACTGCAAGGATCAGAAGCGTTATACAGTAAGCTTCGATTCCACCACTTGTTGCCACAAAATAGTAACTGCTTGTATAATAATCATCCTCTGCGAACGCTTCGCTGTTATATGGGATTGCGTACACCACCTGATAATTTTTTGGAGGAATAAATGTGATCGCATACTCTGTCGCAGCCACATGGATCTCATTTTCCCTGTCAGACTGGAGAAATTCTTTTATCAGCACATCTGCTGATACTTTTCCCTCTTTTTTTACACTGACCGACAGCTTTCCGTCTTCATCAAAACTCAACACAAAGATACTGTCATAGTCACTCCAGTTCTCTGTGTCAGCAGCGACATCAAACTGATCTGACAAAACATCCTTTAACGGAGTATTGGTATTGATTTCTTCTCTCGTTCCGTCCGTCACATAATAGTCAACCTGCGATCTGATATACTCAAACTCTTCACTCCATTGTAAAATATAGTCAAACTCTCCTTCAGATTCGTCTTCTGATAAATCCATGAATAATGTTGTTTTATTCTGTACCTGATCCGGCTGTATTTCTGAATACATAACATAGGTACCATGGTATAAAGCGTCAATATAAGTCCTGTCAATATGATCACTGTCTGTCAGGACTTCTGACACCTTATTCTCTGTATTTTTCTGCAGCCATGGAAAAATACATAAGTTTGCGACAGCTGCCATCACAATCGCAGCTGCAATGATTAAAATTCTGAATTTACGGTTGTTTTTCAATTTTGTATCCAACGCCCCACACCACCTTTAAATATTTTGGTTCTCTCGGGTTAATCTCAATCTTATCCCGAATGTTTCTCACATGCACCATAATGGTATCTGTATTAATTGCACGTTCATTCCACACTCTTTCATAAATTTCTTCTGCGGAAAAAACTCTTCCCGGATTTCTCATCAGAAGTGCCAGAATTTTAAATTCGATCGGTGTCAGTTTCACAGGCTCTCCATCCACGTAGAACTCTACTGTATCTTCATTTAATTCCAATCCACCGATCGTATAACTTCTTCCTTCTTTTTCCTTCTTTTGCATCATTCCCATGAACCTTGTATAACGGCGCAACTGGGAATTTACTCTTGCCATCAGTTCTAACGGCGTGAATGGCTTTGTCACATAATCATCTGCTCCGATATTCAATCCAATCACCTTATCCGCTTCCTCTGATTTTGCCGAAAGCATAATGACCGGAAACTCATGATGTTCTCTCAATTTGATCGTCATGGTCACACCATCCATCCGCGGCATCATGATATCCACAATTGCCAGATGGATCTGCTCTTTTTCTATGATCTGCAGACCTTCTACACCATCCGCTGCCTTGTATACATGGTATCCCTGGCTTTTTAAGAAAATCTCGATC
>CAKQXQ010000046.1 GCA_934292805.1 uncultured Roseburia sp. | reverse complement strand
GTGTATCACAAGGAAATCCTGCAGAAATTCGAAACTATGATTCCGCAGTCAACTGCAATTGCAGTACAGGAAGCAATTTTTTCAGGAGATAACAGAAAGTTGAAGACACAGATACAGACATTGCTGATGGAATCGGCAAGCTCGTTTGATACAGTCGGAGAGAATTTTTATCATGGGTTTATGCTGGGACTTTGTGCATTGCTGGGAGGATTTTTTGTTACATCCAACAGGGAGTCTGGCGAAGGACGCTATGATATCCAGTTGAAACCGGTAAAGAAAGGTCTTCCGGGTATTGTCATTGAACTGAAAGCAGAAAAAAATGGTACCGAAGAGAGCCTGAAACAGTTGTCGGAGACGGCACTAAAACAGATTCAGGAAAAACAATATGATACGGAACTGCGGGCGGCAGGAGTAGAAGTGATTTATAAATATGGTGTGGCATTCTGCGGAAAAAGAGTGGAAGTTGCAGTGGGGTAATATAACCAGTATTGTGACGGCGCATAAATAGTCAAATTTTTTATTACAGAGTATCGGAAAACAGAATCGACTTTACCAGGTATGGGAAGAATAGAACTGTACTTCAAAGTAAAATGAAATTTGATTGAAGTGACTTTGAAGTTGACTTTGAAGTGATATTGAAGTGCAGGAGGTAACAACAATGTATCTGGAGAAAAGCAAGGTTTCAAGAGCAGTTTACTATAAGACGAATCCGGAGATGGCAAGAATTCAATAAACAAAAAAGAGGTGAAACAGAGAAAGCGTATCATAAAAGAAAATGCACAATAAAAATATATAAAAATTCTCAGTAAAACATTGCTTTTTTATGCACATATGCTATAATGATTCTATCAATGGAACGAAAAGTCCAGACAGAATCAGACAAATGAATAAGAATCAGAGAGCGGAGATGATTTGAAGTGATACGGCTGTGGGGACGGCGGTATACTTGTATTTTTCATCTCCGATTTTTATGTCTGGAATAGTAATTACGTAAGAAATTGCGTGAAAGAGATTGTGAACATCTGGCAAAGCGTAGAAGCTTTGCAACAGAATCGAAAGGAGAAGAATTAGCTATGGCAAAATATGTAATGGCATTAGACGCGGGAACAACAAGCAACCGTTGTATTTTATTCAATGAAAAGGGTGAGATCTGTTCTATGGCACAGAAGGAGTTCCGCCAGTTTTTCCCGAATCCGGGATGGGTTGAGCATGATGCAAATGAAATCTGGTCATCCATGCTTGGTGTATCAGTAGAAGCAATGAACATGATCGGTGCATCTGCTTCTGATATCGCAGCGATCGGTATCACAAACCAGCGTGAGACATCGATCGTATGGAACAAAGAGACCGGGGAACCAATCTATAATGCGATCGTATGGCAGTGCCGCAGAACATCTGATATCGCAGACAGCCTGAAAGCGAAGGGACTTGAGGAAACCTATCGTAAGAAAACAGGTCTTATCATCGATGCATATTTTTCAGCAACGAAGATCAAATGGATCTTAGATAATGTTAAAGGGGCAAGAGAGCTTGCGAATGAAGGAAAACTGTTATTTGGTACAGTAGAGACATGGCTGATCTGGAAGTTCACAAAGGGAGCTGTGCATGTGACGGATTATTCCAACGCATCAAGAACGATGCTGTTTAATATTAATGATCTATGCTGGGACAAAGAAATCTTAGAAGAACTTGATATTCCGGAGAGCATGCTTCCGACACCGGTTCCATCCAGCCAGATTTACGGCTACACAGATCCGTCCTTCTTAGGAGATGAGATACCGATCGCAGGTGCAGCAGGTGACCAGCAGGCCGCACTTTTCGGACAGACATGTTTTCATGCAGGCGAAGCAAAGAATACATACGGAACAGGCTGTTTCCTTCTGATGAATATCGGAGAGAAGCCAGTATTCTCCAAGAATGGTCTGGTAACAACGATCGCATGGGGACTTGACGGAAAAGTAAACTATGCACTGGAAGGTTCTATTTTCGTAGCAGGAGCAGCAATCCAGTGGCTGCGTGACAATATGAAGCTGATCGATTCAGCAGTTGATTCTGAATATATGGCGAAGAAAGTACACGGAACACATGGCTGCTATGTAGTTCCGGCATTTACCGGTCTTGGCGCTCCTCACTGGGATCAGTATGCAAGAGGAACGATTGTCGGCATCACAAGAGGAACCACGAAAAACCACATCATCCGAGCAACACTGGAATCGATCGATCTTCAGGTTTGCGATGTTATCGATGCCATGCGTGCAGACACAGGTGTGGAATTGAAATCCTTAAAGGTAGATGGTGGTGCAAGTGCCAACAACTTCCTGATGCAGTTCCAGGCAGATATGATCAATGCACCGGTTATGCGTCCAAGCTGTGTTGAGACAACAGCGATGGGAGCAGCTTATCTTGCAGGTCTTGCAGTTGGATACTGGAAGAACAAAGATGATGTTATCAAGAACCAGGGCATCGATCAGGTATTCACACCACAGATGAGCGAAGAAGATCGTCTGGCTAAGAGAAAAGGCTGGAATAAAGCAGTGAAATATGCTTACGGCTGGGCTAAGGATGAACCGGAAGAGGAAGAAGAATAAAATGAACAGTGTGCCATGCATGCGTTGATAAGATAGGAAAAAGATATGTTTGCAAATCTTATGTTTACAAACATATCTTTTTTTGTATGTACTGAAATTAAGGATTGTGAGAGTACGAAATACGAAGCAATCCAATACCAAATAGGTCAAATAAACGGAAAATTTAAGGAAACGATAGAAGGCATGCTTTGCGAACATTGTATTGCTAATCGAGTAGGAGGCTAACCATTTTTCTTCATTCTATTGAATAGAGGGCTACTCCAAAAGCTCATTTCCAATATCCTGTTTTGTTTTTCTTTGTAACTATTCAAATTTTTTAACCAATTCCTGTGTAGAGAACAAACTTAATAATCGCTTAAAATTATAAGCGATAAACATGGATGCTGCTTCAGCATCAACATTTTCCTTTTCACGCCTAAGAAAAAAACTATACCCCAAAGAGCGTTTGACCGTTCCAAATGGATGTTCTACGATGCATCGTCTCTGTCTATAAACGTTATTGTTTTCCAATGTTGATTTATGAACATCAGCAAGGATATTTTCATATTCCCAACGTTGAAGCGTCCTTCCAGTTTTAGATGATGTACAACTATTCTGGTATTTACACGTAGAACAGGATGCACACTTATATTTTTTATATCTCAATCCATTTTTTGACGTGTTTTCAAAAAATAATAATCGTTCACCTGCTGGGCAAGTGTATGTATCATCTTCCGAGTTGTAGGTGAATTTTTCTTTACGAAATTCGTTGTTCTTTGTACTATTATTGGCTTTTGATTTTTTGATATATACAGTCATACCATCATCAATACAGTTTTTAATTTCAGTCGCATTATAATAGCCGGTATCAGCGATGACCGTACATTCCTCGATATCTAAAAGCTTTTTTGCGTTCTTAGCCATGACATGAAGCTGATTTTGGTCATTGATATCATTTGTTGTAGATATATCTATGACAAAATGATTTTGCGAATCAACTACAGACTGTACATTGTAACAAATATCCAAAGCCCCGTTATTTTTCATTCGCCTGGAATCAGGATCTGTAAGACTTTTTTGTTCTAACCCTTTTTCTGAAAGTTCCTTCTTTTGGCACAAGTATTCTTCTTTTAGCTTCTGATAGGTTTCCAACTTATCTTTATATTCAAAATCAACAGGAGTTTCTTTTTCAATAGCCATAAGATACGAATTTATTCTCTCATCAGCATAAGCAATTTTTTTATCCAAACCGCTTTGGGTGATACAATTGTGCTTGCTGTTTTGCGCACGAATTTTAGTGCCGTCAATTGCCATTAGCTTTCCATCGATCAATTCCCATCCTTTAAGAATAAGTGTCAATTGCTGCAATGTGTTATGAAACGCTTTTCTATTCTCTTTTACAAAGCCAGCAATAGTTCCATGATCCGGTGTTATTGCGTTGATCAACCACATGAGTTCAAGGTTTCGTTTACACTCTATTTCCAGAGCTCTGCTCGATCTGATTTTATTTAAATATCCGTAAATGTGCAGTTTCAACAAATCGGAACGACGATATGGAGATTGTCCTCTATTAGTCCCTTTGTATTCTGAAAAACCCAGTTCGAGTAAATTTAATGAATTAACATAGGCATCAATTGCTCGAACCGAATTATCTTTCTCAATTAGATCATCTAACGATGCAGTAATCATTCTGGATTGATTTCTGTCTGCTCCAACAATATATGCCACAATTAAGCCCCCAATCTCTATATCTTGTGACCTAATTATATCATGAATACCAATCGTTAGACAGTCTGGCGTACCGTTCGGTACACGGCGGTTCCTTAGTTTTCACAAACTATTAGATAATAGTCAAGCATGGATGTATATCCCAGCTTGGCTATTATTCTTTTTGAAAAGATTTGGTTCAGCACTTGTGCCATTCTCCAATGACCTTTTCTACTATTGGCTAGTTATTGGACTTCGACTTGCTCAGCAGCCTTATCCTTAACCATAGCCTGATGTGATTTCTGTTCGTCAGACCAGAGATTTGCCTCCACCTTCCTTCAGATTCCCCTCACGTTAATCATGGTCATTGCCATGAATAGGACACCCTTGGTTTTGGCCATATCCTTCCCACTACTGGGGCGGATTAGGAACTTACATCCATTAGCGACGTGCACCGCCAGGCGCACTGAATAAAAGACAGCATGACACATGTGCCATGCTGTCTTTTTGGTGTACGTCTTACGGCGCACATTGCGATAAGGGATATCGTTTATACAGCTACCGTACAGGTATTAATAATGGTAATGATACCCACTAACAAAGCATTGATAATACCGGCAATGTATGGATTCTTGGTTGTCTTGTAGAAGACACGGGAAACAATCGTTGATCCAAAAAGAATTAGTACGACTGGGAAGAGCCAGAGTACGAACATTGGGTAATTCGGTGATGCCATGGTTGGCTGTGACCACATCATGGATTTTGTTGAATAATAATGAATGTACTGGATCCATGGAAGGACAAGTGCCGGGAATGCAGCAAAAATACCATTAATAATCGCATTTCCCCATTCTTTTCCGATGGTGTTAAAGTTGAAGCAGTTGCTTGCCACGGAAGCAGCGATGTAGTAAGTTACAAACAGCAGCATATATGGCCAGTATTTTAAGATTGGTGCTTCAAATGCTTTAAATGCAAGAGTCCATAAACGGAAATCTGTCTTAAAGAAGTAGTCTGCAAAGAAGACACAGGAATAGCTAACTACAACGACGATCACAGCAAGAAGCACAGATAATCCAAGTTTTCTGACCGGAATAAATACACCTTTTTCTTTTAAATTCATACCATGTTTTTTCCCATAGAACTGATAAGCAAGGATCATGCTGATAATGGTGAAAATACCGCATGCAGTGGACCAGAGTCCGAGTCCTAAGGATTCGCCCTGGGCAACAGGTGCTGAATTTCCGATATTCACCAGCCCAAGATATACGATGCAGCCGAAGATGCCACACACAAGCATGCTTCCAAAGTACCATGCAGTCCCGGTCTTGTCTATAGGATCCGGTTTTGCAATTTCTTTCGCACGAAGAGATTCAAATACAGGTGTGAATACTAATAATGTTCCGAAGGAACAGATAAACATTACAAGTCCGATCACACCTACAAAGTTAAATGCCTCTTTTACCTGCCAAATCTGACTGCCTGGTGCGATCGGGTTTGGAGCCGGAAGGGCTTTTTCAAAGAATTCACAGACAGCTTTTTCGGATCTTGCAGAAAAATGGGACCACGGATGAATGATACCAGGTCTGTAAATGATGCGGTTCACTTCTTTTCCGTCGATGTTTTCTGTATAGAAAGTATAGGCTTCGCGAGCTTCCTTACCGGAAGGATCTGTTCCAAAATAAAGGAAGGACTGTGCATTTGCAGATTCCATATAATAAGGAGACTGTAAAGCATTTCCATTTTCATCCACAGAGCCACCAAAGAACTCATCGTAAACAGCGGAAATAATTCCAACATCACGGGATCCGTAAATATTGACATAATTTCCATCATCGTCTGTGTAGACTGCATCATTGCAGTGAATCAGTACAGCTGAGATCAGAGGCGTTTCGTTGAGATTATCCTGCTTCACAGCTGCATTTACAGACCAGCTTCCCATGGAATGTCCGGTTACACCGATTTTGCCCTTGTCAACAAATGGCATTCTGCTGAGTGCCAGAACTCCCTGATAGACACCGGTTGGTGCCAGAATAAAGAAGTCTTCTGTTACTTCTGAATCGCCGTGGTCCGGCTGGTCAATCGCAAGGACAACATAGCCTCTTCTTGCAAGCTCCACATAGTTTGCATCGGTCATCTCTTTATTGTTTAAGTAGCCATGGCTTGTTACAATGGCAGGTGCAGGTGTATCCTTTGTCGCATTCTCAGGAACAAAAAGATATGCAGACATTGTATAACCCTCATCTGTCATGATGTTCAGTTCTTCCATTCGTACCTTTCCACCATTCGTCTGAACTGCAGATGCAACAATTGCACTGACAAACATCAGAAGGATAGAAATGACCAGGAAAACTTTTGCTGTTTTTTTGGTTTTTTCCATTGTAAAAACCTCCCCATTAAATTTTTTTGAAATGAATCTGTCTGTTCATCTCTGATCTCATTATATTCCTAAATAGTTGAAACAATCAATTGTTTAATTGCAACAAACATCTATTTGAAATTTTGTTGGTTTTTTTTTCGGATATGTTATACTGGTAATAAAGATGTTGTGGAAAGGAAATAAGAATGAACGAGTTAAGTTGGTTACAACACAGGGATGTTATCTGGACATTTTACCGTGCTGCAAATGCGTATGGTTCCATGATGAAAAAGAAATTTGTATGTGGGAATCTGCTTTTTAATCCGGTTGAGATACAAATATTAGAGCACATACTGATTTATTCCAGAGAACAGCATAATATGAAATGGTATGCAAACCAGATAGGAATTAGCCCAAGTTCTCTTACGCATTATATCAATGATATGGAAAAAAGAGGAATTATTGAAAAATATCATACATCAAGCAATAAAAAAAATGTTATTTTGCAAATCTCCAGAGAAGGAATGGAGGCGTATCAGTGTTATGTTTCCCAAGTGGAAGCTTTCTTTCAGGCGATATGGAAGGAACTGGATGGTCTGACACCGGATGCGGAAGAAAAGTTAGTTTCTGTTTTGAAACTCTGGGCAAATGGTCACATAGCTGATGTAGCGCATCATCAGGAGGAACTGATCCGGATCACGGAAAGATAATATAGATTCCGGTAATAAAAAGCATTAGCCACACTTATGGAAGAAAATTTTTTCATTCCGATTCCGTGAAAAAGGTTGAAAAATGTAAATACATATGATAAACTCATTACAATTTAAACGGAGGTTGTGTGATAGCATACGACCTCCGGCAGAAAAGGTATGCTTCGGAGCGGATAGTAATATCCGGTTTGACTGCCCATATATAGCCTGTGCACATCGTATGGAACGACTTATGCACGTCACAAGAAGGAAAAACGGAAACGTTTTTTTTTTTGGAAAAAAAAGAGGAAAGGACAGGGAAACAAATGAAAGCTTTTTTGATACTCGAAGATGGAAATGTATTTACAGGAACAAGTATTGGTTCCACAAGAGAAGTCATCAGTGAGATCGTATTTAACACATCGATGACCGGTTATCTGGAGGTTCTGACAGATCCGTCCTATGCAGGACAGGCAGTTGTCATGACATATCCATTAATCGGAAACTATGGAATCACACCGGATATGGAGTCAAAGAAACCATGGCCGGACGGTTATATTGTAAGGGAGTTATCCAGAATGCCAAGCAACTTCCGTTGTGAGGGGACAATTCAGGATTTCCTGACAAAAAATGATATTCCTGGAATTGCAGGAATTGATACACGTGCACTTACCAAGATCTTACGTGAAAAAGGTACGATGAACGGTATGATCACAACAAACGAGAACTATAATATAGAAGAGATTATTCCAAGATTAAAAGCTTATACAACAGGAAATGTCGTAGACAAAGTTACCTGTGAGGAAAAACGAGTATTAAACGGCGCAGGAAAACGTGTGGCACTCATGGATTTCGGCGCAAAGAATAATATTGCCCAGTCTTTAAATAATCGTGGCTGTGAAGTGACTATTTATCCGGCACACGCAACCGCAGAAGAAATCTTAAGTACGAATCCAGACGGAATTATGTTAAGCAACGGCCCTGGGGATCCAAAGGAATGTACAGACATTATCAAAGAGATCAAGAAGCTGTATGATTCCGATACTCCTATTTTTGCTATTTGCTTAGGCCATCAGTTAATGGCACTTGCAACAGGTGCTGATACCCACAAAATGAAATACGGACATCGTGGAGGAAATCACCCTGTCAAAGATTTGAAAACAAACCGTGTATACATTTCATCCCAGAATCATGGATATGTTGTTGATACAGATACTCTGGATCCAAACGTTGCAAAGCCGGCATTCGTAAATGTCAATGATGGCACCAACGAAGGTTTAGAGTATGTAGGAAAGAACATTTTCACTGTACAGTTCCACCCGGAAGCATGCCCTGGACCACAGGACTCCGGATACCTGTTTGACCGTTTCATTGAGATGATGTCGTAACTGAAGAGAGCGGTACAAAAAGTGGAATACAATTCGTGCAAATTTATTTGCTAAGAATTGAATTACTCTTTTTGTATCGGGCGACCAGCCCGAACGAGAATTTGGAACAAATTCGAGTGCGCTCGAGTGAAGCACAGAGAACAAATTCGAATATCATAGAAGGAGAAATTGTATGCCAAGAAATAAAGACATTAAAAAAGTATTAGTAATTGGTTCCGGTCCGATCGTCATCGGACAGGCTGCAGAGTTTGACTATGCCGGTACACAGGCATGCCGTTCTTTAAAAGAAGAAGGCGTGGAAGTTGTACTTGTAAACTCCAATCCGGCGACCATTATGACAGATAAAGAGATCGCAGATGAAGTATATATTGAGCCTTTGACTGTTGAAGTGTTAGAGCAGATCATTGCAAAAGAAAAACCGGACAGTGTTCTTCCTACCCTGGGTGGACAGGCAGGATTAAACCTTGGTATGGAGCTTGCTGAGAAAGGAATTCTTGATAAATATGGTGTAAAACTGATCGGTACAACAGCAGAGACTATTTTCAAAGCGGAAGACCGTCAGGCTTTTAAAGACACAATGGAGAAGATCGGTGAACCATGTGCAGCATCACAGGTTGTAAACAACGTTCAGGATGGTATCAAATTCACAAATACGATCGGATACCCGGTTGTTCTTCGTCCGGCATTTACACTTGGAGGAAGCGGCGGTGGTATCGCACACAACGAGCAGGAATTAGTAGATATTTTAACAAATGGTCTTCGCCTGAGCCGTGTCGGAGAAGTTCTTGTTGAGCGCTGCATCGCAGGATGGAAAGAGATCGAGTACGAAGTAATGCGTGATGCGAACGGAAACTGCATTACCGTTTGTAATATGGAGAATATTGACCCGGTTGGTGTCCATACAGGTGACTCTATCGTAGTAGCTCCATCCCAGACATTAGGAGATAAAGAATATCAGATGTTACGTACTTCAGCACTGAATATTATCTCTGAGTTAAATATCACAGGTGGATGTAACGTACAGTACGCATTAAAACCGGATTCTTTCGAGTACTGCGTAATTGAGGTAAACCCACGTGTATCCCGTTCTTCAGCTCTTGCATCCAAAGCAACAGGATACCCAATTGCAAAAGTTGCTGCAAAGATCGCTCTTGGATATACTTTAGATGAGATCAAAAATGCGATCACAGGAAAGACCTATGCAAGTTTTGAACCGATGCTTGACTACTGTGTAGTTAAGATTCCAAGACTTCCATTTGATAAATTTATTACAGCTAAGAGAACACTGACAACTCAGATGAAAGCAACCGGAGAGGTTATGAGTATCTGCAATAACTTTGAGGGAGCTTTGATGAAAGCGATCCGTTCTCTGGAACAGCATGTGGACAGCCTGATGTCTTATGATTTTACGAATCTGACAGATGATCAGTTGAGAGATCAGTTAAAAGTAGTAGATGACAGAAGAATCTGGGTGATCGCAGAAGCTTTACGTCGTCAGTTCACATATGACGAGATCCATGAGATCACCAGCATTGACAGATGGTTTATTGATAAGCTTGCGATCATCGTTGAGATGGAGAATGCATTAAAGACAGAGCCATTAACAATTGATCTGTTAAAAGAAGCAAAACGTATTGAATTCCCGGATAATGTAATTGCAGAACTTACCGGAAAATCCGTAAAAGAAATTCATGATATGCGTTATGACAATGGAATTGTTGCCGCATATAAGATGGTAGATACATGTGCTGCTGAGTTCGAAGCTGCCACACCATATTACTACTCTGTATTTGGTAGTGAGAATGAAGCAGAAGAGACTCATCCACAGAAAAAAGTATTAGTTTTAGGTTCTGGTCCTATCCGTATCGGACAGGGTATCGAGTTCGATTATTGTTCTGTTCACAGTACATGGGCATTCGCAAAAGAAGGATGGGAGACTGTTATCGTAAATAACAACCCGGAAACAGTATCCACAGACTTTGATATTGCAGATAAACTTTACTTTGAGCCACTCACACCGGAAGATGTGGAAGCAATCGTTAGGATCGAGAAACCGGACGGAGCTGTTGTACAGTTCGGTGGTCAGACTGCGATCAAATTAACAGAGAGCCTTATGAAGATGGGAGTTAAGATCCTTGGAACAAAGGCAGAAGATGTTGATGCAGCAGAAGACCGTGAATTATTCGATGAGATCCTTGAGAAGACAGAGATTCCTAGAGCAGCAGGTGGAACAGTGTTCACAGCTGAGGAGGCAAAAGAGGTTGCTAACCGCCTCGGATATCCTGTATTAGTCCGTCCTTCTTACGTATTAGGTGGACAGGGCATGAAGATCGCATTCAATGATGAAGAGATTGAAGAATTTATCGGAATTATTAACCGTATCGCACAGGATCATCCAATTCTTGTAGATAAATATTTACAGGGAAAAGAGATCGAGGTTGATGCAGTATGTGATGGAACAGACATCCTGATCCCTGGTATTATGGAGCATATCGAGCGTACCGGTATCCACTCCGGAGACAGTATCTCCGTTTATCCGGCTCCTACGATCAGCGAACCGGTCAAAGAGATGATCGTTGAATATACAAAGCGTCTGGCACAGGCACTTCATGTAATCGGTCTGATCAATATCCAGTTCATCGTTATGGATGAGCAGGTTTATGTAATTGAGGTAAACCCACGTTCTTCAAGAACTGTACCATATATCAGTAAAGTAACAGGTATTCCGATCGTTGATCTTGCTACAAAGGTGATCATCGGCGAGACAATCCGTGGTATGGGATATGAACCGGGACTGGCTCCGACTGCTGATTACATTGCGATCAAGATGCCGGTATTCTCTTTCGAGAAACTCCGCGGTGCAGAGATCTCCTTAGGACCTGAAATGAAGTCTACAGGTGAGTGCCTTGGTATTGCAAAAACATTTAACGAAGCTTTATACAAAGCATTCTTAGGTGCAGGTGTAAAACTTCCAAAATACAAACAGATGATCATGACTGTAAAAGACGCAGATAAACCGGAAGCTGTAGGTGTTGCAAAGAGATTCGAAGCTCTTGGATACAAGATCTATGCAACAAGAAGTACTGCAAAATATTTACAGGAGCATGGAGTAAATGCTTTGCGTATTAACAAGATCTCACAGGAATCACCAAACGTTATGGACTTAATCCTCGGTCATAAGATCGACCTTGTAATTGACACACCGACACAGGGTAACGGTGATAAAAACCGTGATGGTTTCCTGATCCGTCGTAATGCAATTGAGACAGGTGTATATTGTATCACAGCTATGGATACAGCAAATGCACTGGCACGAAGTCTTGAGACTGCAACAGAAGAACTTACTCCGATCGATATTGCAACCGTAAAGAATTTATAAAAAGTGAAAAATAAAAGTGGCCTCTGAAAGTGAAATATCACAATCAGAGACCACTTTTTTTATAAAGAAAGTTCGATGCGGAATAATCCGGCAGGAATATAGTGTTTACTTGAAACCTGTATTTTTCCATTTTCATCGTAGATGTTTTCCTGTATCAGAAGAAAAGAATCATGTTCTGAAATGGCGTATTTGTCTGCAGTAAAATTGCCGGTTGTCGTGTAAGAACAGATTCTGTGGCAGGAAGCCATTGTTTTATAGCAGTCTGATTCCAGATAATGAAGCAGTTCATCAGGATGCGTCAGATCAATCTGCTTCTCTGCGATCAGTTCAATTGGGAGAAAACTGAGACTGTAGGCAAACGGAACATTATCTTTCTTATACCAGCGGTCAGTAATGACCACGGCAGGAGTGTACTGATCCAGCGTGTCCAGAATAGATCTGGTTGGTGGTTCCATACGAAAATCCAGTTCTGTGTTGTCCGGTACTTTTGTGCTATAAGAAAAAATCGGATGTTTATTTGCAGACAGATCCGATTCTTGGTCACTTTCTGTGTCTGGCGAACAGATGAAATTTCCGACACCCGGAACATTTTTTACAATGCCATCTTCGATCAGAAGTGCCAGCGATTTTCTGAGAGTCATCCGGCTGACACCCATGTGCTCAGACAAAAGTGTCTCTGAAGGAAGCTGTGAGCCGGCAGGATAAGTTCCGTTCAAAATCTGCTCATAAAGCTGGTCATAGACTCTGACGTGTTTTAATTTTTTGTTTACAGATGCATCAGACATTGTCATAAAAGGAACTCTCCCTTGTGTGGATTCTGTTATAAAAATTGCTATATACCAATTTTAATGATAAATCTATCGGTATAAAAAGTCAACGTAATATAAAGAAAAAATTAGACAGGTTAAAAATAAAAATAACATGTCTAATTAAAAAATGCATAGGATTTCTGTGATAAATACATGCTGATTGTACACTATCTATAAAAAATGAGCATTATTTTTGTAGAATAATGATATTGAAAATAGACATGTATAATTATATAATACAACTATAATACGGGATAATATACAAGTATATGAATCAGGACGGAAATGTGGCACAGTAAGCAAAACGGAGCAGATAGATATCCGGAACATATTTTATAAGGAGGTTTCTATGCAGAATTATTCGGGAGAAGCTGGATTACAGTATCATTTACAGATCAAACCGGGCGATGTGGGACGTTATGTGATCCTGCCGGGTGATCCGAAGAGATGTGAGAAGATTGCCAGACACTTTGATGATGCGAAGCTGGTCGCAGACAGCAGAGAATTTGTTACATATACGGGTTATCTTGACGGAGAGAAGGTAAGTGTAACATCTACCGGAATCGGCGGACCATCAGCAACGATCGCCATGGAAGAGCTTGTTTTGTGCGGAGCAGATACTTTTATCCGTGTCGGAACCTGTGGAGGGATCGACCTTGATGTGAAGGGCGGCGATATAGTAGTTGCAACAGGAGCAGTGCGTATGGAAGGCACCAGCAGGGAATATGCACCGATCGAGTATCCGGCGGTAGCAGATCTGGAAGTGACGAATGCTCTCGTAGCGGCCGCAAAAGAACTGGGATATCCTTATCACACCGGGGTTGTCCAGTGCAAGGACGCCTTTTACGGACAGCATGAACCGGAGAGAATGCCGGTAAGCTATGAACTTTTGAATAAATGGGAAGCGTGGAAACGTCTGGGGTGCAAAGCTTCTGAAATGGAGTCGGCAGCATTATTTATCGCAGCGGCTCATTTGCGCGTGCGCTGTGGTTCAGATTTTCTGGTAATGGGAAATCAGGAAAGAAATGCACTCGGAATGGAGAATACGATCGTACATGATACAGAATCCGCGATCAAAGTAGGCGTGGAAGCAATTCGCAGACTGATCCGGGAAGACCGTTTGAATGGAAGAATCGGGAAATAAAAACTGATCTGTTGTCGGAATGGCGGAGGAAGAAAATATGGAAGCAAAAAAATATAAGAGAATTTTTACAATCGTTATTGATTCCTGTGGGATCGGCAATGCAAAGGATGCGGCAGAGTATCATGATGCAGGAGCGGATACACTTGGACATATCGCAGCGGCGATGGGTGGAATACAGATTCCAAATATGCAGAAGCTTGGAATTGCCAATTTAAAAGAACTCGAGGGGATCGCCCCGGCAGAGAAACCATTGGCATATTATGCTAAGATGAACGAGGCAAGTACCGGAAAAGATACAATGACTGGTCACTGGGAGATGATGGGACTTCATATCACAACTCCGTTCCAGACATTTACAGAAACGGGATTTCCAAAGGAACTTATTGATGAACTGGAGAAGAGAACGGGACACAAAGTTATTGGGAATAAAAGTGCCAGTGGAACGGAGATCCTTGATGAACTCGCAGAAGAAGAGATTGCAACCGGTCATATGATCGTGTATACATCTGCAGATTCTGTACTCCAGATTTGTGGAAATGAAGAGACTTTCGGTCTGGAAGAATTATATCGTTGCTGTGAGATCGCACGCGAACTCACATTAAGGGATGAATGGAAAGTCGGCAGGGTGATCGCCCGCCCATATGTAGGCAGAAAGAAAGGCGAGTTCAAACGTACCAGTAACCGTCATGATTACGCATTAAAACCATACGGAAGAACCGTATTGAATGCATTAAAGGATGCAGGATACGATGTGATCTCCGTTGGAAAGATCAATGATATTTTTGATGGGGAAGGAATTACAGAATCCAACAAATCCAAAAGCTCTGTGCATGGCATGGATCAGACGATTGAGATCGCCGGAAAAGATTTCACAGGTCTTTGCTTTGTGAACCTGGTGGATTTTGATGCGTTATGGGGACACAGAAGAAATGTAAAAGGCTATGCAGAAGAGTTAGAGAGATTTGATGTGAAACTCGGAGAGTTTTTGAATGTACTGCAGGAAGATGATCTTCTGATCATTACAGCGGATCACGGAAATGATCCAACCTATACAGGAACTGACCATACAAGAGAACAGGTTCCATTTCTTGCATATTCTAAATCCATGGAAGGTTCCGGAAAACTTGCAGATACAGATACATTTGCTGTAATCGGGGCAACAGTTGCAGACAATTTTAACATTGCAATGCCGGAGAATACGATCGGAACATCTTTGCTTGGAGAATTAAAATAAGCAATATAAGTAAGTATTAAAAAAGTAATATAAAGTAAATAATGTAAAGCAAGCAATAGCACTTAAAAAATTAAAAATTGTAAAATAAAATTATCAATAAATAACATGAAAAAATAACATGGAAAACAGTGTGGGATTTCAGAATAATGGGAAGTTCCGCCTGCAATGAAAGGAAAAATCATGGAAAAAAAAGACGTATTAAAAATTGTTGATCATACATTGCTTTCACAGACAGCTACATGGGCTGATATCAAAGAGATCCTTGATGACGGAATCAAATATGAATGTGCATCTGCATGCATTCCGGCAGCGTATGTAAAACAGGCAGCAGAATATGTGGAAGGAAAGCTTCCAATCTGTACAGTGATCGGATTCCCGAACGGATATCATACAACAGCTACAAAAGTTTTTGAGACAAAAGATGCAATTGCGAACGGTGCAGAAGAAATTGATATGGTTATCAATATTGGCTTCTTAAAAGATGGCAGATATGACGAAGTTGAAGATGAGATCAGACAGATCCACGAAGCATGCAATGGTAAAATCTTAAAAGTTATCATTGAAACATGTCTTCTCACAGAAGAAGAGAAGATCAAAATGTGCGAGATCGTTACCAATGCAGGCGCGGAATTCATCAAAACATCTACAGGATTCTCTACAGCAGGAGCAACCTTTGCAGATGTTGAGTTAATGAGAAAACATGTCGGACCGGAAGTGAAGGTAAAAGCTGCCGGTGGAATTTCTTCTTTTGATGATGCAGAAGAGTTTATGAGACTTGGTGCTGACAGACTTGGAACAAGCCGTCTTGTAAAAATCATTAAAAACACAGACACAGGTATGGGTTACTAAATCAGGCTAAAAACTTATTTGGTTATAAATTTGCTTTCACAAGGTATTTTTGTGGACAATAGGAAGGTTGCCCGTTTTTTTTCGGTAACTATATTTCACTTCAGTGGTACTATATTTTTACGGGTAATATAAAAAAGAACTTGACACACGAGGGATAGTGTAATATAATACATAAGTCTGTGATAGTGAATTAATGTCTCACCAAAAGCCCCGGTGGACATTTAAACTATAAACAATTTATTTAATGACAAAGCGATGTGTCCTGGACATTCACATTGTGGAAGCATTTCATAACATTATTTTTAGGAGGAATATCAATGAAAACTTTTATGGCTAGCCCAGCTACCATTGACAGAAAATGGTATGTAGTTGACGCTGAAGGTATGACATTAGGACGTTTAGCATCTGAAGTTGCTAAAGTATTAAGAGGAAAGAATAAACCAATCTTTACACCACACATCGATACAGGTGATTATGTAATCGTTGTTAACGCAGAGAAGATTAAAGTAACTGGTAAGAAATTAAACCAGAAAGTATACTATAGCCACTCTGAATATGTAGGTGGAATGAAAGAGACTACATTAAAAGAAATGTTAGCAAAACATCCTGAAAGAGTTATTGAGTTTGCTGTTAAAGGCATGCTTCCAAAGGGACCTTTAGGAAGAGAAATGTACAAAAAATTATTTGTATACGCTGGACCAGAGCACAAACATGCAGCTCAGAAACCAGAAGTTTTAACATTCTAATTAGGAGGTAAAGGACATTGGCTAATACAAAGAATTACGGAACCGGA
>CAKQXQ010000045.1 GCA_934292805.1 uncultured Roseburia sp. | reverse complement strand
GCATAAAGCTTACACCACCGATGATCGCAGAAGGCATAGAACCGATCACTTCTGCCATTTTCGGAATAAAGCTTAAGATGACAGCGTAGCATGCAGCGATACGGATTACTTTTGGATCGTGTACTTTACTTAACTCAAGTACACCGGTATTTTCACCGTAAGTTGTATTGGCAGGACCACCTACCAAAGCAGAGAGAGAAGTTGCAAGACCGTCACCGATCAATGTGCGGTGAAGACCAGGATCTTCGATGAAGTTTTCACCGACAGTAGCGGAAATGGCAGACATATCACCGATGTGCTCCATCATGGAAGCAAGGGCGATCGGAGCCATAACAAGGATTGCGGAAACATTGAATTTGCAGAGGGAGAATTCAGGTATACCTACCCATGCAGCAGATGCAATATTTGTAAAATCAAGGATTGCAGAACCATCAGCGTTGGTCATTCCGAGAGCGTTGAAAATTAATGCAGCGACATAGGAGACAATAACACCCATTAAGATAGGGATGATCTTGAACATTCCTTTTCCCCAGATATTAAAAATAATGATGGTAGCAAGTGCAATAAATGCAAGGAGCCAGTTTGTAGATGCATTGGAAATTGCAGAACCGGCAAGACTTAAACCGATACAGATAATAATCGGACCTGTTACAACAGGTGGAAGGAAACGCATGACTTTCTTTACACCGACAAGACGGATAATGAGTGCAAGAACTAAATAAAGTAAGCCGGCAACTACGATACCGCCGCATGCATAGGAAAGCTTATCAGCATTTGACATATCGGCAAAAACACCGGTGTCAAGATTGGCGATCGTTGCAAATCCACCTAAAAAAGCGAATGAGGAACCAAGAAAAGCAGGTACCTTGAATTTGGAACAAAGGTGGAAAAATAAAGTTCCAAGACCGGCACAGATTAAAGTAACCTGTACATGAAGAACATCTTCACCAAAATAGCTGTTGACTAAGATTGGGACAAGAATCGTTGCACCAAACATGGCGAACATGTGCTGTAAACCTAAGATTAACATTTTTGGGATACCAAGAACACTGGCATCACGGATAGCTCCGTTGTTTTCGTTCATAAAAAAACTCCTCCTTATAGTGAAAATTAATCGAGTCGGCCAATGTTTATATGGGTCAGAACTCAAATTGATTCATTATAACATGGAAAGAAACAGAGTGACAATATTTTTACATAAATTTATGAAATATATTTCATGGATACGTGAAATATATTTCAAAGGCAGCAGTATTTGTGTTCAGGTATGCATGCTTATTGGGGAAATCATGATTGTAACGCTTGCGTGTTCCTGGATAAAATTATATAATGTTAAACAGGTGTATTTTTTTGGATAACAGATTATTATAAGGAGAAGTTTAAATATGGAAAATAAGAAATCAAAAATCATTTTAACAGGAGATAGACCGACAGGAAAGCTTCATGTAGGACATTATGTAGGATCCTTAAAAAGAAGAGTAGAACTGCAGAATTCAGGTGAATATGATAAGATTTTTATCATGATCGCTGATGCGCAGGCACTTACAGATAATGCAGATAATCCGGCTAAGATCCGTGACAACATTATGGAAGTTGCACTGGATTATCTTTCTGTTGGAATCGATCCTGCAAAATCCAATATTTTTATCCAGTCCCATATCGCAGAGCTGACAGAACTGACATTTTATTATATGAATCTTGTTACAGTATCCCGTCTGCAGCGTAACCCGACGGTAAAGGCAGAGATCCAGATGCGTAATTTTGAGACAAGTATCCCAATGGGATTTTTTAACTATCCGATCAGCCAGGCAGCAGATATTACTGCATTCAAGGCAACCACTGTTCCGGTCGGTGAAGACCAGCTTCCGATGTTGGAGCAGACAAAAGAGATCGTGCATAAGTTTAATTCTGTTTATGGGGAGACTCTTGTAGATCCTGAGATTTTACTTCCATCCAATAAGGCATGCTTAAGACTTCCGGGTATAGATGGCAAGGCAAAGATGAGTAAATCTCTTGGCAACTGTATTTACCTGTCAGAATCAGAAGCGGATGTAAAGAAGAAAGTTATGTCAATGTTCACAGATCCGGATCATATCCGTATTGAGGATCCGGGTAAGCTGGAAGGCAACACAGTATTTACTTACCTGGATGCATTCAGCAACGAAGGACATTTTGCAGAATACTTACCGGAATATGCAAATCTGGATGAGTTGAAGGAACATTACAAACGCGGAGGATTAGGTGACGTTAAAGTGAAGAAATTCCTGAACAATGTACTTCAGGAAGAGTTAAGTCCGATCCGTGCAAGAAGAGCAGAATACGAGAAGAATATCGAAGGTGTTTATGAGATCTTAAAGAAGGGCAGCGAAGTGGCGGCAGAGGCAGCAGCACAGACTTTAAGCGAAGTAAAAGCAGCCATGAAGATCAACTATTTTGAAGACCCTTCATTTTTAGAAGCTCAGATAAAGAAATTTGGCAAATAAAAAAGAAAACGTTTATAGATAGAGAGGAATAAAATGGCATTTACACATCTCCATGTGCATACAGAATTTTCACTTCTGGATGGTTCAAATAAAATAAAAGAATATGTAGCCAGGGTGAAAGAACTCGGGATGAACAGCGCAGCGATCACGGATCATGGAGTAATGTTCGGTGTCATTGATTTCTATAAGGCCGCAAGAGCAGAAGGAATCAATCCGATCTTAGGATGTGAGGTATATGTTGCACCTAACTCACGGTTTGACAGAGAGCAGGCACATGGGGAAGACCGTTATTACCATCTGGTTCTTCTGGCAGAGAATAATACCGGATATCAGAATCTGATGAAGATCGTTTCCAAAGGCTTTGTGGACGGATATTATTACAAACCACGTGTTGATATGGAGATACTGGAAGAGTATCATGAAGGAATTATAGCTTTAAGTGCCTGCCTGGCAGGTGAGGTGCAGCGGTATCTTGTTCGGGGACTGTATGAGGAAGCAAAAAAAGTTGCATTGAAATACGAAGCCTGTTTCGGAAAAGGCAATTTTTTCCTGGAACTTCAGGATCATGGAATTCCGGAACAGCAGATGGTGAATCCACAGCTTGTCCGAATGAGCCAGGATACGGGCATTGAGCTTGT
The DNA here is from genome assembly GCA_934292805.1 of uncultured Roseburia sp. Lineage (GTDB taxonomy): Bacteria > Bacillota > Clostridia > Lachnospirales > Lachnospiraceae > Roseburia. The sequence goes on along the minus strand of CAKQXQ010000045.1, from coordinate 14,284 downwards.
CGCAACGAATGATGTTCATTATACGTATGCACAGGATGCAGAAGCACACGATATTCTGCTCTGTATCCAGACTGGCAAGAAGCTGGCTGATGAGAACCGGATGCGCTATGAGGGCGGGCAGTATTATGTGAAGTCCGAGGAAGAGATGAGTCAGCTTTTCCCATATGCGAAACAGGCAATCGAGAATACACAGAAAATAGCGGACCGGTGTCATGTTGAGATTGAATTCGGAGTGACAAAGCTCCCACATTTTGAAGTGCCGGAGGGCTATGATTCCTGGACATACTTAAATAAGCTCTGTCACGAGGGACTTTTGAAGCGTTATCCGGACAGGCATGAAGAATTGCTTCCAAAGCTTGACTATGAGCTGAATGTCATCAAGACCATGGGATATGTGGATTATTTCCTGATCGTATGGGATTTTATTAATTACGCAAGAACGCATGGGATTCCGGTCGGACCGGGACGAGGAAGTGCGGCAGGAAGCCTTGTTTCCTATACAACAGGTATCACCAATATTGATCCGATCAAGTACAATCTGTTATTCGAGAGATTTTTGAATCCGGAAAGAGTTACCATGCCGGATATTGATATTGACTTCTGTTACGAGAGACGAAGCGAAGTGATTGATTATGTTGTAAGAAAATACGGGAAAGACTGTGTGACACAGATCGTAACCTTCGGTACCCTTGCAGCAAAGGGTGTGATCCGTGATGTCGGACGTGTCATGGATCTTCCGTATAGTTTCTGCGATACGATCGCCAAGATGATCCCGAACGAATTGAATATCACAATTGACAAGGCACTTAAGATGAATCCGGAACTGAAAGGGATGTATGACACAGACGACAATGTCCATACACTGATCGATATGTCGAGACGTCTGGAAGGCCTGCCGAGACACACATCCATGCATGCGGCAGGAGTCGTGATCTCTCAGAAAGCTATGGATGAATATGTTCCATTGTCAAGAGCCTCAGACGGAACGATCACAACACAGTTCATCATGACAACGATCGAGGAACTGGGTCTTCTGAAAATGGATTTCCTCGGATTAAGGACTTTGACAGTGATCAAGGATGCAGCAGATCTTGTATACAGGAACCATGGCATCAAAATCGATGTCAACCACATTGATTATAATGATCATACAGATCCGGATGCGGTACTGATCGATTATAACGACAAGAATGTTCTTGATTATATCGGAACCGGAAGAACAGAAGGTGTATTCCAGCTGGAAAGTGCCGGAATGAAGAACTTCATGAAGGAGTTAAAGCCACAGAGTCTGGAAGATGTGATCGCGGGGATTTCATTGTATCGTCCGGGACCTATGGATTTTATTCCGAAATATATTAAAGGAAAAAATGAACGTGACAGCATTACTTACGTATGCAAAGAATTAGAGCCGATCTTAGAGCCTACCTACGGATGCATTGTCTACCAGGAGCAGGTAATGCAGATCGTGCAGGAGCTTGCCGGCTATACGATGGGACAGGCAGATAATATCCGCCGTGCCATGAGTAAGAAGAAACAATATGTTATTGATGCAGAACGACAGAACTTTGTATATGGGAATGAAGAGCAGGGGATCAAAGGATGCATCAAGAACGGAATCAGTGAGCAGGCAGCGAATACCATCTATGATTCCATGGTTGATTTTGCAAAATATGCATTTAATAAGTCGCATGCAGCTGCTTATGCAGTTGTTTCCTATCAGACTGCTTATTTTAAATATTATTACCCGGTAGAATTCATGGCGGCACTCATGACTTCGGTGATCGACAATGCAAGAAAAGTATCAGAATACATTTTCACATGCAGGCAGATGGGAATAAAAGTGCTTCCTCCGGATGTGAATGAAGGAGAAGGCGTCTTTACTGCGGTTGGTGACAATATCCGTTACGGGTTATATGCGATCAAGAGCATCGGGCGTCCGGTTGTGGATCTGATCTTACAGGAGCGGAATGAAAATGGCAATTATAAAACACTGCAGAGCTTTTTAGAGCGGGTGTCAAGCCGTGAAGTGAACAAGCGGGCAGTGGAAAACCTGATCAAGGCAGGTGCACTGGACGGACTGGATGGAAACAGACAGCAGATGATAACAGTTTTTTCAACGATCATGGATAATCTTGCTTCAGAAAAGAAGAAGAGCATGGCGGGACAGATGACATTATTCGATCTTGTGCCGGAAGAAGAGAAGAAGGATTATGAGATATGTCTGCCAAAGCTGGAAGAATACAGTAAGGAGATCAAGCTCGGTTTCGAGAAGGAAGTGCTTGGAATTTACCTGACAGGCCATCCACTGGAAGAATATGAGGAACGCTGGCGCAAAAATATCAGTGCGGTAACAGCGGATTTTGTTCTGGATGAGGAGACCAATGCAGTAAAGATCCGTGATAACCAGAGTGTCACGGTCGGTGGAATGATCACGGAGAAAACGATCAAATACACCAAGAACAATAAAGTTATGGCATTTCTGACACTGGAAGATCTGCTTGGTACCGTAGAGGTTATCGTATTCCCGAACAGTTATGAGAAATATCACGATCTTCTTAATGAGGATGAAAAAGTATTCATTACCGGAAGAGCCAATGTTGAGGAAGATAAAAACGGTAAGATCATCTGCGAAAAAATTGTTGCATTTGATCAGGTAAAGCGGGAGTTGTGGATCCAGTTTGAGACAAAAGAGTCCTTTGAAGAGAAGGAGCAAAAGCTGTATGAAATGCTCCATGATTCAGACGGAAAAGATACCGTGGTGATTTACATTTCTTCCTTAAAGGCAATGAAACGTCTGCCGGATAATTATAATATCTGCGCAAATGAAGAACTCACAGGCCGCCTTAAAATGGTGTTCGGAGAAGGAAATGTAAAAGTTGTTGAGAAGAGTCGGCTGTCATAATGGAAGTATTCTATAGAACAGGGAGAGGATATAAAGCATAATGACGAAGAATAGCGAATCAACAAAATAAATTTCTGTCAAAAAGGACATTGCAATGCGAAAATAAAGATATTAAAATAAGATAGATTAGTGAAATAATATCTGTATAGGGAAGTCGCAGATGTTTAAAGGGTATATCTTTAGGAGGAACTGACAACATGGCAAAAGAGATTAAAACAATTGGTGTACTTACCAGTGGTGGAGATGCACCTGGAATGAACGCTGCAATTCGTGCAGTAGTAAGAGAAGCAATTGTAAAAGGATTAAAAGTAAAAGGAATTAAGAGAGGATACGCAGGTCTGCTTCAGGAAGAGATCGTTGATATGGAAGCAAAAGACGTATCTGATATTATTGAGCGTGGTGGTACAATCTTACAGACAGCACGTTGTGCTGAATTCACAACAGCAGAAGGACAGCAGAGAGGTGCTGAGATATTAAAGAAGCATGGTATCGATGGTCTGGTCGTAATCGGAGGAGATGGTTCCTTCAAGGGAGCACAGAAGCTTGCAGCTCTTGGAATCAACACAATCGGTCTTCCGGGAACAATCGACCTTGATATTGCATGTACAGAGTACACCATCGGATTTGATACAGCTGTAAATACAGCAATGGAAGCAATCGACAAAGTACGTGATACTTCTACTTCTCATGAGAGATGTTCTATCATCGAGGTTATGGGACGCCGTGCAGGATACATCGCATTATGGTGCGGTATTGCAAACGGTGCAGAAGACATTCTTTTACCGGAGAAATACGACTATGACGAGCAGAAGTTAGTAAACAACATCATCGAGAAACGTAAACGCGGCAAAAAGCACCACATCATTGTAAATGCAGAGGGTATCGGACATTCTGCAAGTATGGCAAAACGTATTGAGGCTGCAACAGGTATTGAGACACGTGCTACAATTTTAGGACATATGCAGCGTGGTGGTTCTCCAACAGCGAAGGATCGTGTATACGCTTCTACGATGGGAGCTCTGGCAGTAGAGCTTCTCTGCGATGGAAAGAGTAACCGTGTTGTAGGTTACCGCCATGGAGACTTCGTTGATTTCGATATTGATGAGGCACTTTCCATGCAGAAAGGAATCTCAGAATTCCAGTACAGAGTTTCCAAAGATCTTTCAATTTAAGATGGAACAATGCTGTGGGTTCGTTAAGGAACAACAGTCGGATTATAAAACTCCGCGGATTTCGGTTCGTGGAGTTTTTTCGACCAGTGCAATAATAAAGGGGCAGGAGAGAATATGATCACAAGTACAGCAAATCAGCAGATGAAGAATCTGATGCTTTTGATGAAAAAAGCAAAGGCAAGAAATGAACAGGGACTTTTTGTGGTAGAAGGCAGAAAAATGTTTTCAGAGGTTCCGGCGGAATGGTTAAATCAGGTTTATGTATCAGAAAGTTTTGAAAAGGAGAATGGACAGCTTTTACAGGGTGTTTCCTACGAGGTTGTTTCAGATCAGGTTTACAAGTCTGTTTCAGATACACAGACACCACAGGGAATACTGTGCCTTGTGAAGAAGCCATCTTATGAACTTGCGGATCTTTTACAGGGTGAGAACACTCATCTGCTCATATTGGAAAGCATCCAGGATCCGGGAAATCTTGGGACAATGCTTAGAACCGGAGAAGGGGCAGGAATTACCGGAGTGATCATGAATCAGACAACAGTGGATCTGTTCAATCCGAAAACAATCCGTTCTACTATGGGAAGCATTTACCGGATGCCTTTTTTTGTAACAAAGGATCTTAACGGAACGATTCTGGAATTGAAAAAAGCCGGAGTCAAAACCTATGCAGCACACCTGAAGGGAACGAAGCAGTATGATGAACCGGATTACTGTGGAGCAACGGCATTTATGATCGGAAACGAGGGCAACGGACTGTCAGATGCGACAGCAGATCTTGCAGATATATACATTAAAATTCCGATGTGCGGACATGTGGAATCTTTAAATGCAGCTATTTCAGCTTCATTGCTAATGTATGAGACGAATCGCCAGAGAAGACATAATACAGGAAAATAGAAAGCAGGACAGAATGAGAATTTGGTTTAAAATAATAAAAGATAATCATCTTCTGTGCGATACGACGATCACAGATGATTCAGACGAGACACGCACACATAAGATTTTTCATGCGATAGAGAAGGTGTGTTATGAATTTGATCTTGGAAAACCTATCTGGCTCGATTCGAATATTGCAGAGTTTAAAAGGCATGCAAAAACGCGTTTCAGACAGGATAGTTTTATCGAAACCATCGATTTTGATTTTCTTGAAATGCATGTGATCGAGGAAGACTGACCAGAGTATATAACAGAACATGATAAAATTTATCAACAAAATATGTTAGGCTTGTGTAACTGATCTAATGCGAATTATAATCGGTACGAAACACAGGAAAACATTGTGTTTTATGAAAAATCATAATACAAATGAAGACAGCAAAACTGCTTTCATGAAATACAAAAAGGAGGATTTTATCATGACAGATTGGAAGAAAATTGCATTATTTGCAGGAGGTACATTATTTGGAACAGCTGGTGTTAAGATTTTAGCCAGCGATGATGCGAAGAAAGTATATACAGAGTGCACAGCAGCCGTTTTAAGAGCGAAGGACTGTGTCATGAAAACAGTGACAACTGTTCAGGAGAATGCCGGTGACATCTATGAAGATGCAAAAACGATCAACGAAGAACGTGCAGCAGCAAAAGAGGCAGCAGTTGTAGAGGATGCAGAGGCGGCTGTAGAGGACGCAGAGAAAGCTGTAGAAGAATGAAATTTATTATAAAGCATGAGACAAAAGGAAGAATGCGTATCCATGCTGTTCAGAACCGCATGAGTTATGCACAGGCAGATACCCTTCTTTATTTCTTACACAGCAGGAAAGAAGTATCCTTTGCAAAAGTTTACGACAGAACATGTGACGCAGTGATCTCTTATGTGGGCAACAGACAGACGATCATTGAATTACTCCGTGGGTTTCACTATGAGGATGTGGAAGTGCCGGAAGGTCTGATCGAAAATTCGGGAAGGGAGTTAAACAACACCTACCAGGAAAAATTAATTGGCAGGATCGTGTTCCACTACGCAAGACGCTGGATTCTTCCTTATCCGGTTCGAATCTGTCTCACCTCATTCCAATCCGTAAAATATATCTGGAAGGGATTAAAAACACTTGCAGCAGGAAAGATCGAGGTTCCGGTTCTGGATGCAACCGCCATTGGAGTTTCAGTTCTTAGAAGTGATTTTAATACCGCAGGTTCCATTATGTTCATGCTTGGAATCGGTGAATTGCTTGAGGAGTGGACACATAAAAAATCCGTGGATGATCTGGCGAGAACGATGTCCTTAAATGTGGGAAAAGTATGGTTCGTAAGCGGCGGACAGGAAGTATTAGTACCTGCTTCCCAGATCAAAGCCGGGGATAAAGTGGTCGTTCATATGGGAAATATCATTCCGTTTGACGGTGTTGTCGCTGAGGGCGAGGCAATGGTCAATCAGGCTTCCCTAACAGGCGAGTCTGTTCCGGTGAGAAAGACCATAGAGAGTATCGCTTATGCAGGAACTGTTGTGGAAGAAGGCGAACTTACCATTCTTGTAAAAGAGGTTGGAGGTTCCAGCCGTTTTGAAAAGATCGTAAAAATGATCGAGGATTCCGAGAAGTTAAAATCCGGTGCAGAGAGCAAGGCAGAGCATCTGGCAGATAAACTGGTGCCTTACAGTCTTGGCGGTACCATTTTAACTTATCTGCTCACAAGAAATGTGACAAAGGCATTGTCTATTCTTATGGTGGATTACAGTTGTGCACTAAAACTTGCAATGCCAATCTCAGTTCTGTCTGCGATCCGTGAGGCAAGCCTTTACAATGTCACAGTAAAAGGTGGCAAGTATTTAGAGGCGATTGCGGAGGCAGACACCATTGTATTCGATAAGACAGGAACACTTACGAAGGCAAAACCAACGGTTGTGGAGATCGTATCTTTTAATGGTGAAAGTGATGATGAACTGCTTCGTATTGCGGCATGTTTAGAGGAACATTTCCCTCATTCCATGGCAAAAGCAGTGACAGACGCTGCAAAGAAGCGTAATCTTGAGCATGACGAGATGCACAGCAAAGTTGAGTACATTGTTGCACACGGAATCGCTTCGAAGATCGATGAGAAACGTGCTGTGATCGGAAGTGCCCACTTTGTATTTGAAGATGAAAAATGTGTGATCCCGGAAGGAGAACAGGCAAAATTTGACGCACTTCCGAAGGAATACTCTCATCTGTATCTTGCAATTGAAGGAAAACTTGCAGCGGTTATTTGTATCGAAGATCCGCTTCGCGAGGAGGCATCTGCAGTTGTCCAGTCCTTAAAGCGGGCAGGTCTGTCCAAGGTCGTCATGATGACAGGAGACAGTGAGCGTACAGCAGCAGCGATCGCAAAGCGTGTCGGCGTGGATGAGTATTATTCCGAAGTACTGCCGGAAGATAAGGCAGACTTTGTTGAGAAAGAAAAGGCAGCCGGAAGAAAAGTCATCATGATCGGTGACGGTATCAACGATTCTCCTGCATTGTCCGCAGCCAATGTCGGAATCGCGATCAGCGATGGAGCCGAGATTGCAAGAGAGGTTGCAGATATCATGGTAAGCTCAGATGATCTGTATCAGATCGTCACTTTAAAATTATTGAGTGACAGCCTGATGGAGCGTATCAAAAAGAACTACCGCAGAATCGTGGGATTTAACTCACTGCTCATTGTACTTGGTGTGACAGGAGTGATCCAGCCGACCACATCGGCACTGTTACATAACAGTTCCACTCTGCTGATCGGTCTTGAGAGCATGCAGAATCTGTTGGACTAAGAATGTAACGGATGATAGTTTGCGGATATTACAGTAGAAAAACAGTGAAATAGAAATCAGAGTCAGTAATTTATGGCAGGATGTCATGGATGCTGACTCTGTTTTTGATGTAATCCGGTCAATCAATTACAGACTCCCGGCAAGTGGATTTTAGCAGGAACCCACACCGGGAGTTTTTATTTGATATAAATACCAAAAATTCCGACAAAGTAAGCGATGATGAAGCCTTATAATGATATGTGCTTAAATTTTTGTAAAGTTTTTAAATATGTCGCCATATCATAGAAAAGTATGGTATACTTTAAGGAGTATAAATTGCTTATGGACAAAAGCTTTTTTTACAAGAGGGGAATTTATTATTGGAGGAATATTATGGATAGACCATTTACCTTAAGCGAAGGGGTAGATAGTTGGAATACAATTATTTTTTTATACCGGTCAGCACTCAAGGAAGTCAGCACGAAGGTTGAGATTTTGAACGATGAGTTCCAGCAGGTGCATCAGTATAACCCAATCGAATACATTAAGTCAAGAATCAAGACACCGGAAAGCATTGTTAAGAAACTGAAGCGTTATGGTTATGAGAGTTCCATTGATAACATGGTGGATTACATAAATGATATAGCGGGAATCCGTATTGTGTGTTCTTTCACATCGGATATTTACCGTCTGGCTGAGATGATCGGAAAACAGAATGATCTCACAGTCGTATCAGTCAAGGATTATATCAGACATCCGAAGGAGAGTGGATATAAGAGCTATCATATGCTGGTTACAGTTCCGATTTTTCTTTCTGACCGTGTCGTTGACACGAAAGTAGAGATTCAGATCAGAACGATGGCGATGGATTTCTGGGCAAGTCTGGAACATAAGATTTATTATAAGTTTGAAGGAAATGCACCGGAATATATCAGCCGTGATCTGAGAGAATGTTCGGAAATCGTATCTATGCTGGATGCGAAGATGCTCCAGCTGAATGAAGCGATCGCGGAAGCAAGAGCAGCACAGGAGGAAGATAAAAATACTGTTTTATGAACATCATTAATATAACGGAAATTACAAAGACATACACAGAAAGGAAGCTTTTTGATAAAGCTTCTTTCTATTTGCAGGAAAAAGAAAAAGTAGGAGTGATCGGGATAAATGGTACCGGCAAATCTACTCTTCTAAAGATCGTCGCAGGAATCGAGGAACCGGATGCGGGACAGGTGATACGTGCCAATCATATTGTGGTCCGGTATTTGCCGCAGAATCCGGTGTTTGACCCGGAATTGTCAGTTATTGACACGGTGATCGCCCAGAGTTGTCAGAATTATGTTGGAGATGGAACACCTGCAAAAAAATATGAAGGAAATCATGCAGATTCGTGGACGCTTGTAAGTGATGCAAAGTCGATGATGACAAAACTTGGAATCACGAACTTTGAACAGAAGGCAGGAGAACTTTCCGGTGGTCAGAGAAAGAGACTGGCACTGGTGGCAGCATTGCTGATACCATGTGATGTGCTTGTATTAGACGAGCCGACGAACCATTTGGACGCAGCCATGGCAGAATGGCTGGAAGATTATCTGAAAAGATGGCGTGGCGCATTGATCATGGTAACTCATGACCGTTATTTCCTTGACAGTGTGTGTAACCGGATCGTTGAAGTCGACAGGGGAATGATCTACAGCTATGATGCAAATTATTCCGGATATCTGGAGCTTAAAGCAGAGCGTGAAGAGATGCAGCAGGTAAGCGAACGAAAGAGGCAGGCAATCTTACGCAAGGAGTTAGAGTGGATCAGAAAGGGTGCAAAAGCACGTACTACCAAGCAAAAGGGAAGAATCCAGCGTTATGAGAAGTTAAAAGACCAGACTGCACCGGAGGCAGACGGAAGCGTTGAGATGAGCTCGATCAGTTCCAGAATGGGTAAGACAACAATAGAGCTTGATAATATATCCAAAAGCTATGATGGAAAAGTTCTGATCTCTGATTTTACCTACATTTTTCTGAAAAACGACCGGATTGGATTCGTCGGAGCGAATGGAAGCGGCAAGACAACTCTCATGAAGATCATAGACGGACGTCTTTGCCCGGATTCAGGCAGCGTCACAGTCGGACAGACCATAAAGATCGGGTATTACACACAGGAGATCGAGAATTCAAAGGATGCCGGGATTGCATACATGGATCCAGATGAAAAGGTGATCGATTATATTAAAAACACAGCAGAATTCGTCAGGACAAAAGACGGACTGGTATCTGCTTCCAATATGCTGGAACGTTTTCTTTTTCCGTCATCCCAGCAGTACAGTCCGATCGGAAAGCTTTCCGGTGGTGAGAAACGCCGGCTGAATCTTTTGCGGGTACTGATGGAAGCACCGAATGTACTTATCTTAGATGAGCCGACGAATGATCTTGATATACGTACACTGACAATTCTTGAAGATTATCTGGATACCTATGATGGAATAGTGATTACAGTATCCCACGACAGATATTTCCTGGATCGTGTTGTCAGCCGTATTTTTGCATTTGAAGAAAACGGTCAGATAAGACAGTATGAGGGCGGCTATACGGACTATGAGAATCGACTTCTTGAGGAAGGAAGAACACCTGCAGGACAGATTATGGATACGCAGTCTGAAGGGTATGTGGCAGATACAGCCAAAAATACGTCTGTAAATTCGAAAGATACATGGAAGTCTGAACGTAAATTAAAATTTAGTTACAAAGAGCAGAAGGAATACGAAACGATTGAAGATGATATCGCATCCTTAGAGGAAAAGATTACAGACCTTGAAAATCAGACGTTGAAATTCAGCAGTGATTTCGTCAAGCTGAACGAGATCACAAAAGAAAAAGAAGAGACAGAACGTCTTCTCGAAGAAAAGATGGAGCGCTGGGAGTACCTTGAAGATCTTGCCCAGCGGATCGAAGCTGAGAAATAAATTTTTCCGGATAATAAAAACAGGACACTGCAGATCTAGATCGTACCGGCATTTTGTTATACCGGTTCATCCAGAAACAGCAGTGTCCTGTTTTGTTATTCTAGTGATTACGGTGAATCACATCGGAGAGTCTGTTAAAAAGCTTTTGCGGTAGGGCAAATCCAAAAATGATGCCGAGCACGATGGAACCGGCAACTTTGATGGTACTGATACCGTATTGTGAAAACTGATCCATTTTTCCCATAATAAAATAATAAGAAGTGTAATAAATTCCGGCTCCGGGAACCAGAGGGAAAATCCCTGTCAGAAGATAAACCGTGACAGGAGTTCTTCTGATAGCGGAGAGAGTTCTGGCAACCAGCGTCAGTGCAAAGGTTGCAATCAGATTGGAGATTGCTGTGGAGCTGTGATACTGCAGACAGATAAGATAGACCATCCATCCGATCGCACCGGTAAGTCCACAGAAAAGCAGCTGCTTTTTTTCTGCACTGAACAATACTGCAAAGGAGAGTGTTGCAAAAAGACTGACAAGAAACTGTATGATCATTATAACAAGGCACCTCCTGTAAGAATCTGATAAATCGTAATAACTGCACCGACACCAACAGCGATACTGAAAGCGGTTAAGATCGCGTCGATCATATGGATCGTACCGGAAAGATAATCTCCGTTAAAAAAATCACGGATGGAAGTTGTCAATGCGATTCCGGGAACAAGTGGCATAATATCACCGATGACAACCTTATCCTGTAAGATCGGAAGACCGCAGGATAAAACGATAAGGCTTAAAAAGGTAACAAGGGCACTTCCTAAAATATTTGTAATAAACTTTGATTCCAGATGGCGGTCAGTAGCAAATAAAAATATCTGAAGAACCAGACCGATGAAAAAAGCAACAAATGCATCCAGACCTGTTCCACCGAAAAGATAGCTGAATCCGGCACTTCCAAGACCACAGAAAAAAACGTTGGTCAGTTTTCTGTAATTAGGGATTGTTCTGCATTGTTCCAGCCGGCCCCATGCGTCACTAAGAGAGCATTCATGGGAACAGATCTCCCTGGAAAGCTGGTTTAGGGCAGCGATCCGGCCAAGATGGGTAGACCCAAGCGGAACGTGTCTTATCATACTGCACGCATCTTCTTTATTTTCATTTGCACTCGCAAAAATACCATTCGATAATACATAGACATCACAGTCAGTGATTCCGTAAGCTTTTAAAATATGAAGTACCGTGTCCTCAACACGGTAAACTTCTGCCCCGTTGCGGAGCAGCGCATCTCCGGTCTCAACAGCCAGAGTCAGAATTTCTTTCGTTACTGCCATAATTTCCTCTTTCATTTATAAAATAGTATCTAAAAAGGATACCCTAAATATCAATTTAAAAACAGTCCTATGAAAAAGTAACATGTTTCAGTGAAAAATGCAATGTGATGCAAATGTATATTTTGTAAAAAAATAAAAATAATATTGGTGACTGGAAATTTATATCATTGCAGGGGACTGGAAGAAAGCAGATGAAAGAGGTGTGCAGAAAATTGAAGGAGAAAAAATACAGGATATGGATGATACTTTTGATCGTGTTTGTGCTGGCAGGAGGTACAATTCTTTATTTCTGGAATGGAAAAAAGGATGATCAGAAAACGGATGGGATATTTGTGCAAAATATGATATTGGAAGAAATGGTGATCGGAGAAATAGAATGAACGCAAATCAGACATTGTATTTAAAAATAGGTCAGGATACGGTCGTGACAGACCGGCATGTAAAACTGTCGGACATTGCAAAGATGGAGTGTACAGACAAGGCACTATTGCGTCAGCTGAAGCAGAAGAAAATCTATTCGTTTTCCGACATCGATACCAGTAAAAGAGAAAATACACTGGTCGTTTTTTCTGTATTGAAAATCATTGAGCTGATCCATGAGGAATATCCACTTCTTATTGTAAATAATGAAGGAGAAAAAGACTTTATTGTGGAATATAAAGGGGAACCGGCAAAGTCTGTGTGGATAAGCAGAGGGAAAACGGTGCTGCTTTGCATAATTATTTTCTTCGGGGCAGCATTTACGATCATGGCTTTTAATAATGATGTCGGAGTATCAGATATATTTGCAAAATTCTATTATCAGGTCACAGGGACAAAATCCGACGGATTTACAGAAATCGAAATCTGCTATTGCATCGGACTTTCAGTTGGGATTCTTGTCTTTTTCAATCATGTGGGGCGTGAAAAAATCACATCGGATCCGACGCCGATCCAGATTGAAATGTGTAAATACGAATCGGATCTTTTTGATGCACTGATAGAAAATTCGGAGAAACGGGGACATAATATCGATGTGGATTAAACATTTGTTTCTTGGATTTATCGGTCTTGCAGCAGGAACTGCAGTTGCAGCAGGCACGTTTGCCTTCATTATAGTGATCGGGGTTGTACCGCGTATGATCGCCAAGAGTAACAAGGCGGCACAAACCCTGCTGTTTGAAAATATGATCGTACTGGGTGGGATCTTTGGATGCGTTGTCTCAGTATTTACCGATATGCCAGTTCTTTCAGGCAGCTGGCTGCTCTGTATTTATGGACTTTGTGCGGGGATTTTTGTCGGATGTATTTCTGTGGCTTTGGCAGAGATACTGAACACCTTTCCGATTTTGTTCAGAAGATTTAAAATCAGCCAGGGGTTGCCCTGGGTAATGATCGCGATGGCTGCGGGAAAGTGCATCGGGGCATGCTATTACTTCTTTTTTCATATGGCAGCACAGTAAGGAGAGATTCTGTGATATAATTCTGTTAATATCGTGGATGCAAAAGATATCTATTTGATATATAGCGAACTTTTGAGCAGAAAAGCACAATAAAGATAAAAGGAAAGAGAGAAGATTTATGGTTACATCAATTGCCCGTCAGAGCGTAATTATTAAATGCAATATGCAAAAGGCTGTCATGCTTGGAAATTATGAATTCTATTATGGTGCGGGAGTCCTTGCCAGGCTGGAAGGGCTTGAAATCCCGGATGATATACAGCCGGTTCAGTTAAAAGAACTTTTAGAAGAGAAGTTAAAAGGTGTTGCGCCAAAGGATGAAAAAGAAGCATACCTTGTGAAAATCATCCTGGATTTCCGCCCGGATGCGATCTATGACGAGCAGATGAAAGAACTGCTTTTGTGGGGAGAGAAGGAAGAGAGACTCTGGAGAATGTAGCGGCATTAGTAAATAGTGTCGCTACAAAAAGCTGACTTAACAAAAATAAAATGATTTTGAAGAAATAATGCAAAATAGGAATAAAAAATTGACTCTATTATACAATAAGACTATAATATAAATACAATTTTGTTTAAAATAAGCAGAATGGAGGTAATAAAATGCTTCTTGAATTTAAAACAAAAAATTATAAATCTTTTGTAGACGAGGCAAGCTTTTCAATGGTAGCTGCACCAAAACAAAAGGGATTAGATTATAGTCTTATGAAGACAAAAATTAAAGGAAAAGAGATAAAAGGGTTAAGTTCTTCGGTTATTTATGGACCGAATGCGGCAGGAAAAACTAATATTATTGG
>CAKQXQ010000044.1 GCA_934292805.1 uncultured Roseburia sp. | reverse complement strand
GGTACAGTCTTTATATCGGTATCCCATTTTGCCCGACGACCTGTCTTTACTGTTCCTTTACCTCTTTTCCACTGGTAAGCTGGCGCACAAAGGTGGATTCCTATCTGGATGCCCTGGAACATGAGCTTGACTATGTGGCAGTAAAATTCGGCAAAAAACATCTGAATTCTATTTATATCGGCGGAGGAACACCGACAACTTTAGAACCTTACCAGCTTGACCGCCTGATCCGCAAGATACGCTGCAGCTTTGATCTGTCAGATTGCCTGGAATTTACAGTGGAAGCCGGAAGACCGGACAGTATTACACGAGAGAAATTAGAGACATTAAAGAAGTGGGGCATCACGAGAATTTCCATCAATCCTCAGACGATGAAAGACGAAACATTAAAAATCATCGGAAGAAGACATACGGTGGCACAGACAGTCGAAAGCTTTCAGATGGCAAGAGAGCTTGGATTTGATGATATCAATATGGATCTTATTATGGGGCTCCCGGAAGAAAGCCTTGAGGATGTAAAGAATACGTTAGATCAGGTAAAGGCGTTAAAGCCGGACAATCTTACAGTACATTCACTGGCACTGAAAAGAGCTGCACGTCTTAATATGTTCAAAGAGGACTATAAGGATTATAAGATGGTCAACACAACAGAACACATGGATCTTACCGCAGAATATGCAAAGGAGATGGGATTGGAGCCATACTATCTGTACCGTCAGAAGAGTATGGCAGGCAATCTTGAAAATGTCGGATATGCGAGTCCGGGAAAAGCGGGCATCTATAATATTCTGATCATGGAAGAGAAACAGACCATCG
The DNA here is from genome assembly GCA_934292805.1 of uncultured Roseburia sp. Lineage (GTDB taxonomy): Bacteria > Bacillota > Clostridia > Lachnospirales > Lachnospiraceae > Roseburia. Next base: position 16,975 of record CAKQXQ010000044.1, on the reverse strand, counting down.
TGGCGTGCGGAGCGGGAACTGTCACAAAGCGTGTGTATGGGGATGGCAGGATCGACAGGTGCGACAATGTCAAGGATGTGAAGCTCTATATGGAGAAGATCGATGAGATGATACGGAGAAAACAGAAGTTATTTGAGGCGAAATAGAGAGGTTTTATAATTATCAAAAGGAAGGGATTTTTATATGCTGAATATATTTTATGGAGACATGAAGGAAGCAGTCTATAATACGGCAGCATATTTCAAATATGATTATGAAGACAATTGGATAACAGACCCTTTTGTGAAGACGATGATAAAAGATGTGGATCAGTCAATTGTTTTGGATAATGGTGTGATCGACAGCCCGGTTTTAGGGAAGATACCCCCGGTAAGTTTATCCGGTGGTGTAAAAACACTGATTTTGGTAAAATTCGAAAAAGACAAGATTTTTAATGCATCAACTTGCGGAGATAATTGTGCAAAATGGTTATTAAAAATTGCAGAAAAAGAAGACAGAACGATTAATTTACGTCATTTAATGAAATTTGGAGAGACTCCGTTTGAAATACGTATATTAAACACCAATCAGATTGTACATACTATGGATGAACTGGTATCGATTGCGGGTGAATTTGTTTGATTGCGGGAGAATGCGATGAAAGGGAAACATAAAGTTATTGTATCTACAAAACGTTTAAAATATGAGTTTGAATTACGAAGAAATCTGACAATTATCCAAGGGGATAGTGCAACCGGGAAAACTACTCTCATAGATATGATTCGTGATTTTGTAAATAATCCATCGGGTACATCAGTAGATTTAGTGTGCGAAAAAAAATGTTACGTTGTCGATGGCTCTTTATGGAAGGAACAGCTATTAGGTATATCTGATTGCATTGTGTTTATTGATGAAGGAAATGAATTTATAAAAACGGTGGATTTTGCTGATACAATTCAAAAGACAGATAATTATTATGTGATAGTTACGAGAGAGTCATTGCCATCGTTGCCGTATAGTGTTGAAGAGATATATGGCATACGTACATCCGGAAGATATGGCACACTAAAACAAAGCTATCATGAATTTTATCGCATATATGGATTGGATACATATGAACACGAAGTAACCCCGGAAATTATTGTTACAGAAGACAGCAATTCCGGGTATCAGTTTTTTGAACAGGTATGCAGAGATAATAAGTTAGTTTGTGAATCTATGAACGGAAAATCAAATGTGTTTCATTATTTAAATAAGCATAAAGATAAAAAGATACTTGTAATTGCAGATGGTGCGGCATTTGGTTCTGAAATAGACAAAGTACTACAGGTCATTCATGGAAGAAAAAATATTGCATTATATTTGCCGGAATCGTTTGAATGGATGATACTTGATGCGGGTGTTTTGAAAAGTAAGGATATAAAAGATATATTGGACGAACCATCAGAGTATGTTGAAAGCAGACTGTATTTTAGCTGGGAAAGATTTTTTACAGCTATACTGGTAGACAAAACGAAAGATACATATCTGGCATATATAAAGCGTAAATTAAATCCGGCGTATTTAAATGATTCTATCAGGGATTCTATTTTAAAACAAATGAAAATGGTAAAGTTTAATAAAATAGATAATTTATAATTGAGAAAACCATATTCTACTTCCAGGGGGTGTACATATTTCCTGAAGATATATATATTTATCTCAGTCGAGAAGACTCCCACCTTTTTAGGTGGCGAGTAATAGTAAATTTGTCTCAGTGGGAGTCAAATCTCCGACTGAGATAAACGCTCCGCAAGGATGCACAGTGATTCTGTATGGAATATGTCAGCTTCGCTGACCAGAATCACGCGCCAAGTCTCACGGACGTTCGACTTGAACCATAGATAAATGGAGGACACAATATGGATCTTGTTAAAATTGGGAAATATATCGCAGCAAAGAGAAAAGAAAAGGGGATGACGCAGAAACAGCTTGCAGAAAAGCTTGGAATGAGTGACAAATCTGTATCCAAGTGGGAACGCGGGATCTGCCTTCCCGACGTATCGGTTTACACAGATCTCTGTCAGAATCTTGGCATCAGCATAAATGAGTTCCTTGCCGGAGAAGATATTGCACAGGAAAATATTGCAAAAAATTTCGAGGAAAATATTATCGGCGTGGCGACAGACAGTAAGAACAGACAGAAGCGGTTAAAAGCTGTTATTCTGACCCTGTTTATGATCTCTGTCATTATGGCTGCTGTTCTTGCAGAAATGGCATTGCGTACAAAAATGCCGGAGAATGTGATCACTCCGGTGGACAGAGACAGTGTAGAGATGAAAACAGCCGAGCTGCTTGCCGGTGTAGATGGTGCATTTATGTATAACTATACGACAACGGATTCGTATGAATCGCTGATCCTTTATGTTTCAACGTATCATTCCGGGAAGCTTGTAAACAAAGAGCAGATGGAGATCGGCTACCAGGGGATAGGTTCACCGAAAAATGGAACGATCCTTATCATGCCGGATTTTGCTGATTTTTCAGTGAAACTCATAATAGCAGATGACATGTCGAAATTATCGACGAAAATACCAATCCTTGAAAATGTTTGGGAGAGGCAGTACTATGGAAGATCTGCATCGGAGATTACGGAAAGCACAGAGATTAAGTATGACGAGGAACAGCCTCTGCTTGCATTAATCTATGACAATGATCAGATGAGTGTGAGTTCAATTGAATTCTTTGCCGAGGAAGAGGAAAATACACTTACAATGAATGACTATATATATTATTTTTCCTATAGATTTGTCAAAAACAGCAATTGACTTTTTTTTAAAACACCAGTATAATCACAAGAGATTATAGGTAATATTTTATATTACATTATAGAAAAGACGATGACGAAGACAGTAGCTTTCCAGAGAAAGGCAAAGAGAGCCGGGATGGGTGAGAACCGGTGCGAGTATCTTTTAAGTGAACATCACTTCCCAGTTGCAGTCCCAAATGCTTCGACAGAGTAGGCACTGACGTTTTTCCTACGTTACAGGGAACAGGTATCCAGATTTTTTCTGCAGACAGGAAGAAGTAACAGCCCGGAACAGAAGAATTTGCGTACATTGTAATTAGGTGGTACAACGAACATAGCCCTTTCGTCCTATTTACAGGAAGAAAGGGCTTTATTTTTTCGCAAAACAAGGAGGCTAAATCCTCTCCTCACCAAGGGGTTTGGATTTTGCTTCGCAAAACAAGGAGGATTGTATGTATAATAAAGTTGAAACAAATATGAACTTTGTTGACAGAGAGAAACAGACAGAGAAGTTCTGGGATGACAATGATATTTTCAAAAAATCCATGGAACAGCGCAAGCAGGGAGAAACCTATACATTTTATGACGGACCTCCGACTGCAAACGGAAAACCGCATATCGGACATGTATTGACCCGTGTTATCAAGGATATGATCCCAAGATACCAGACAATGAAAGGAAAATACGTTCCTCGTAAAGCCGGATGGGATACACACGGACTTCCGGTAGAGCTTGAAGTAGAGAAGTTACTTGGATTAAACGGAAAAGAACAGATCGAAGAGTACGGTATGGAACCTTTCATTAAAAAATGTAAAGAATCCGTATGGAAATACAAAGGAATGTGGGAAGATTTCTCAGGAACAGTTGGTTTCTGGGCTGATATGGACAACCCATATGTTACTTATGATGACAATTTCATCGAGTCAGAATGGTGGGCATTAAAACAGATCTGGGACAAGAAATTATTATACAAAGGATTCAAGATCGTTCCTTACTGCCCTCGTTGTGGAACACCACTTTCTTCTCAGGAAGTTGCACAGGGCTATAAGACTGTAAAAGAACGTTCAGCAGTTGTACGTTTTAAAGTAGTGGGCGAGGATGCATATTTCCTTGCATGGACAACAACTCCATGGACACTTCCATCCAACGTGGCACTTTGTGTAAATCCGGATGAAACATACTGCAAGGTAAAAGCAGCAGACGGATATACTTATTATATGGCAGAAGCACTTCTTGACAAAGTTCTTGGAAAATTCGCGAACGAAGAAGAAGGCATCAAAGCATACGAAGTATTAGAGACTTACAAAGGAAAAGATTTAGAGTACAAAGAATATGAACCTTTATATGCATGTGCAGCAGAGTGTGCAGAAAAACAGCACAAAAAGGGACATTATGTTACATGTGACAATTATGTAACAATGTCAGACGGTACAGGTATCGTTCACATTGCTCCTGCATTTGGTGAAGATGATGCGAATGTCGGACGTAAATACGACCTTCCATTTGTACAGTTTGTAAACGGAAAAGGTGAGATGACAGAAGAGACACCTTATGCCGGATTATTTGTAAAGAAAGCAGACCCTGAAGTATTAAAAGATCTGGATGCACAGGGTAAATTATTCGATGCACCAAAATTCGAGCACGATTATCCACATTGCTGGAGATGTGATACACCACTTATCTACTATGCAAGAGAATCATGGTTCATCAAGATGACAGCTGTAAAAGATGACCTGATCCGCAATAATAATACTGTAAACTGGATTCCGGAATCCATCGGTAAAGGACGTTTTGGTGACTGGCTTGAGAATATCCAGGACTGGGGAATCTCCCGTAACCGTTACTGGGGAACTCCGCTTAATGTATGGGAGTGCGAAGGCTGCGGACATCAGGAGTCCATCGGAAGCCGCGCCGAATTAGCGGAGAGAAGCGGTAACCCGGAAGATGCAAAGGTTGAATTACACAGACCTTACATTGATGCTGTAACATTCAAATGCCCTGACTGTGGCAAGACGATGCACAGAGTACCGGAAGTAATCGACTGCTGGTTCGACTCAGGAGCAATGCCATTTGCACAGCATCATTATCCATTTGAGAACCAGGATGTTTTCAAACAGCAGTTCCCTGCCAAGTTTATTTCAGAGGCAGTTGACCAGACACGTGGATGGTTCTACTCTTTAATGGCAGAATCTACATTACTGTTTAACAAAGCACCTTATGAAAATGTTATCGTTTTAGGACACGTACAGGATGAGAATGGACAGAAGATGTCCAAGTCCAAAGGAAATGCTGTAGATCCGTTTGATGCATTAGAGACATACGGAGCAGATGCGATCCGCTGGTATTTCTATATCAACAGTGCACCATGGCTTCCAAACCGTTTCCACGGAAAAGCAGTACAGGAAGGACAGCGTAAGTTCTTAAGTACTTTATGGAATACGTATGCATTCTTCGTACTTTATGCTAACATTGATGAGTTTGACGCAACAAAATACAAATTGGAATATGATAAATTATCCGTAATGGATAAATGGTTACTGTCCAAATTAAATACAGTGATAGGAGTTGTAGACGACAATCTTGGAAATTACAGGATTCCGGAAGCAGCAAGAGCACTGGATGAATTTGTGGATGACATGAGTAACTGGTATGTAAGACGTTCCCGTGAACGTTTCTGGGCAAAGGGAATGGAGCAGGATAAGATCAATGCTTATATGACACTTTACACAGCATTAGTAGAGATCAGTAAATGTGCAGCTCCGATGATCCCATTCATGACAGAAGAGATTTACCAGAACCTTGTACGCAGCATCGATAAAGATGCACCGGAAAGTATCCATTTATGCGACTTCCCGAAAGTGAACGAAGCTTATATCGACAAAGAGCTGGAGAAGAACATGGACGAAGCATTAAAGATTGTTGTAATGGGACGTGCATGCCGTAATGCAGCCAATATTAAGAACCGTCAGCCGATTGGAAATATGTTCGTCAAAGCTCCGTTTGAGCTTCCTGAATATTTCAAAGAGATCATTGAGGATGAGCTGAATGTGAAGGCGGTTGCATTCACAGAGGATGTAAGTGCTTATACAAGCTATACCTTCAAACCGCAGCTTCGTACTGTAGGTCCAAAATATGGCAAATACCTCGGACAGATCCAGAAAGCACTGGCTGAACTTGATGGAAATGCTGCCATGGCAGAATTAAAAGAGAGTGGAGTTCTTGCACTGCCATCTGTCAGTGAGGATGTGAAGCTTGCAGAGGAAGATCTTCTGATCACAATGACTCAGATGGAAGGCTATGTGACAGAAGGAGACAACACAGTAACAGTTGTTCTGGATACAAACCTTACACCGGAATTATTAGAGGAAGGATTTGTACGTGAGATCATCAGTAAGATCCAGACAATGAGAAAAGAAGCAGGATTCGAGGTTATGGATAAGATCGTGATCTCTTATCAGGCAGATGAAAAGGTTACTGCGATCTTTAACAAATATGGTGAAGAAATTAAATCAGATGTACTCGGACTAGAAATCGTGGCTGGAAATGTAGAGGGATATCAGAAAGAATGGAACATCAATGGGGAAACCGTTCTTTTAGGTGTAAAAAAAGGAGAAAACTAATGTCAAAAGCATTGAATATCGATAAGAAACAGTTCGTGAAAGAGGTAAAAGAAACCGTACGTTATCTGTACCGTAAAAATTTGGAGGAAGCAACCCAGCAGGAGATTTTCCAGGCAGTTTCCTATGTGATCAAAGATGTGATCATTGATGACTGGCTTGCAACCCAGCAGGCATTTGATAAACAGGATCCGAAGATCGTTTATTATATGTCCATGGAATTTTTAATGGGACGTGCCCTTGGTAACAACCTCATTAACTTAAAGGCTTACAACGAAGTGAAAGAAGCTCTGGAAGAGATCGGATTAAATCTTGATGTCATCGAAGACCAGGAGCCGGATCCGGCACTTGGTAATGGTGGTCTCGGACGTCTTGCAGCCTGCTTCATGGAATCACTGGCAACATTAGGATACGCAGCTTATGGCTGCGGTATCCGTTACCGTTATGGTATGTTCAAACAGAAGATTTCTGACGGATTCCAGGTAGAAGTTCCGGATAACTGGCTGAAAAATGGCTATCCTTTCGAGCTTCGCAGACCAGAGTATTCTTATGAAGTTAAATTTGGCGGTTATGTACGTACAGAGTATATGGGAAATGGCAACACCAGATTCGTTCATGAAGGATATCAGTCTGTTATGGCTATTCCATATGATATGCCAATCGTTGGATATGGCAACAACGTTGTAAATACACTGATGATCTGGGATGCAGAGGCAAAAGACGAATTCTCACTGGATTCTTTCGATAAGGGTGAATACGACAAGGCAGTCGAGCAGGAAAACCTTGCACGTAACCTTGTAGAAGTGCTTTATCCGAATGACAACCACATCAAAGGAAAAGAGCTTCGTCTGAAACAGCAGTACTTCTTCGTATCTGCAAGTTTACAGAGAGCGATCGCCCGTTTCAAAAAACATCATGACGATATTCATAAATTACCGGAGAAAGCAGTATTTCAGATGAACGATACACATCCTACTGTTGCGGTAGCTGAGTTAATGCGTATCTTATTAGACGAAGAAGGCTTAGGCTGGGATGAAGCATGGGATATCACAACACATTGTGTGGCATACACCAACCATACGATCATGGCAGAAGCACTTGAAAAATGGCCAATTGAGATTTTCCAGAGACTTCTTCCTCGTGTATACCAGATTGTGGAAGAGATCAACCGCCGTTTTGTTCTTCAGATTGAAGAACAGTATCCGGGTAACAATGATAAGATTGCAAAGATGGCAATTTTATACAATGGACAGGTAAAAATGGCAAATCTTGCAATCGTTGCAGGTTATTCTGTCAACGGTGTAGCAAGACTTCATACAGAGATCCTGAAAAAAGAACAGTTAAAAGACTTCTATGAGATGATGCCGCAGAAGTTCAACAATAAGACAAACGGTATCACTCAGAGACGTTTCCTTGCTCATGCAAATCCATTGCTTGCAGACTGGGTAACAGATCATGTTGGTGAGGGATGGATCACAGACCTCTCCCAGATCGGAAAACTCGCAAGTTATGCAGACAGTGCAAAAGCACAGCAGGAGTTCTTACAGATCAAATACAAGAATAAAGTACGTCTTGCAAACTATATCAAAGAGCACAACGGAATCGAAGTAGATCCGAATTCTATCTTTGACGTGCAGGTAAAACGTCTGCATGAGTACAAACGTCAGCTGCTCAATATTTTACATGTCATGTACCTTTACAATGAGCTGAAAGAGCATCCGGATATGGAATTTGTTCCAAGAACATTCATTTTCGGAGCAAAAGCAGCAGCAGGATACCGCATTGCAAAATCTACGATCAAGCTGATCAACAGTGTGGCAGAAGTGATCAACAACGATGCAAGCATCGGTGGCAAGATCAAAGTTGTCTTTATTGAGGACTACAAAGTATCAAATGCAGAATGGATTTTTGCAGCAGCAGATGTCAGCGAGCAGATTTCCACAGCAAGTAAAGAGGCATCCGGAACCGGTAACATGAAGTTTATGTTAAATGGTGCACTGACACTCGGAACAATGGATGGTGCCAATGTTGAGATGTATGAGGAAGTCGGAGCAGACAACATGTTCATTTTCGGTATGAGCTCTGATGAAGTCATTGCACACGAGCACAACCGTGATTATGATCCAATGCAGATTTACAACAGTGATGCAGATATCCGCAAGGTATTGAACCAGCTTGTAAACGGATTCTATTCACCGAACGATACAGAGTTATTCCGTGAGATTTACAATTCTCTGTTAAATACACACAATACACAGTATGCAGATACTTACTTCATCCTTGCTGATTTCCGTTCCTATGCAGAAGCACAGAAACGTGTTATGGAGTACTACAAGGATAAACAGTCCTGGGCTAAGAGTGCGATCTTAAATATTGCACACTCAGGCAAATTCTCCTCTGACAGAACCATTCAGGAGTATGTAGATGATATCTGGCATCTGCCAAAAATCCATGTTGAAGTAGAGGACTAATATCGTATTTTTATGCGATAAAGACATACATCCAAATATGTAAATAGAAAACCGGCCGACATATTGAAAGTTTGTTCAAAATGCCGGCTGGTTTTCTGTGTAAAAGGGCTGAAACTGTGCAGAAATACAGTGATTTCATGATTTGCTGAAAAAAATGAAAGGGATTAACAGAGAAAATGCCATAGTTTTTTAATAATATTAGGTTATAAAGAATACAAATACCATAAACCATAATTATGGAAAATATAAGGACTGGGAATAATCTTGACATGAAAATAAGAAAGTATCATAATAATTTCCAAGATAAAGTTCCCGGTAAGGGAGAGAGAGGTGAAATCCTCTGTCAGCGTGTTGACAGTCGCATTTTTCTTCGGAAAACAGTAGGAGGATTATTATGGATATCAGATTTGAAAAAAGAGAAGTATTAAAGGAAAAACCAGATCAGAAACATCTTGGATTCGGTAAATATATGACTGACTATATGTTCGTTATGGACTGGACCAAAGAAGACGGCTGGAAAGATGCAAGGATCGTACCGGAAGGACCTATCACAATGGATCCTGCATGTGTGACACTGCATTATGCACAGGAGACATTCGAAGGAATGAAAGCTTACCGTACAGCAGAAGGTAAGATCCAGTTATTCCGTCCGGAGATGAATGCAAAGAGAATGATCAATTCCAACGCAAGACTCTGTATGCCTGAGTTCCCGGTAGAGATGTTCGTAGAGGCTGTAGAAGCACTTGTGAAAGTAGAAGCAGACTGGGTTCCATCTGAACCAAATACTTCTTTATACATCAGACCATTTATGTTTGCAACAGAAGCAGCACTTGGTGTACATATGGCAAGCTCATACAAGTTTATGATCATCTGCTGTCCAGTAGGTGCTTACTATGCAGCAGGACTGAATCCGGTCAAGATCTTAGTAGAGGATGAACTTGTCCGTGCGGTAAAAGGTGGTACAGGATTCACAAAATGCGGTGGTAACTATGCTGGTTCTATCTTAGGACAGGTAAAAGCAGAGAAGCTTGGTTACGCACAGGTTCTCTGGTTAGATGGAGAGCATCGTAAATATGTGGAAGAGGTTGGTACAATGAACATCATGTTCAAGATTGCCGGCGAGATCTACACAGCTCCGATCGAAGGAACCGTTCTTCCTGGTGTTACAAGAGATTCTATGATCCATCTTCTTCGTGACTGGGGTTATAAGGTAAATGAGACAAGACTTTCCGTAGACGATCTTATGAAGGCCGGACATGACGGTACACTGGAAGAAGTATTCGGAACAGGTACAGCAGCAGTCATCTCACCGGTAGGCGAGCTTCGTTACAAAGATGACGTTGTTACAATCAACGACTTTAAGATCGGTGAACTGACACAGAAATTATATGACACATTAACAGGTATCCAGTGGGGCAGAATCCCTGACAAATACGGATGGACTGTTGAAGTAAAATAAATTTTCAGAGAGCACGTGGAACCGGACGCGAAAGCGTCCGGTTTTTGATGCAATAGGAAACTTTACAGAAAACTTCTGGACATTTTTTTCATATCATAGTATAGTAGTTACGTTGTAATTGTAACACGTTAAATTGCTTTATAAAGCAAAAGCAATGATGACAGATGAATTACAGCAATTGCACATTGATAATCGAATAAGGTTATGTTTTCAGATATGCAATTCTGTCTGTGACATATTGCATACAATTAATTTTCTCTTCTAGCGCCATGTACCTGCAGGAACGAAAGCAAAAGCAGGTTAACGAGGAAAAGGGTTATCGAAAATTCGGCGGACGCCCTTTCGTACCTCCCTGTGCGAGATATACCGGCAAATATGCAGGCGACTGCAAAACAAATACGGTGTAATGGGAGAAGCATAAAAAATGAAGAATGAGCAGATATGTGGAATCTGCGAGTCATAATATAAAAAGAAGAGGAAAATAATATGTGTGGAATTATAGGTTATACAGGCAGTGAGAATGTAAAAGAGATTTTACTTGATGCATTGGAATTATTAGAGTATCGTGGATATGACAGTGCAGGTATTGCTGTACAGGATGAAAATACCCATGAACTGAGTGTTTACAAATGTGCCGGAAGAGTCAGTGATTTAAGAACAATCTGCGATTCGAAGAAAATATTGTCTACGTGCGGGATCGGACATACAAGATGGGCAACGCACGGGGGTGTGAGTGATCGGAATGCGCACCCTCATAAACAGGGAAAAGTGACATTAGTCCATAATGGAATCATTGAAAACTACAGAGATCTGATCGCAAACTATGATCTGGCAGAGACACTTCAATCAGAGACAGACAGTGAAGTAGTGGCAGCATTATTAAATCATTATTATAAAGGTGATCCGAAGGAAGCGATCAGAAAAACGGTTAGAAAATTAAGGGGAACATTTGCACTTGTGATCCTTTTTGAGGATTGGCCGGATGTAATTTATTCTATCCGTAATGTAAGCCCGATCGTGGCGACTGTCTGCAAGGAAGGTGCAATGCTTGCATCTGATCTGACAGCTCTTTGTCGTTTTACGAATGAGTACTTTGTTGTTCCGGAATATCATATTTTAGAACTGCACAAAGACCATGTCGAGCTTACAGATCTGGACGGTCAGAAGGTGGAGCCTTCTGTTATGACAGCAGACTGGGAATTAAACAGTGCCGGAAAGGGTGGATACCCATTCTATATGGAGAAAGAGATCATGGAGCAGCCACAGGCGATCCGTAATACGATCAAAGACCGTATCGTAAATGGTCTGCCGGATTTTTCAGGTGATGGCGTTTTGGATTCTGTATTCAAAGAATGTGACAGGATCTGTGTGGTTGCCTGTGGTACGGCAATGCATGCAGGACTGGTAGCACAGGCACTTGTAAAAACGATCGTGCATGTACCGATGGATGTGGAGCTGGCATCAGAATTTATGTATTCAGATCCTGTGATCGACGAGAAGACACTTGTGATCGCAGTATCCCAGTCCGGTGAGACAATTGACACATTGGAGGCCTTAAAATACGCCAAAAAACAGGGAGCGACCTGTCTTTCCATTATTAATGTGAAAGGGTCTTCCATCGCACGTGAGAGCGATTATGTTTTGTATACATCAGCAGGACCGGAGATTGCAGTTGCAAGTACCAAAGCGTATACGACCCAGTTGTCCGTTTTTTACCTGATCGTTGCCAAAATGGCATTCCTTCGCGGAATTTACAATGAGGAACAGACAAGGGCATTTATAAAGGAACTCGAAGCGGTACCAGAAGCAATCGAACAGGTTTTGGATAAAAAAAGAGAGATCCATGTGATCGCGAAGAAGCTTTTAGAGGCAAAAGATCTTTTCATGATCGGAAGAGGCCTTGACTATTCCATTCTGCTTGAAGGATCATTAAAGCTTAAGGAAGTGTCTTATATCCACTCAGAAGCGTATGCTTCCGGTGAATTAAAGCATGGACCGATCGCACTCATCACAACAAACACACCGGTCGTTGCGGCAGTAACGCAGGAAAGGCTGGTTTCCAAAGAGCTGTCCAATATTAAGGAAGTCAGATCCAGAGGGGCTGATATTGTATTGTTTATCAAAGAATCATTAGCAAAAGAGATTGACAGTGAATATCAGGTGGTAACACTTCCGGATATGAAAGATGAATTTATGGTAATTCCGGCATCGGCAGCATTGCAGCTTTTGGCATACTATGTTTCGTCAGATAAGGGATTTGACGTTGATAAGCCAAGAAATCTTGCTAAAGTAGTGACAGTTGAGTAAAAAAGAACAGTAAAATCAAATGACAGGAAGAAAAATATAACAAAGAAAAATATAACAAAGAAAGAAAATAAATTGTTTGGCAAATGCCGCAGAACAGGATTGTGTATCTGAGAATATAAAAAGGAAGCAGGAGGATCTTATGTTAGAGAACGAAGAGAAGAAATTACCGGAAGATTACGTTCCGGAAAGACCCGATTACGAAAAAGAATTGACGGATATCCTCCGAAGTAATGCACCGGATGACTATATCCGGGAGAAGTTCGAGGATTATCATGAGAATGATATAGCGGATATTCTGGAAGATCTGACACCGGAAGAACGAAAGAAATTATACCGCATTCTTGGAGATGAGCTTACTTCTGAGATTTTTGCTTACGTAGAAGATGTAGGAAAATACATCGAGGAAATGGATGCCGAAAAGGCAGCAGATATTATTGAATCCATGGATGCGGATGATGCAGTTGATGTATTAGACGAACTGGATGATGGAAAAAGTGAAGAGATTTTCCAATTGATGAATGAAGATGCCAGAGAAGATGTCAAGCTGATCCACTCCTATGATGAGGACGAGATCGGAAGCAGAATGACAACAAACTTCATTGAGATACAGCGAGGCTCCACGATCCGTCAGGCAATGAGAGAGCTTGTAACCCAGGCAGCTGAGAATGATAATATCTCTACACTCTATGTTTCGGATACGGATGGAACCTTTTATGGTGCGATCGATCTGAAGGATCTGATCATTGCAAGAGAATATATGAATCTGGAAGATCTCATCCAGACATCATATCCATATGTATATGCGAAAGAAAATATCAATGAATGTATCGAAGAACTGAAGGATTATTCGGAAGATTCTATCCCGGTACTCGACAATGACAAGCATATCATCGGTGTTATCACATCCCAGGATATCGTTGAAGTTGTAGATGAAGAGATGGGAGAAGACTATGCGAAGTTAGCCGGTCTGACAGCAGAGGAAGATCTGCAGGAACCACTGAGAGAAAGTATCAAGAAACGTATGCCGTGGCTGATCGTTCTTCTGTTCCTCGGATTATTAGTTTCTTCGGTGGTAGGTATTTTTGAAAAAGTAGTGGCGGAACTGACACTGATCGTATGTTTCCAGTCACTGATCTTAGATATGGCCGGTAATGTCGGAACACAGTCACTGGCGGTTACGATCCGTGTTCTTATGGATGAAGATATTTCCGGAAAAGAAAAGCTTCAGCTGATCGCAAAAGAAATGAAGATCGGTTTCTGTAACGGAACGATCTTAGGCATCCTTTCTTTCATCTGTATCGGAATCTTTATTGCGGTCGTGAAGGGAAAAGGATTTTATTTTGGATTTGCAGTATCAGGATGCATTGGGGTTGCACTGCTTGTTGCAATGGTGATCTCAAGTATGGTAGGTACAGTGATTCCGATTTTGTTCCATAAGATCAAAATCGATCCGGCAGTAGCATCCGGACCACTTATCACAACAGTGAACGACCTGGTTGCAGTTGTGACCTACTATGGAATGGCATGGCTTCTTTTGATCGATGTGCTTCATCTGACGTAAAAATTGACGAAGAATGGCTGATAGGTCATGTGGAATAAAATTACTTGCACACAGAAAAGAGCAGTGGCATAATCATTTTATGCGAAAAATACGCTGGAAACAATGCTATGCGTGACATAAGATGCCGCATGGGAACGGAGAATAGAATGACAAAAGTAGAATTTGCACAATTGATAAAACAGGGACCGATTCTCTTAGACGGAGCAACAGGAACCAATCTTCAGAATGCAGGCATGCCGGTTGGGGTATGCCCGGAGCAGTGGATCCTGGAGAATCCGGATGTTATGATAGCCTTACAGAAAGCTTACGTGGAGGCAGGAACAGACATTTTATATGCACCGACATTTACCGCAAACCGTATCAAATTAGAAGAATATGGTCTGGGCGACCGGCTGGAAGAGATGAATAAGGAACTGATCGCTCTTTCGAAGGAAGCTGCGCAGGGAAAAGCACTTGTGGCGGCAGATATGACGATGACCGGGCAGCAGCTCTATCCGATCGGGGAGCTGATGTTTGAAGATCTTGTAGATGTATACAAAGAGCAGGCAGCGGTTCTAGCCAATGCGGGTGCAGACCTGTTTGTAGTTGAGACCATGATGAGCCTTCAGGAGAGCCGTGCGGCAGTGATTGCGATCAGGGAAGTCTGTGACCTTCCGATCATGGTATCTCTTACTTATAATCCGGATGGAAGAACACTCTATGGTACAGATCCTGCAACTGCAACCGTTGTATTGCAGAGTCTTGGAGCAGATGCGATAGGAATCAACTGCTCTACCGGACCGGAGGATATGATCGCACCGGTACGTAAAATGGCAGAATATGCAACCATTCCGATCCTTGCAAAGCCGAATGCCGGACTGCCGGAGCTGGAGAATGGTGTAACTGTGTACAAAACAGGTCCGGATGAGTTTGCAGCATGCGGAAAGCGGCTGGTAGAAGCGGGAGCATCTATTATCGGTGGCTGCTGTGGAACAACTCCGGCACATATTAAGGCATTAAAAGACGCGGTAAAAGATATGCCGGTACACACTCCGCTGGCAAAGAAAAGAAGAGTACTCACATCGGAGCGGAGGCTTGTAGAGATCGATCTGAACGGAAGATTCATGGTAATCGGCGAGCGGATCAATCCGACCGGCAAGAAGAAGCTTCAGGCAGAATTAAAAGAAGGAAAGTTAAATATCGTACGTGATATGGCACTTGACCAGGAAAGAAACGGAGCAGACATTCTTGATGTCAACATGGGAATGAATGGAATTGACGAGAAAGAAATGATGCTCAATACCATTTATGAAGTGACCACGACCGTGGATTGTCCTTTATGTATCGATTCCAGTTATGTGGAGGTAATAGAAGCGGCACTCCGTATTTATCCGGGCCGGGCACTTATTAATTCTATCTCCATGGAAAAAGAAAAAATGGAAAAATTGCTTCCGATTGCAAAAAAATATGGAGCGATGTTCATCCTTCTTCCATTGTCAGATGCCGGATTGCCGGATAGTTCAGAGGAAAAGCATGCGATTATCCGGACTGTGATGGAAGAGGCAATAAAAAATGGTCTGGCAAAAGAAGATATGATCGTGGATGGCCTTGTGGCAACGATCGGTGCAAATCCGAAGGCGGCACTTGAGTGTTATGAGACATTTGCATACTGCAAAAATGAATTACAGCTACCGACCGTATGTGGGCTGTCAAATATTTCTTTCGGACTTCCGGAAAGAATCTATGTCAATACCGCATTCCTTACCATGGCGATCGCCAACGGACTTACGATGGCAATTGCGAATCCGTCCCAGGAGCTTTTGATGAATGCAGCATTTGCATCGGATCTGCTCCTTGCAAGAGAAGGCAGTGATATCCGGTATATCAACCGCATGAATATGTTGCAGGAAAAATATGCAGGCCAGGAGCGTGTGATCGCACCGGTGAAGAAAGCTGCAGCGGATAGTGGCAGGAATGAGCATAAGACAGAAAAAGAGGCACACAGTGCCATTTTTGAAGCGGTATTAAAAGGTAATAAAGGCACGATCGTAGATGAAGTGAAGGCTGCCCTTTCTGACGGAGCAAAGCCGGACGAGATCATTAACGATCACCTGATCCCTGCGATCAATGAAGTCGGTGTATTATTTGACAGGCAGAAATATTTCCTTCCGCAGCTGATCGCATCGGCAAACACCATGAAGATGGCGATCGAATATGTAGAACCAATGCTGGAGCGGAAAGACACCGGGAAGAAGGCTACGGCTGTGATCGCAACGGTTGAAGGAGATATCCATGATATCGGTAAGAATCTTGTTGTACTTATGCTGAAAAACTATGGTTACAACGTGATCGACCTTGGAAAAGATGTTCCTGCATCACTGATCGTGGAGACTGCCATGAAAGAGAATGCCGAAATCATTGGCCTATCTGCACTTATGACAACGACGATGATGCGTATGAAGGATGTCGTCGAGCTGGCAAAGGAAAAAGGATGCACAAGCAAGATCGTCATCGGTGGAGCTGCAATCAACGAGAGCTTCGCAGAGGAGATCGGAGCAGACGGATATTCCAAAGATGCGGCAGAATGTGTGAAGCTGGTGGATTCCCTGCTGGCCAGGTAAGTGATCTGTAGTTCAAAAAGGAAGCGGTGAAAAAAATTGTAAAAACACAAAAATAAGTGTTGACAAGTTTTGTAATTCCGTTGTATAATAGCAAAGCGAGTTACGTAAGCGACTCGCAAATATATGGGATCTTAGCTCAGCTGGGAGAGCATCTGCCTTACAAGCAGAGGGTCATAGGTTCGAGCCCTATAGG
>CAKQXQ010000043.1 GCA_934292805.1 uncultured Roseburia sp. | reverse complement strand
CTCTTAATACTTCCCCATCCACGATGATTTTCCCGGATGTCACCTGTGCCTGCTTAGACAAAAGACCCATGAGTGTCAGTGAAGTGATTGATTTTCCGGATCCTGATTCACCGACGATCCCTACGATCTCACCACTGTTCACTTCTATATTCACATGCTTGACAACTTCCATGCCATCAAAAGCAACGGATAAATCTTCTATCTGAACAATTTTTTTCTTCCTGATTTCTTTTTCCTGTTCCAAACTCATACACTTATCCCGCTTCCTATTCCACTCTGTTCTCACTCTGTTTCCGGATTCCCTCACCTAACAAAGAAAATCCAAGCACTACCCATACGATCGCAAGTCCCGGGAAAAGTGCATACCATGGTGCTGTCTGTAAATATCCCTGTGCATCTGACAACATCATGCCAAGGCTGGCATCCGGTGCCTGTACTCCGATCCCAAGATAACTCATACCAGATTCCGCAAGGATCGCATTATTAAAACCGATCATCACCGAAACCAGCAGAATTGAAAAAATATTCGGCAGAATATGCACAAACAAAATACGCAGCCTGCCAACTCCCATAAGCCTTGCTCTTTTAATATAATCAGCATCACGGAGACGTAAAAATTCTCCCCGGACAATCCGCACAAAGCTTGGGATAAATACGATCCCAAGTGCGATGATCACATTCTGCCTGCCTTTTCCAAGTAAAGATATGATCACAAGCGTAAGCAGAATACTTGGGAATCCGTTCACCGCATCCGTGATACGCATGAGGATCTCATCTAAAATGCCTCCGAAATATCCGGTAAATGCTCCTAACAAAACACCTGCCACAGTTGAAAAAAGGACAACAGATGTGCTGATCACAAGCGTTGTTCCCAATCCCTGCATCACTCTTGAAAAAATATCTCTTCCAAAATTGTCTGTTCCAAAAATATGATAAATGGAAGGTGCTGTAAATTTCTCTGCCGCCGACATGGCAGTTGTACTATATGGTGTCCAGAAGCATCCCAAAATCCCCAAAAACACAGCAAGACCTGTCATAAACAGGCCTGCCACAAGATATCCGTTCCACTTTTTTCTTTTATTTTTTTCCATAGGTTTCACACTCCGTCTTCCAATCCATTTCCTTTCACAGTGTCAGCCACCAAAAGGAGACAGTCTGCCATCTTTATTCACTCGTGCGGATTCTCGGATCGATCACCCGGTAAAGAATGTCCACGATAAAATAAACAAAAATCACCACAAATGTTATGTATAAAATCAAAATCTCTACAACCGGTAAGTCTCTTGTTCCAACCGAGCTGATCAATAGCCTGCCGATTCCCGGCAATGCAAACACCTGCTCCACTACAATACTTCCCGCAAGGATCTCCGCGATCATCATACCGAGAAATGTAATGACCGGCATCATGGCATTTTTCAAGACATGACCAAACATAACCTGATTCTTGCTGCAGCCCTTGCTGTAAGCAGTCCGCACATAGTCAAGCTTCATCTCTGTCAACATGGAGTTTCGCAAAAAACGTGCTGTCATGGCTATTTTCGGTAAAGCGATCGAAATCGCCGGGAACAGTAAATATGCTAAAAATCCAGCCATATTCTCCTTATAGCTTACATACCCGCCCGGTGCAAACCATTTTAATACAATACCGCACAGATAGGTCACCAGAATTCCAAGAAAAAATGACGGAACCGCCATCGTGACCTGTGTTAAGACTCCAAAGACCGCATCTAAGAACCTGTTTTGACATTTTGCCCACAATACCCCCAAAGGAATTGACACCAGTACGATCAAAACAAATGAAAGCACTGCCAGATAAATGGTTACCGGCAGTTTATCTCCTATCAATTCCTTCACGGGCATCATTTCATTCATATTCTTGGAATACCGGTAACTCACGCCAAAATCTCCGTGCAGTACATCATCTGCCCAGGAAACATACCGTTCTACCGGTGGTTTGTCTAATCCAAGTTCTTCTCGAAGCTGTGCCTCTCTCTCCGGTGTTGCCTCCGTTCCCAAGATGGAACGGACCACATCTCCCGGAATCACCTGAAAAGCAAGGAAAGCAGCTACTGAAACGAGAAACAATGTCATAATGAGAGTGCATATTTTTTTTATTATAAATTTCATGTGTCTGCTTTCCTTTCTGATCAGATTATAACGGTACTATTTCTTGTGTCCGTCTTATTTTACAAAGTAAACTGTACTCATATCCTGTACATAGATCGGATAGAATTTGTATCCTGCAAGGTTCTTATTAAATGCTGTTGTATTCGCCGGAACCTGGATAAATGCACTGGCAGCTTCATCGGCAAGGATCGTCTGAAGCTTTTTATAGTCTGCTGCCTTCTCTGCTGCATCCTGTGTTGCCTGTGTCTCTTTCCAGAGTTCATCATACTCTGTGCTCTTAAAGTTCACAAAGTTCTTTTTCGAATCTGTCTGGAAACGGTTCAACAGATATCCCGGTGTCAGGTCACTGCATGTGATACCACTGATCGTTGCCTGATACTCTCTGTTGGTATAGACATCTTCTAACCAGGTATTCCATTCTACAGCATCAATTGTTGCGTTGATCCCTACTGCTTTTAACTGTTCTACAACTACCTCTGCAGTCTGCATGTGGAACTCATAAACAGACGGAACTGCGATCGCAAGATCAAAACCATCTGCATATCCAGCCTCTGCAAGAAGCTCTTTTGCCTTTTCCACATTTGCAGAAGTACCATAAAGATCATTTAAGTCCTCATAGTAATCTTTTAATGTAGGAAGCATTGCAGAGCTGATGAGTGTTCCGTTTCCACCGGCTACGAACTCATTCACCATATCTTTATCCAGTGCGTAGCAGATCGCCTGACGTACCTTCACATCAGAAAGCGGTTCATAATCATTGTTTAAGAACAATGCCTGCACAACATTGGATGGGGATGAGATCACATTAAAGCTGTCTTTTAACTCGTTTGCCTGGGAATCTGTCAGGTATGCGTAGATGTCAATGCTTCCACCCTGAAGCTCTAACAATGCAGTATCTGCACTTCCCACAATTTTAAAATCAACCTCATCAAGATAAGGAAGTCCTTCCTGCCAGTAATTTTCATTCTTTGCAAGAACGATTCCCTCCTGCGGAGTATAAGAAACAAAAGAAAACGGTCCTGTTCCAACTGGATTCGCCTCTGCATCTTCTCCGCTTCCTGCAGGAATAATTGCAGTTACAAAACTATAGATCAGTTCTGTATTCGGTGTATCCACTGTCACCTGGACCGTCTTGTCATCTAAAATATCAACTGCCTGAATTGTCTGTAAAGTTGCAACTAATGGTGTTCCATCTAAAAGACCCGCTGCTCTCTCTAAAGAGTACTTCACGTCCTCACATGTTACATCGTTACCATTATGAAACTTCACACCATCTCTTAATGTAAAAGTATATACTAATCCATCATCTGAGATGCTGTAATCGCTTGCTACAGCGCAAATCAGGTTACCGTTCTCATCCGGTTTTACCAAACCTTCGAAAACATTAAACAGAATTTCTTTAGTTCCTGCCGCAGTTGCTTTATGTGGGTCAAGACTGTCAATATCCTGCTGTATGCCTACAACAACGGAGCCTCCGTATACAGGTCCTTCACTGATTTCTGTCTCCTGTACATTCTGCTCCTTAGAGGAAGTATCCTCCGAAGACTCTCCTGTGCTGTCTGTGCCACATCCGCCCAGTACAGCCATTGCCAGAAGTGCCATGAAAAGAATGTGTAATCTTTTTTTCATTGTTTGCTCTTCTCCTCTTCGAATTGCTTTTTCCTCTCATTATTCAATTGCTTTTTTATTCTATCACACGATTTAAAAAAATCAAGCTGTTTTCGTTATTTTTTTATCAATCTTTTTATCAGGTCGCAAAAGATTTTGTTAACGTCTGCCTGCCTTCATCTCATCGAGAATTTCCGCTACTGCTTCCCGCTCATCAAAGTGGTATTTTACACCTTTGATCTCCTGATAATCTTCGTGGCCTTTTCCGAGAAGCACGATCATATCGCCGGGCTTTGCATTCTTCATGCAGTAAGCGATCGCTTCTTTTCTGTCGTCAATCTCAATGTATTTGCCGTTGCTTCTTGCAAGACCGACTTTGATGTCATTGTTAATATCACGGATTTCCTCATCCCTTGGATTATCGCAGGTCAGCACACAAAGATCTGCCATCTCACCTGTCACCTCACCCATATCGTACCTGCGGAGCTTGGAACGGTTGCCACCACCGCCGTACACACAGATCAGACGCTTTGGATGATATTCCATTAATGTTGTCAGAACACTTCTTGTGCTTACTTCATTGTGTGCATAGTCAATGATGAGCGTATAATCTTTGGATACCGGAAGCATCTCCACTCTTCCTTTTACCTGCACTCTTGCTAATCCTTCCAGGATCGCTTTTTCAGAAATTCCTGCCAGATGGCATACTAACATCGTGACCATGGAATTATATACAGAAAATCTTCCCGGGATATGCACTTTCGCCTGACAGTCCATTAGACCTGTTACTTTAAAATGCATTCCAAGCTTTCCATCCTCATTGATAAATCCAATGTCTGATGCCATAAGATCTGCCTGCTTCTCTGTCGAGAATGTCTTCACCTCACATGTATGTCCTTTTAAAATACCTTCCACATGTTCATCATCTGCGTTGACTATTCCAATCCTGCACTGGCGGAAAAGAAGACTCTTGCATTCCATATATTCCTCAAACGAAGCATGCTCCGCCGGTCCGATATGATCCGGTGAAAGATTTGTAAAAATACCATAGTCAAATAAAATACCTGCTGTACGGTCTAATTTGAGTCCCTGTGAAGAAACCTCCATCACGACATACTCGCAGCCAGCTTCCACCATGGCAGCAAACATGCGGTGTAGTTCATAGGATTCTGGTGTTGTATTCTTGGATGGCAGATGCTCCTCTCCGATCATTGCACCGATCGTTCCGATCAGTCCGACTTTCTTGCCTGCCATCTCAAGCACTTTTTTGATCATATAAGTAGTTGTTGTCTTTCCTTTTGTTCCGGTCAGACCGATCGTAACTAACTTTCTTGCCGGGTAGTCGAACAATGCAGCAGACATCCGTGCAAGTGCCAGACGTGCAGAAGCCACCTTTAACACGGTAACGCTCTCCGGGATCTGTGCTGCTTCCTCTTCTCTCTCCAACACGATCACGGAAGCACCTTTTTCAACTGCATCCGGAATATATTTATGACCATCTGTCACTGCTCCGACCATGCAGACAAACATTGTTTCCGGTGCGATCTTTCTGGAATCATAAATAATATCACGCACTTCTGTCTCAAGGCTTCCCTGAAGAAGGGTATATTCAATTTCTTCACAAATCTTACTTAACTTCATTTTATTATTTCCTTTTTCTTTAAAACGTATCGTTTTTCTTATTTCCGGATCTGACTTTCAAGTCGAACGTTCATAAAACAGTTATTCTTACCGCATACAGTTTTCCGTAATCATCTTATTTTAGAATATGGGATGCATCAATTTCTGACTCAAATACGGTATGGGATGGTCCTGTCATAAAAAGATGGTTTGTTTTCTCATCCCACTCGATCAAAAGCGGACCGCCAATCTGTTCTACCGTTACTTTTCTGTCGCATCTTCCGGTCAGAACAGCCGTTACAACAGCTGTCGCACATCCGGTTCCACATCCGATCGTCTCTCCGGTTCCACGCTCCCACTCACGGATTTTAAGATAATCCCTGCTCACAAACTCTGTAAAAGTTACATTCGTTTTATTTGGAAAAACGGATGTCATATGTTCAATCTCTTTTCCGTATTTTTCCACGTCAAGTTCTGCTACCGAATCTACAAACATTGCACAGTGCGGATTTCCCCAGGAAACTGCTGTAATATGGAAAGTACGGTCAAGAACCTGCACCGGCTGATCCACAAATGTTTCCATTGTAGTATTGATTGGGATCACCTTCGTAGAAAGTCTCGGCTCCCCGATATCCGCCCTGATATTGGACACATACCCATCCGATACTGTCAGAGTCAGATGCTGCATACCGCCCAGTGTTTCGATAATGAGTTCTGTCTTATCGGTCAGCCTGTGGTCATATACATACTTTCCGACACTTCTTAATGCATTTCCACACATTTCGCCCTCTGATCCATCCGGATTGAACATCCTCATACGAAAATCCCCTTTTTCGGAAGGACAGATCAAAACCATTCCATCTGAACCGATCGCAAAATGTCTGTCACTTACGAACCTTGCCAGTTCCGGAAGATTCTTTAACTCCTGATGGATTGCATCAATATATACATAGTCATTACCAAATGCCTGCATTTTTGTAAATTTCATAGTCTTACCTCGATCCATTTCTCTTATGAGTTCATTGCACGGTCAAGATCTGCAATGATATCATCTACATTCTCGATACCTACTGACATACGTAAGAAACAGTCTGTAATGCCTAATTTTTCTTTTACATCCTTTGGTGTATCCTCATGTGTCTGTGTTGTCGGATATGTGATCAGAGTCTCTGTTCCACCAAGACTCTCTGCGAACATGATCATGTCCACATTTCTTAAAATCTTCTGGACTGTTTCAAAAGAATCTACAGTAAAGGAGATCATTCCGCCGAATCCTCTTGTCTGCTTGATCGTTGTTGCATAATCTTTGTGATCTTCAAATCCAACATAGTAAACTTTTTTTACCTTTGGCTGGGTTCTTAACCACTCTGCCACTTTCTTTGCATTCTCATTGTGTCTGTCCATACGCACAGGAAGTGTCTTGATTCCGCGAAGTAACAGCCAGCAGTCCATCGGTGCCAGCTGGCTTCCATGGGATTTGATATGAATATGGATCTTCTCTGCAATCTCTTCATTGTCTTTTACTACAACAATTCCGGAAAGTGTGTCATTGTGTCCGCCAAGGTATTTGGTGGAGCTGTGTGTTACGATATCCGCGCCTAATTTTAACGGATTCTGGAAATATGGTGTAAGGAATGTATTATCTACTACCATCAGTGCTCCGACACTTTTTGCAATCTCTGATAACGCTGCAATATCAGCAACCTTCATCATCGGATTTGTTGGGGTCTCAACAAAAAGCATTTTGGTGTTAGGCTTAATTGCTGCTTTTACAGCTTCAAGATCATCCATCTCCACGTAAGTATGCTCAATGCCGTATTTGCCAAACACATCACCGATAATACGGAATGTACCGCCATAAATATCATCAGAAAGAATAACATGATCTCCCGGATCCAGCAGAGAAAATACAGCCATATTGGCAGCCTGTCCGCTGGAGAATGCGAATGCTTTGATACCACCTTCAAGGATAGCCATCGTGCGCTCTAATTCCTGTCTCGTCGGATTTTCAAGACGGCTGTATGCAAATCCTGTAGTCTCACCAAGTGCAGGATGACGGTAAGTTACAGCCTGGAAAATCGGCATGCTGACTGCTCCGGTAAGCGGTTCCGTACCAAGTGCTCCATGCACTGCTTTTGACTCAAAATGCAAGTTATCTTTTCTATCAAAATCTGTGTAATTGCTGAAATTCTTCATAAAAACAAATCCACCTTTCTTCTCATTCCACCGCAGTCTTTCACCCGGACTGCTCATTGTTATTTTCATTATAATAGACACAATTTAAAATATATACAAGTTCTGTGTTGTTTATATTGCAAATTGTGCTTTTTTATTCTATCATAAAGTCAGAGTTTGGATTTCGCTGTATCTGATATTCCATGCATATCGCAGTACATAATACGAGGAGGATAACATGCCAGATTATAAAAAAGTAGGATACCTCACTTCCGACTTTAAAATGTTCCATTTAAAAGATGAATCCATGCGTACTTTTCACTATCATTACCATGATTTTCACAAGATACTGATCTTACTGAACGGTGATGTCACTTATTGTATTGAAGGTCGTTCCTACGATCTTAAAAAAAATGACATTGTACTTGTCAATGCCGGAGAAGTACATAAGCCGGTCATTCACTCTGACCGGCCTTATGAACGTATTATTATTTATGTTTCCCCTGATTTTTTAGACCAATACAGTGAAGCAGACAATGATCTGCAGCTCTGCTTTCGGAAGGCATCAGAAGAACAGTCCCATGTACTCCGCGTAGAATCTTTTTCCGGAAACCGGCTTGGAAGGCTTACTGCAGAATTAGATCTTTCTCTTACTGATTCGGACTACGCGCATGAATTGCATCACAGACTGCTTTTTCTTGAATTCCTGATCCAGCTCAACCGGGCGGCTTTGCATAACAAAATCGAATATATTGAGACATCCGCGGCCAATGACAAGATTCTCTCTGTTCTTCATTATCTGAATGAGCATCTGACCGAGCCATTAAGTATTGATGACATTGCAGCACGTTTCTACCTCAGCCGTTATTATCTCATGCATACCTTCAAAGAAGAGACCGGATACAGCATCGGTAATTATCTCTCCACCAAACGACTTCTCCTTGCAAGAGAACTGATCCTGTCTGGAAAGCCGGTCACGGAAGCCTGCTATGAATGTGGTTTCAATAATTACTCAACTTTCTCCCGTGCCTATAAGAAATGCTTTGGTGAATCTCCGCGCATATTAAAGTAAAACCATCCTGACACAGGATCACTTCTATTGGCGTTCTGCCATAGCATTGATCAGTGTCGGGATCATCTGCTTCTTGCGGGATACGATTCCTTCCAGCAGTATGCCCTTTTCATCTTCTTCTTTTTCAAAGGCTTCTGCGAGGATTTTGCCTGCATCATGTCCTTCAAAAATTACTTTGGAGGACTCTTCCAAAATATCGGTCAGCATTACATAAACCATATCCAGACGTTTTTCGCCAAGTACTTCTTTCATGAATGGACGGATTTTTTCTCCGACTTTATCCAGTTCTTCTCTGCTCATCGCACTGATCTGTGCCACACCAAAATCTACATTTTCTGCATGGAACACTTTAAAGTCAGAATAGAAAATCTCTTCTGTCGTCTTATTCTTAAAATCGCTTCCGGCCTTAAACATGTTCTTTGCATGTGTTTCAATATCAACACTGGCAATACGTGCCAATGCTTCTGCCGCAAGAATATCCAGCTGTGTGCAGGTTGGTGAACGGAACATTAAAGTATCCGATAAGATTGCCGAAAGTAATAATCCTGCAATATGTGCCGGGATTTCAATATTTTTCTCCTGGAACATCTGATATATGATCGTTGATGTACATCCTAACGGCTGATTTCTGAAATAAACCGGCGAAATCGTCTCTAAACTTCCGATTCTGTGATGATCGATAATTTCCAAGATCTCGGCCTCATTGATATTGTCAACTGCCTGTGATTTTTCATTGTGATCAACTAAGATCACCTGCTTTTTCTGCATGCTCATTAAGTTTCGTCTGGATACCATTCCGACATAATAGCCACTCTCATCCAAAATCGGGAAATCACGATGTCTGATCCTTGACATTGTCTCTTTCACATCATCCACATAATCATCAATATCAAATGTAACAAGTCCCTCTCTTGTCATAAACTCCTTGATCGGCATACTCTGATTGACAAGTCTGGCAATTGAAAATGTATCATAAGTTGTTGTGATCACAATGCAGTCTTTTTTATTAGCCATCTGGATCACTTCAGGATCCACTTCAAAGCCGCAACCGACAATAATGCAGCTGGCATTTGCCTCAAGTGCCCGGATCTGTGACTCTTTCTGTGCTCCTAAGATCACCATGTCATCTGCTTCCATGAAATCCATCATATAATCCGGTGTCGTTGCTACAAGCACTTTACCTCGCATAAAATAGGCATGCTCGTTTCCAGCCAGAATTTTGCCATCCAGTGTCTCTGCAATATTTTTGTACTGTGTTCTTGCTTTGGATAAAACACGGCTGTCATAAACATCCATATAGGATGTTGCAATATCTTTTGTTACGATAATTCCTTCCAGCTTTCCGAGTCTGTTCGTAACAGGGAGTGTAACAACATCCAGCTTCTTCATCGTCTCCCATGCTTTTTTCAGTGAAATCTGCGAACCTACGCCTGCAGTCTTCCGGATAGAAATATCCTTCAGCTGTGCTCCCACGTCTGTAATGAGTTCCGGATCTTCTACTTTAAAATAATCCAGTACGTACCTTGTCTCTTCACTGATCGCCCCGGCACGCTTCGGCACATATTCTCTCTCTCCGAGCTGGTTTTTCAGATATGCATAACTGATCGCTGCGCAGATTGAATCTGTATCCGGATTCTTATGTCCAACGATCCATACTTTTTTTGGTTCTATATTCATGTCAATCTCTCCAAATTGCTAATTTTATCCCCAAATACCCCACGGTCCTAAGTCTGCCTTTTCTTTTACTGCGGTTTTAAAAAACAGCAGATCAGAAAGTGAATACTCCAAGTACGCTTAAAAGCACCCCGACAAGCAAAATGAAATTAAGCACAGAAAACCATGAGATCACCTTTGCAAATCCCTTTACAGAATCAACATTCTTCTCCATCTCATCCATCTTTTCAATCTTAGAATCAAATTCATTAAAAAGATCCTGAATGTTACGGTAGCATTTTACATTTTCAGAATGCACTTTCTCGGACAGATCAGATTTGATCGTCTCAAGCTGGGTAGTTGCATTTTCAAGAAGTGCTTTGACTTCTGCTACCTGTTCCTCATTGAGCTTCTTGTTGACTTCCGTCTGCTCCTCAAGGAATCTCTTATTGGCAGCCATCTGCTCTTCATTCAGCTTCTTACTTGCTGCAAGCTGGTCATCACTTAATCTGCGGCTTGCTGCAAGCTGGTCTGCAGTTACCGTCTTCACCTCTGCAACCTGATTCGATACCGCTTCCTCAATCTCACTCATCTTAGCAGTTACAACTTTGGCAAGCTCGTCCACTTTCTTTTCAAAACCTGTTGTCAGTTCATCTGCCTCTTCCTGTCTCTCCTGCAAAACCTGCTCTAATTCTTTTGCCTTATCTTCTCTTTCTCTTACAAGGCTCTGCAGCTCTGAAACTTTACTTTCCTTTGCATTCAAAAGATTCTGCAGCTGCTTTGCTTTTTCCCTGAATTCATCAATCTGGCTTAATAAGAAATCTTCTTTTTCCACTTTTTCCTGTATCCTTTCTTCTCCCCGTGCCAAACGATCCGCACGCATTTTCCTGTCATCTCTCACAAAGGAGACTCCCTGCGGCTTCCTTCTTCTCTGGTAGATCTGTGCTATTTTTTGAAAAAAATTCGCCATCACACTTCCTCCAGTATCTTTGTAAAATATACATTCATTCTGATATACATATTTTACCTTTTTCTGAAAACATTGTATCATTTGTCTTTTTTATTGTAAAGAAAAAGAAGCCGCTCCCGCAGGAACGACCTCTTTTCGAAAGGGATTATATTTGTTTATTATTTACATAATTTTTTGAACTCATCAGCTACGAACTGAACTTTTGTTCCAATGATAACCTGAACAGCCTGTTTGCTTGGTCTTACGATACCAGCAACTCCTGCAGATTTGATTTTCTTCTCATCTACTAAAGAGCTGTCTTTTACTTCAAGACGAAGTCTTGTGATGCAGTTATCAATGCTTGTTACGTTCTCAGCTCCGCCGAGACCTTCAAGAATGATTGCTGCAACTGTTGTGTAATCGTTATTTCCAAGTTCTACTTTTTTCTCTGCTTCAAGATCATCATCTTCTCTACCAGGAGTCTTTAAGTCAAACTTTGTGATAGCGAAACGGAATACTACGTAGAATACGATAAATGCTGCAACTCCAAGAGGAATGATCATCCATGTATTCTTTGCAGCTGGGAGGGATGCGGAGAAGATTAAGTCAGTTGCTCCAGCGGAGAAACAGAAACCTGCTCTGAATCCAACTAATACAGTAATAACTGTGAAGATACCATATAATGCTGCATATACTACGTAAAGAGCTGGTGCAAGGAACATGAAACCGAACTCGAATGGCTCTGTAACACCACAAACGAATGCACAGATAGCTGCAGAAGCAACAAGTCCGATAGCAACTTTCTTCTTATCACTCTTAGCTGTGTGAACCATAGCAAGAGCTGCACCTGGAATACCGAACATCATACATGGGAAGAATCCGGACATGTACATACCTAAATCCCATGTTACATCAGCAGATGTTTCACCTGCCCAGAAATGTCCAAGGTCACCAAGACCGATTGTATCAAACCAGAATACGTTGTTTAATGCATGGTGTAATCCTGTTGGGATTAATAATCTGTTTAAGAATGCATACAGACCAGCACCAACTGCTCCAAGACCTGCAATTCCCTGACCTACAGCAACTAATGCACCGAATACTACTGGCCAGATGAATAATAAGATTGCAGAAACAACGATGGAAACAACACCGGCTACGATAGCTACGCAACGTTTTCCACTGAAGAATGCTAACCAGTCAGGTAATTTTGTACCTTTGAACTTGTTGTAGCATGTTGCACCGATAATACCAGCAAGGATACCGATAAATGGGTTTGCGATCTTACCGAATGCAAGTGACTTTGTAGCGTTGTCAGCGATTGCTGGCATTAATGTTGTTACTGTTCCAACGGCAAGAAGGTTTGTCATCATTAACCATGATGCTAAAGCTGCAAGAGCTGCTGTACCATCATTGTCATCAGCCATACCAACACCAACACCGATAACAAAAAGAACTGCCATGTTATCGATTAAAGCTCCACCTGCTTTTACAAGGAAGAAACCGATCATCTCAAGGATACCGGTAACGTCACCACCCTGCATGGTAGATGGACAAAGTGCATATCCAAGACCCATTAAGATACCACAGATCGGAAGACATGCTACAGGAAGCATTAAAGCTTTTCCTAATTTCTGTAAATATTTCATCATACTAAAAGCTCCTCCTTTTTTATAATCCCTTTTTTTGTTTTATTTTATGCCACAAGTTATCTGCGGCTAAAATACATCTTTCTGATTTCCGGCTTTGCCACCGGAGATCTTGTTATTTCTTCAATGTCAGAACTTTATCTCCTGCATTGACCATAACATCTGTTACTGCATCTACTGCCTGATAATCAGGTGTATTGCATACGATCACAGGTGTGATCACATCATAACCGGCTGCCTTAACAGCATCCAGATCAACAGTAAGGATCAGATCACCTTTCTTTACAGCATCACCGGATTTCTTATGTGCGGTAAAATGCTCTCCTTTTAATGCGACTGTATCCAGACCGATATGAACAAGAAGTTCTACTCCATCAGCTGATGTCATGCTGACTGCATGCATTGTATCAAAAAGCATCTCGATCGTACCATCGCATGGTGCATAGAATTTTCCTTCTTCCGGAATGACTGCAACACCTTTTCCAAGGATCTCTTCTCCGAATGTCGGATCGCTTACCTGGCTTAACGGAACTGCTTTTCCTTTTACCGGAGATCCGATCTCAATTCCTTTTTCCTCTTTTTTCTTAAACAGATTAAACATTTTACTGGCCTCTCTTTCTTCACTCTGTCATACAGACTCTTTTTATATGTATGGAAAGAAACATAATTTCTTCCCCTGATATCTTACTTCCATATTGTTTCTCGATGTACTCTGCGATCTTCTTGCTGCACTCGTATTCTTTCGGATATTTGCCCTCCATCAGTCTGGCAAATTCGATCTCTTCGTCTTTTAAAAGTTCATGACGATAGAGGCGCTGGGTAAGAAACTTCAGATGTGTTACAAACCTCTCATAATGAAGAGACTCTTCATCAAACTCCACCTTCATCTCTCTCTTCACAAGTGCCAGAATATCATTGATCATATTCGTCATCGCAAATGTATCATTAATGTTGGTATTATACTCGGCATTCACAAAATGTAATGCGATAAAGCCTGCCTCATCCTCTGAAAACTCTGTTCCTAACTTCTGGTTCAATACTCCGATCGCATATTTGCCAAGCAGAAATTCCTGATTATAGAACTTCTTAATCTCCCAGAGAAGTGCATTCTTAAGCTTGATCCCCTGTGAATATCTCTGGATTGCAAAATTAATATGATCTGTCAATGTGATATAAATGCTCTCATTCAACTGTACATTCAGATTCTTCTTTGCATATGCGATAATATCTGTTGCGATCTGCATATGTTCTAATGGGATCTTCGTAAGTATCTCCTGGAACTTCTGGGAAAGACTCTCGCTTTCCATACGGAATACCTTCTCGACCTTCTTTTCGTTGATCTCGTCTCCCGTATGTGCTTTAAATCCAATTCCTCTGCCCATGACTACAACTTCCTGTTTTTCACCGTCATACGCAGATACTACATTATTATTAATTACTTTCTGGATAACCATGCTCTACTCCACCTAAACTGCTTTGTATACCTAATCCCTTTTTTAGACCAAAAAAACCAAACTTTACAAAATCCAAATGATATGTAAAGTTTGGTTTTGCCTGCATAATCAGTAACAATCCAACAAGTATTTTATTAACTTAATAAAATTTTAACATTTGTTGTATATTCTGTCAAGTTTTATTATGCTCCCTTTTACCTTTTGGCTATTTTGCACAATTTTCACGTGTTATAATATACATATTAACCAATTCGTGATCGTGTTTTCGTTTACTAATTCATGCGGTATCAGACTGTTTTTAAATACAACCTGATTCTTACAGGTTTGTCTCGAAGAATGCTTTGATTGCTTCATAGCAGGCTTCTTCATCTTCACCTTCAACTGTTACTTTTACAGTCATATCTTTTTTAACACCCATTCCCATAACTGCCATCAGGCGGGATGCGTCTACTGTTTTTCCGTCTTTCTCTAATGTAACCTTACTCTGGAAGTTTTTTACTTCTTTTACAAGCATTCCTGCTGGTCTTGCATGGATTCCAAGTTCGTCTTTTACTGTGTAGCTGAATTCTTTCATTTTTCATTCTCCTTTTATGCGTTTATAATTTTATCTCTTACAGGTAAAACCATTGCTGGTGATACCGATAATTCATCAATTCCCATCTTGACAAATGTCTCTGTTAAGGTAAGATCTGCGCCAAGCTCTCCACAGATACCAGCCCAGATTCCCTCTTTGTGGGCACTGTCAATTACCATCTGGATCATTTTAAGCACTGCCGGATGATGTGAATCATAGAAACGGTCAAGTCTTGCATTCTGACGGTCGATCGCCAGTGTATACTGTGTCAGGTCATTTGTTCCGATACTGAAGAAGTCTACTTCCTTTGCAAGATCATCTGCGATCATAACTGCCGCCGGAGTCTCGATCATAATACCGAACTCAACCTCTTTGAATGGCACTCCCTCTTCTGTCAGTTCTGCTCTTACTTCTGCCATGATCTCTTTTACTTTTTGAACTTCCCATACAGATGCGATCATCGGGATCATAATTGCAATATTTCCATAGACACTTGCACGATATAACGCACGCAGCTGGGTTTTAAAGATTTCCGGCTGGCTTAAGCAAATTCGAATCGCACGGTATCCAAGTGCCGGGTTATCTTCTTTGCCAAGATTAAAATAATCAATCTGCTTGTCTGCACCGATATCCAGTGTACGGATGATCACTTTCTTGCCGGCCATTACTTCTGCAACTGTTTTGTAGGATTTGAACTGTTCCTCTTCTGTCGGGAAATCTGTGCTCTGGAGATAAAGGAACTCACTGCGGAACAGACCGATTCCTGCCGCATCATTCATAAGAACTGCTCCAAGATCTTTTACTTCACCGATGTTCGCATATAACTTGATCTCTTTGCCCTCCTTTGTAACTGTTGGTTTTCCCTTTAACTGCTGTAACAGTTCTTTGCGATGCAGCTCCTCCTGCTGTTTTTCATGGTATGTTTCAAGAACATCTTTCTCCGGTTCCAGGAAAACTTTTCCGGCGAATCCATCCACTACTGCCATCTTTCCGTTCACTTCTGCCGGAACATCTGCCATAACAAGTGCCGGAATGTTCATAGTTCTTGCAAGGATCGCTGTGTGGGAGTTTGTGGATCCCTGTCTTGTTACGAATGCAAGAACAGAATCACGGTTCAGCTGGATCGTCTCACTTGGTGCAAGATCATCTGCAACAATGATATACTTTTCATTTTCTTCTGCACCTTGTACAGTTTCTTCCTTTTTACTGAGGATACGGACAACACGTTCTGAAATATCCTTCACATCTGCTGCGCGTTCCTTCATGTAATCATCATCCATCTCTGCAAACATCTTTGCAAAATTGTCACCGGTTGTTGCCACTGCAAACTCTGCATTTACATTCTGGGTATCGATAATATTGCGGATGGAATCCAGGTAATCTTCATCTTCCAGCATCATCTGATGTACCTCAAAGATCGCTGCGTTTGCCTCTCCAACCTCTTTTACTGCCTTCTCATACAGTGCTCCAAGTTCTTCGGATGCCTGGTCTCTGGCAGCTTCAAAACGTGCCTTTTCAGCTTCCACATCGTCCACTTTCACACGTCTTACCACATTGTTCTCTTTGGAAATTTCTCTGATTTTTCCGATTGCAATCCCACCAAAAGCAATCTTTCCTGTTATCTCCTGCATAGAATCCTCCTTATTTTATAGGACAGCATCCACATTCCGGAACCGGAAACAAATCTCGTCTTTTTTGTGCAACGAAGTTTCCTATTACATAAAAAAAACCGAAAAAATAATACGCATGCGTAGCGTTTACTTTTTCGGTTTAGTACATTTGCATGTGAACTATCCTTCAAATATAAATATATTATAGGTTTTAACGAAGTCTTTGTCAACCTGCAATTTCTATATTTATCTATTTGTCTATATTTATAGTAATATCTTGCAGAATACTTATCGAAACATTTTCATCATCTTTTTTTCAGGGTATTTGTTAATGCCAGTATTTTTTTGCTGTCCACTGCCTCGTATTGATTCTTTTCGCCCTCACCTGCATAAGAAAAATCAACGATTCCATTCGATGTCGTGCTGTCTTCCACCCATCCTCTGCAGGAACTGTGTACCTGTGATATTCCGGTATAGTTCATTAGTTCTATTGCATTTTTATCATTTATGCCGCTTCCGGCTAAGATTGTGATTGCAGATCCATATTCAGCCTGGATCTGTTTTAGCATTTCTCTTCCACTCCATGCATCTGCTTTACCGCCACTTGTAAGAATTCGATCCGCCCCTGCTTCGATCAGTTGTTCTGTTGCCTTCTTCTGGTCTTTCACACAGTCGAATGCCCGGTGGAATACTGCCTCTTTACCGTATTTACGGATCACACTGATCATTTCCTGTGTCCGTTTAAGATCAAGTTCTCTGTCCTCTGCCAGAAAGCCAAAAGCAATTCCATCTGCCCCATGTTCCAGAAGTATTTTCGCATCCAGAAGCATGGTCTGATATTCCTCTTCTGAATAGCAGAAGCCTCCTCCCCGCGGACGAACCATTGCTACAATCGGAATTCTACACTGCTCTTTTGCACAGACGAGATTTGCCAGTGATGGAGTCAATCCCCCAAGATAAAGTGCACTGTTCAGTTCTACTCTGTCTGCACCGTTTTCATATGCTGTTTTCACATCCTCAAAGCTGCCACAACAGATTTCTAATATCGATTCCATAGTCACTCTCCTTTATACTGCCCGAAATTATTTAACGCTATTATAAGCTTTCCGGCTGTCAAAGTCCATTCTTTCTGATTTCCTCATTAAAAAGAATCTCGCAGGCGAGATTCTCCGCCTGCGGCGGGTCGCAATATGCGACATATTTCTTATCCGCCGCAGTGCGATCCTCGCGGAGCGTTTTTATGTAATGGAAACGAAGTTTCCATTACATAAAAAAGAACCCGGAAAGTTTCAATTCTTTCCGGGTTCTTTGAATTTACAATCAATTCAGGGCATTCTGAATCTTATTTGTATAATTCAACTAATCTTAACAGATGTTCATAACGAGCTTTTGCAGCTTCCTCAGATGCAGCAAAGAGTTTTGCAGCTCTTTCTGGGAAGGATCTTGTTAATCTGCT
>CAKQXQ010000042.1 GCA_934292805.1 uncultured Roseburia sp. | reverse complement strand
CGTTCCGTTGGTGTTATGGGTGATGAGAGAACTTACGACTACGCAGTTGCACTGCGTGCAGTCAATACGGTTGATTTCATGACAGCCGAGTCTGCCGAGATTCCGTTTGCAGTATTACAGACTGTAATGAGCAGAATTATCAATGAGGTGCGTGGGGTGAATAGAGTATTCTATGATCTGACGAGTAAGCCACCGGGAACGATTGAGTTTGAATAACGGATCAAAATGCCGAAAGTCTGTATTTATGCGGGCTTCCGGCATTTGTTTTATCAAATGGTTCTAATCTAGTTCTATTTAAGAACGCAGTAATGATAGGAAAATAAATGGACAGAGTGAGTTTATAGCAGAATGGGAGGATGAAAATGATAACAGATGCATTTGACAATTCAGAGGTTTTATTTGGAACAAAAGATTTTTATGGAGAACAAAAACATTTATGCGATAAGTGCATGATCGTATTTTCAGAACAGATATTTGAATACATGCTTGATACATATGAGCATCAGGAAGTTGGGGCAATAAGATGCTGCAATGGGATTACACCAGTGTATATGTTTGACATAGAGGGAATGAAAATTGCAGGATATTTAAGCCATATCGGTTCTGCACTGGCAGGTGGAGATGTAATAGAGGTGAACTGGCTTACTGGTGCAGTGAAGTTCATTATGTTCGGCTCGGCAGGATCATTAGACAGTGGGCTGACAACAGATAAATTCGTGATACCGACACACAGTTATCGGGAAGAGGGATTAAGTTATCACTATGCACCACCGGCAGATTACATCGAGGTAAAAAATGCGAAAACAGTCAAAGCGATATTTGATGAATTAAAACTTCCAAATGTTTTGGGAAAAGTCTGGACAACGGATGCAATATATCGGGAAACAAAAGCCAAATTTGATGCGAGAAAAAAAAAGGGCTGCATTGCTGTGGAGATGGAACTTGCCGGAGTTCAGGCAGTCTGTGACTTTTATGGATGGGAGTTATATAATTTCCTAGTCACCGGAGATGTGTTAGATCAGGCAGTTTATGATGTTTCCGGGCTTGCGGATGCCAACCATAACATGGATAAATTATATGTTGCAATCGAGATTGCAAAGAGAATTTGAAATGGGGAAGGAGTATCAACGAATGGTAAAGAAAATCACACGCGATCCAATGTTTCTTGCACAGAAATCAGTGGATGCGACCGAAGCAGACAAGCAGGTGATTACGGATCTGCTGGACACTTTAAGAGCAAATTTAGATCACTGCGTCGGGATGGCGGCGAACATGATCGGAGTGAGCAAAAATATTATTGTAGTGGCAGCAGGACCATTTCAGTTTGCAATGATCAATCCGGTGATCACAAAGAAAATGGGGACTTTTCAGACAGAGGAAGGCTGCCTTTCACTGGATGGAGTAAGACCATGCACAAGATACAAAGAAATTGAAGTAGACTATCTGGACACAAATTTTAAGAAGCAGCACGGTAAATATACGGGCTGGACTGCCCAGATTATCCAGCATGAGATAGATCACTGCAATGGGATCGTTATCTAATTTTGATAGAAACTCAATCTGAGGAGGAAAAACACATGTTATTTATTTGTTATCCAAAGTGTACCACATGCCAGAAGGCAAAGAAATGGTTAGAAAGTCAGGGCATCGCATACACAGAGCGTAATATCGCAGAAGAAAATCCAACTTATGCGGAATTAAAAGAATGGTATAAAAAAAGTGGACTGCCATTAAAAAGATTTTTTAATACGAGTGGACTTTTATACAAAAGCATGCAGTTGAAGGACAAATTGCCGGAAATGAGCGAGGAGGAGCAGTTAAAACTCCTTGCAACCGATGGTATGCTTGTGAAGCGGCCACTGGTTGTGGATGGTGATACTGTGCTGACCGGTTTTAAGGAGGCAGAGTGGACCGAAAAACTGCTTTCATAAGACTACATACTGACAGCGAAGATATGATTAATAGTGAAGTAGGTCATTAAAA
The DNA here is from genome assembly GCA_934292805.1 of uncultured Roseburia sp. Lineage (GTDB taxonomy): Bacteria > Bacillota > Clostridia > Lachnospirales > Lachnospiraceae > Roseburia. Next base: position 16,424 of record CAKQXQ010000042.1, on the reverse strand, counting down.
TACACGACGTTTGACTTGAATCACATTAAAATCCGCTCTTTGTATTCAGAAATAGTCATATGATAATAGTTTTTAAAAGCTGTATGAAAATGATTCGGATAAGAATATCCTAATCGGGCGGAAATCTCAGAAATAGAAAGTTTATTTTCTTTTAGGAAAGTGACTGCCGCAGCCATACGGGCTTCCGTTCTTTTTTGAAGAAAATTTTTTCCATAACGATTATACAGAATCCGGCTGGTCTGCCGGGAGCTGAGTCCTAACCGGCGGGAAAGTTCTTTTAGTGTAATGGTATTATATTCGAGCAGGAAGCTGTCTTCGATCAGAATATAAGCCTTGACCAATGGAATCGGAATATAGGTTATGGCAGCATTTGAGTCAGGCGCATAGTTTCTCAGTATTTTTACTAAAAACTGCATAAAAAGAGCCCGGAGCATGACTGTGGCAGCGGTTCCGGGTGAAGATAGCTCTTCATGGATTTGCTCTAATGTTGACTGCAGGCCGGCACAATCTTTTCCATACCAGAATGGATAATGTAAAAATGGTGCCAATATGTCTTTTTCGGAAGCAATTTCTTTGACATTGTGCAATTCTTCGATTCTTAAATAAATACAATACTCGTAGGTTGGATCATCGGGATCTGAATATTGTTGATGCTCAATATGAGGACCGGTGGTGTAGAGAATATCAGGATACAAGTCATAACGGCATTGATTGCTGATCAATGTCCCCTTTCCCTCTGGAATAAAGTGAATCTCATAGCTGTTCGAACTGTGGGCATGAGATGGCGTATTCCATGTCTGACATTCATATGTAAATTTTAAAACATTTATCCGGTAATTCCCTATCTGAAACATAACATTTAAATTATCATTTTTTATCATAAAAACGATCCCCTAAAATAGAATGATTGAAGGTATCATCAATGCATGCCTGTGTGCAATTCGAAGTATGCCTTAGCACCCGCATTACATCTGAAGCTTTATATCTAAAAAGTACGCTAAGCGGACATGACACAACTGGAAATGTCTGCTATTCATGTATCATTATCGTACAACAAATCTTATAATAAAATCAAGAACAAAGCGGAAAAATTGAAAAAAGGAGGGCACGGTATGGTGATTGATGCACACCTGCATTTATGGGACAAGCAGTATGGACGTGTAGGTGAAAACAAAGTGGTTGCATTAAAGGATGGAAAAAGTGACTTTGGTGGAGAGATCCGTCAGATGATGCCGCCATATATGCTGGATGGAAGAAACACAGTGGAAATGCTGATTTCCAATATGAATTATGCCAGAGTCAGCGGATGTGTGGTGACACAGGAGTATATTGATGGCAACCAGGATCATTACTTATTAGAATGCAGGAAGAAGTATCCAAAAAGGATAAAGATTTGCTGTCTTTATGAAGAAAAAGAGATCAAAGATGAGTGGATCGAACAATTTGATGGAATTAAAATTTGTGCAGGCAGATTAAAAGATCAGAATCTGCTGCACCATAAAGAAATTTTTGAAAAAGCAGAACGGTTGAAGAAGTTTATTTCCATTGACATGGCAGATGGAGATGCACAGACAGCCGCAATGGAGCAGTTGATCGAAACATATCCGGATCTTCGTATTACCATCGGACATTTTGGAATGGTTACGACAGACGGCTGGGAAAAACAGATCGCACTTGCAAAGCATGAACATGTTTATATCGAAAGTGGTGGGATCACCTGGTTATTCCACAAAGAATTTTACCCATATCCGTCAGCGGTGAGAGCAATCCGTACAGCGATCGATATCTGCGGGATTGACAAATTAATGTGGGGAAGCGATTATCCGCGAACAATGACAGCCATTACTTATGATATGAGTAAGGATTTTATAGAAAAAACAACGGAATTATCAGACGAAGAAAAGAAAAAGTTTCTGGGAGAAAATGCAAGAGCATTTTATGGATTTGAGGAATTGGAAGTCCCGGAAAAAATAAGAAACATGGTGGAATAAACAAGGAGGAGCAGCATGATCGTAAAAGGCACGTATTTTCAGAACAGTGAGAAAAATCCGTTAGTGTACGGAGATGTGGAAATTCATAATATTCCAAGAAGGAGATTAAGAGGCGAGGAAGAGAAGGAAGGAAAGATCGCAGAAAGTGTTTTCGTAGGATTCTGCGGTACAGATTACACGCTTATGAATATGGGGCGGGAAAGAAATTTAAAACATAAATTTCCGGAAGGCTGCAACAGACTGATCAATGGTCATGAAGGGGTTGTATGGGTTCCGGATGAAAACCGCTTTGCCATAGTGCTGATCCGTGGTGGAAACAGCTATGATCCTACGAGATATACCGAAGAAGAAACCTATTTTGAGTACGGATGCGATCAGGCAGATGGGTTATTCTCTGATAAAAACTACTATAATCCGGATATGCTTCTGAAAATACCGGACGGATATGTGAAGGATGGGAAAATACCACTTTCCGTATGTAAAAAGCTTGTGTTTAGCGATCCGTATGCCTGCATGATCTTTCAGAGAGAACGGATGGAAGATATCGGGGAAGCACAGAATTTCAGGGTGAAAATGGCACAATATAAATGCAGCGAAGCAGAAGCGAGGGAGATTGCCAGAAAAGAAACATTTGACAGAGTATGTATCTTTGGCCTTGGAACAACCGGAATGTTCATAGGAGATCTGATCCACCAGCGTTATCCGGATGCGAAGATTGTATTTGTGGCAAGAAGCGAAGAGAGCAGCCCGAAGGTTTCCTTTGCCTTAAAGCAGGCGGGTGCATCTTATGTGAGAAGTGCTTTTGACACAAACGAAGAACTTGCAGAGGCGATCCAGGAAAAATTAGGTGGCACGGCAACGGTATTTATCGGTTCCAGCGGAGCTGCAATTGAACACGAAATTGCGTTCCAATATGGTGTGCTGGGCTGTAATGGAATTTATAATTCATTTTCCTTAGGACCGGAAATCGCATTCGACACAATGCCATTCGGATTCAAAAATCAGGTGATTTTTGGTTCCATTAATTTCCGCCAGGATCATATGGAAGAGGCGATCAGGATTCTTTTGGACAGCCGCTATGATGAAATCGTAGAACTGATCGACAAGGGCGAATTTACCGAAGATCCGGTGAATGCATATGAAGATAAAATATATGCAAAAGGAGCACCGATGAAAACTGCGGTGATCTGGAATGAACAGTATATTGACAGAGATTGCTGATGAAAATAGTATGAAAGCAAGGAGAGAAGAAGGGTGAAGGTAATTACAATTTTAGAGCCGGGAAAAGTTACGGTTACGGAAAAAGAGATGCCGGTAGCGAAAAAGGGAGAGGCATTGCTGAAACTTTTATATGGAGGAATCTGCGGAAGTGATTTGGGAACTTATCGGGGAACCTTTGCATATGCAGGTTATCCGAGAATCCCGGGACATGAGTTTTCTGCACAAATTGTAGAAATCGAAGAAAATGACAGAGGATTAAAGCCGGGAATGATCGTAACCTGCAATCCATATTTTAATTGTCAGAAATGTTATTCCTGTGAGAGAGGGCTTGTAAACTGCTGTGAATCAAATGAAACAATGGGGGCACAGAGAGATGGTGCGTTCTCTGAATATATTACAATGCCGATAGAACGGATTTATGATGGAATGGGATTAAATCCAAGGCAGCTTGCACTGATCGAACCGTTTTGCATCAGTTATCATGGAGTATCAAGAGCAGATATTAAAAAAGGCGATAAGGTACTTGTCATTGGAGCAGGAACGATCGGTGTCCTGGCTGCGGTTGCAGCTAAGGCAAAAGGCGGAGAAGTATATATCGCAGATATTGCAGAAGAAAAGCTTCAATATGCATATAAAACATTCGGACTTGCAGGTACGATCAAAAATGACAGTGAGGAAAGTCTTAAGAACAGTGTGAGTCAGATCACAGGGGAACATCATGGGTTTGATGTCTGTATCGAAGCAGTTGGTCTTCCGTCCACGTTCCAGAACTGCATTGATGCAGCTGCTTATGGCGGCCGGATTGTTTTAATCGGTGTGGGAAAGAAAAACCTGGATTTCAATTTTACATTAATCCAGAAGAAAGAGTTAAGTATTTTTGGTTCCAGAAATGCATTAAAAGCAGATTTTAAGGAACTGATTGAATTGGTAAAATGCGGAGAAATCGATCTGGAAAAAATCGTGATGAATAAAGGCTGTGCTGATGCAGCAAAAAGATCGGAATATGAATTGGAAGAAGCTGCAGCGGCATTCGAAGAGTTTCATCAATATGGCGGAAGTAAACTGAAGGTGCTGATCCATTTTTCTGATCCATCTTAAAAACAGATAAAGGACAAGAAATAACAGAACAAATGATATAAGAACAGGGCTGACCAGAATCACGCACCAAGTCTCGCGGACGCTCGACTTGATTGATTCCAGACAACCCTGTTCTTAAATAGGGAAGTTAAACCTGTTACAGTTTAGGGGGAATGTACAATTAGCGTTGTACCCGTCCTGCACCATCACTTTCGATCATGGCAAGAACTTCTGATTCATTAATATAATTTAAATCTCCTGGAATCGTATGTTTGATCGCAGCAGATGCAAGACCAAATTCGAGTGATTTTCTGCTTCCCATATCAGAGAGGATTCCGTGAAGAAAACCGGAAGCAAAAGAATCTCCTCCGCCGACACGGTCTACAATGTGAAGCATATAATCGCGTCCTTTGTAATAGTCGTCAGGTGTGCACACAGCACCGGACCAGCCATTGTCAGATGCACTGATACTGTTTCGGAGCGTTGTGATCAGGTGGCTGAAGTGGTAATGGTTTAATACATTGCGCATGTGTTCTTCGTCAACGCAGATACTGTAGTCACCATCGATAAAATCGACACCGTCCTCAAAATATCCGAGACATTTTGCGGCATCGCGTGCATTTCCAAAACAGATATCAACATATTCCATCATTTCAGAAAGCATTTTCTGCTTTTCTTCTACATCAGAAGTCCATAATTTAGAACGGTAATTCAGGTCAAAGGAAATCTTTACATGATGTTCTCTGGCCTTTTTTAGTGCGGCAAAGGTAAGCTCTTTTGCTTCTTCGCTTAATACAGGTGTGATACCGGATACATGGAAAAGATCGGCATCTTTAAATATTTCATCAAAATCAAATTCATCAGGTAATGCACTTGTGATCGCTGAGTCTGCACGGTCATATACAACACTGGACGGACGGATGGAAGCACCGTTTTCCAGAAAGTAAATTCCAAGACGTTTACCGCCGCGTGCAATATGGCTGCAATCTACATTTAAGCTTCGGAGAGTGCCTATCGCTGCATCTCCGATGGCATTTTGAGGTATTTTGGATAAGAAGAGTGCATGATGACCAAATTGGGCTAAAGAGGCAGCTACATTTGCTTCTGCACCTCCGTAATTAATTTCAAAATTGTTTGCCTGTGAGAAACGCTGGTATCCGGGAGGAGAGAGTCTCAACATAATTTCACCTAAAGTTACAACTTTTGCCATGGCACTTACACCTCCCGGATGGAGCGGACGAGCTCAACTGCTTCTTTGGTAAGAGAAGTAATTTTGTCAAAATCACCGGATTTAATAAGATCTCCTTTTACCATCCAGCTTCCGCCACATGCGAAAATCTTTTCATAACGAAGGTAATCAGGCAGTGTTGCTGCACTGATACCACCGGTCGGCATAAACTGCATCATATAGTATGGGGCTGCAAGAGCCTTAATCATAGGAAGGCCTCCGGATGGTTCCGCAGGGAAGAATTTTACGATACGAAGCCCGAGAGCATAAGCCTGGGCAAGTTCACTTGGAGTTACAACACCGGGTGTGATGGGAATATTTTTTGCGATACAGTGTCTGACAATTTCAGGATCAAGTCCCGGAGTAACAATGAATCTTGCACCGGCAGCGATCGCACGATCTGCCTGTTCTGTTGTGAGAACAGTGCCTGCACCGACTATCATTTCAGGGTATGCTTCTGTCATAATACGGATAGATTCTTCCGCTGCATCTGTACGGAAGGTGACTTCTGCACAGGCAAGTCCACCATCACAGAGAGCTTTTGCCAAAGGCTTTGCATCTTTTGCATCATCCAGTACAACAACAGGTACGACACCAAACTGACCGAGTTTTTCTAACGTTGCATTCATAATCAAATCTCCTTTTCTTAAATCCGAAAGCTCTCTTTTTGCAGAGCTTTCGGATAAATTGGCAGGTTGGACAGTGTGAAAATTACAACAGTCCGCGCATTACTTCATATGTGCCTTTTTCACGGATCTGGGTGAAATAATTGCATACAGCAGCTTCAAATTCTGGAATCGTTGTCAGATCCTCTCCCCAGAAGTCTGTATTGGTACATACAGCATGAACCAGATCGGCAGCAGAATCATCTTTGTGTGCCAGATAGAATTCTAAGATTGCCTTGTCATCTTTTACAGTATATTCATTATTGGCTCTTTTTGCTGTAAGGCCATCCTCTGTGAGTGCATATCCGTTATAGAAAGCAATATAGAATGCAAACGATGCAGTGATGCATGCAGGAAGTTCCCCTTTGCGTTCTACATAACCTTTCAGGGAAGGCATAACACGGGCTTTCCATTTTGAAGTTGAGTTCAGGGAAATGGCAAGCAAAGCATGATCAATAAATGGGTTTTTGAAGCGTTCAGTGACTGCAGCAGCAAATTCTTCCAGTTCGGTTTTTGGAAGATCCAGTGTAGGGATGATTTCGTCATAGATTGTTTTATTCATAAATCCGCAGATCACTTCATCATTCATACAGTCTCTTACAATATCCTGTCCGGCAAGATAAGCACCAAGTACAAAAGAAGTGTGGGCACCATTTAAGATGCGGACTTTTCTCTGCTTGTATGGTTTGTGATTATCTGTAATAAGGATAGGAAGATTTGCTTTATCTACCGGGAATTCATCTTTGATCGACTGAGGACCTTCGATTACCCAGAATCCGAAAATTTCACCGGTGTCGATCAGATTGTCTTCGTAACCAAGTTCTTCGCAGATTGCAGCGGCTTCATTCCGAGGATAACCGGTTACAATACGGTCAACTAATGTGGAACAGAAAGTATTTTCTGCTTTTACCCAGTTTATAAAATCGTCACCGAGATCCCACTGCTTCGCATATTCCAATACACATTTTTCCAGTTCTTTTCCATTGTTGTCGATCAATTCGCAGGAAAGAATGATAAATCCCCTGCCGGCTTCCTTGCCGAATTTCTGGAAACGACGATAGAGGAACTGTGTCAGTTTTCCAGGGTAACTGCCTGCAGGGACATCTGCAAACTGACAGGAAGGATCATAAGTGATACCGGCTTCTGTTGTGTTGCAGGCAATAAAGCGAAGATCCGGGTTGTCTGCACAGGCAAGAACAGCTTCGTAGTCCTGATATGGGTTAAGGCAGCGGCTTACACAGGAAATAACACGTTTTTTATTCACTTTCTGACCATCCTGGAAACCACGGAGAAATAAGGTATAGAGTCCCTCCTGTTCATTGATCATATCCGCAAGTCCCGGTGCGATTGGCTGGCACAGTACTACTTTGGAATTGAAACCGGCTTTTTCATTTAATTCATCTATAAAATAATCTACGAAAGCACGAAGAAAATTTCCTTCGCCAAACTGTAAAACACGTTCCGGTGCTGACTCAAGCAGATAACCGTCATAACCCTGTTCTTTTAATGTTGCATAAGATAATTTTTTCATTTTTTTGTATCCTTTCATAAAAATAGACTGATTTATAAAGTAACGCCCTGTTTAAAAATAGCCATATCATGGAAACCGGCTTCTTCGGATTTGGATTTCTTTCCGGAAGCGATATCAAGTACAAAATCTAAAAGATCGTCCGACAGCTCATCCAGGGGAGTGTCATTGACGATGACACCACAGTTGAAATCGATCCAGTTATGCTTTTTTTCTGCAAGCTGATTATTGGTTGAAATCTTGACTGTAGGTACAGGACAGGCAAATGGTGTTCCGCGTCCTGTGGTAAAAAGTACAATATGTGCACCGGATGCAGCAAGAGCAGTGGAAGCAACAAGATCATTGCCGGGAGCACTAAGAAGGTTCAGTCCCTTTTCATTTATCCGTTCACCGTAGGACAGAACACCCTTTACAGGAGCACTTCCGGATTTTTGTGTGCATCCCAAAGATTTATCTTCCAGACTGGAAATTCCTCCTTTTTTATTTCCGGGAGAAGGATTCTCATAAATAGTCTGGTTATGGCTCTTGAAATAATTTTTGAAGTCGTTGACAAGTGTGACTGTCTGGTGAAACAAATCTTCTGTTTCACAGCGGTTCATAAGAGATACTTCTGCACCAAACATTTCAGGAACCTCTGTAAGAATGGTGGATCCGCCCATGGCGATCAGCTTGTCGGAGAATGCACCAACGGTAGGATTGGCTGTAATTCCGGACAATCCGTCAGAACCTCCGCATTTCATGCCAATGACTAGTTCAGATGCACTGATCGGTTCTCTTTTAAAAGCAGAAGCATAGGAAATCAGTTGTTTTACAATTTCGACGCCATCGGCGATTTCATCTTCACTTTCCTGTGCAACGAGAAAACGCACACGATCCTTGTCATAATCACCGATATATTTTTTTAATTCATCGATGTTACTGTTTTCACAGCCGAGTCCAAGAACCAGGACACCTGCAGCATTCGGGTGATTGATCAGATCAGCGAGAATCTGACGTGTATTATTCTGGTCATCTCCCATCTGGGAGCAGCCATAAGGATGTGGAAACGCACAGATACTGTCAATCTGATCGGTAATGTATTTCTGGGAATTTCGTTCGATAGCAGTAACGACATTATTGACACAGCCTACGGTTGGAATAATCCAGATCTCATTACGGACACCGACACGTCCGTCTTTTCTGCGATACCCCTGAAAGAACTTTGGTTCTTTATGAGGAAGATCGGAAACGTTCTTATTATATGTATAAGTAAGCAGGTCTCCAAGTCCGGTTTTTAAATTGTGTGTATGGATCCATGAACCGGCAGGGATCTCTGCGGTTGCATGTCCGATCGGATTACCATATTTGATAATGGAATCGCCCGGTTTTAAATTTTTTAATGAAAACTTGTGACCCTGCATGATGTCTTCAGTCAGAGTAAGTGTTGTGTCGTCAAGTTTGATCACAGTGCCTTTTGATAATGGTACAAGTGCAACTGCTACATTATCTGATGGATTGATTTTGATAAAAGATTTCAATGAATCATCAAACCTCCTTTACATGAATTATATGTGTAAGAGCTTACATTTAAATTACATCGTATGTTAGAAAACGTCAATAGAAAAAATGACAAAAACTAAAATATAGTGAAAATGCATAAAAAACGATTTGAAAAATTGTGAATAAAGCAAATAAGATATCGCTTGAAATTACGAAATGATTCACATATACTAAAAATACAGTGTAAGGGCTTACACAAAACGGCTTGACAAACTGAAAGGAGAAAATGAAAAAATGAAAAAATGGAGACAGATTGTCAGTATAGCACTTTGCGTAAGCATAATAGGACTACTGGCAACGGGATGTGGAAATGGGGATAGCTCAATTTCAAAGAAAAGAATTGTTCGAGTAGCACTTTCACAATCGGAGGAACATCCAGAATATAAAGGACTTGTGAAATTTAAAGAATATGTAGAATCCGAATTGGGTGACAAATATGAAGTGCAGCTATTTCCGAATGAACTTCTTGGTGGTCAGACAAAGGCAATTGAATTGACACAGACAGGAGCAATTGACTTTACAGTAGCAGGTACACCGAATCTGGAAATATTTGCCGATGTATATGAGGTTTTTAGTATGCCATATCTTTTTACATCAGAAGAAGCATATTTTGCAGCGATGAATGATACGGATTATATGAAACAAATTTACGCATCTACAGAAGAGACAGGACTCCAGGTTGTAACATGGTACAACGTAGGAACCAGAAATTTCTATGCAAAGAAACAGATCAATACACCGGATGATTTAAAAGGAATGAAGATCCGTGTACAACAGAGTCCGGCAAGTATTAAGATGGCAAAAGCCTTTGGAGCTGCGGCATCGCCAATGAGCTTTGGAGAAGTATATACAGCGATTCAGCAGGGTGTAATCGATGGAGCGGAAAACAACGAACTTGCACTTACAGATAATAAGCATGGTGAAGTTGCGAAATACTTCACTTATTCCAAGCATCAGATGATACCTGATGTATTGATTGCAAACTATAAATTCTTAAATAGCTTAAGTGAAGAAGAAAGAGAAGTATTTGAAAAAGCGGCTCAGATATCTACAGACACAGAGCTTTCGGAGTGGGAAAACGATGTGGAAGAAGCAAAGAAAATCGCTGAAGAAGATATGGGTGTTACATTTATTGAACCAGATTTGAACGCTTTTAAAGATAAAGTAAAAAATGTGCAGGAAGAGATGTTGGAGGACAATCCAAATATTCGGGATCTGTATGATCATATACAGAAATATAATGAAGAATATACGGGGGAGAAAGAATAATGGAAACATTGCATAAAATCAGAAATGTTATGGACAAAATTGTTTCAACAATTTGTATCGTCCTGTTTGCTGCTATGGTTGTTGTCGGAACCTACCAGATTATAACAAGATTTATTTTTAATAATCCAAGTACGATATCAGAGGAACTTCTGACCTATACATTTGCATGGATGGCTATGTTTGCAAGTGCGTACGTATTCGGAAAACGCGATCACATGAGAATGACTTTTGTTGTGGACAAGATGTCAAAGGAATCGAGAAGAGTGCTTGAAATTGTAATTGAGCTTTTGGTCATAGCGTTTGCAGTGGTTGTATTGGTTTATGGCGGATTTACAATTATGGGACTTACAATGACACAGAAAACAGCATCTCTTGGAGTTATGATGGGAGTCATTTACTCGGTTGTGCCGATTTGTGGAATTTTAATTTCTATCTATGGAATATTGAATTTAGTAGATCTGTTTCATGGATATGAAAGCATTCAAAATAAGGAGGAAGAGTAAATGAATATAGCATTAGTTTCCGGATTAATTATTTTAGTCCTCTTAATTGTAATGTTGATTGCGGGTGTGCCAATCGCAGTTGCACTTGGAGTGTCTTCTGTATGTGCAATCCTGCCAATTATGAATCTTGATGTTGCAGTACTTACCGGCTGCCAGAGAATTTTCTCGGGAATCTCAGTATTTAGCTTATTGGCAATTCCATTTTTCATACTGGCTGGAAATATTATGAATAAAGGTGGAATTGCTGTAAGACTTATTAATCTTGCCAAACTGATCACCGGACGGGCACCGGGAGCACTTGCCCAGACCAATATTCTTGCAAACATGTTATTTGGTTCTATATCGGGATCCGGCACAGCAGCTGCATCTGCAATGGGATCCATTATTGGACCAATTGAGAAAGAGGAAGGATATGATCCAAACTTTTCAGCAGCAGTTAATATAGCAACAGCACCAACAGGACTTTTGATTCCACCAAGTAATGTTATGATTACTTATTCGCTGGTAAGTGGTGGAACTTCTGTAGCAGCACTTTTTATGGCAGGATACATTCCGGGAGCTTTATGGGGACTTGCGTGTATGCTTGTGGTTTATGTTATCGCAAAGAAAAAAGGCTACCGTGCAAAAACTGTATTTACAGCAAAAGAAGCTGGAAAAATCATACTTCAGGCATTGCCATGTCTGCTTCTTATTGTAATCGTAATCGGAGGAATTATTTTTGGTGTATTTACAGCGACAGAAGGATCAGTAGTTGCGGTTGTATACAGTTTATGTTTATCGCTCTTTGTATATCGTTCTATCACAATCAAAGAGATTCCAATGATTTTAAAAGAAAGTGCCGAGATGACAGGAATTATTATTTTTCTGATTGGAGTATCCAGTATTATGTCATGGGTAATGGCATTTACAAATATTCCAACACTTGTGTCTGGTGCACTTTTATCTGTAAGCAGTAACAAAATAGTAATTTTACTTCTGATAAATATTATTTTGTTGATCGTAGGAACATTTATGGATATGACACCAGCCTGTTTGATTTTTACACCGATTTTCCTTCCGGTGTGTACAGCACTTGGTATGAATACGATTCACTTTGGTATAATGATGATTTTCAATCTGTGTATTGGAACCATTACACCACCAGTTGGTACAACACTTTTTGTTGGTGTTAAAGTTGGAAAAGTTAAAATTGAAACTGTATTTAAACAGCTCCTTGTATATTTTGCAGCAATTTTTGTTGTGCTCATGTTTGTTACATACATTCCTTCGCTTAGCCTGTGGCTGCCAAGAATGATGGGATATATCAAATAAGTAGAAAGAGAGAATTAAGATAATGAAAAAATTTATGGACAAAGATTTTTTACTTTCAACAGAAACTTCAAAAAAATTATTTCACGAATATTCGGAAAATATGCCAATCATAGACTATCACTGCCATATTAATCCGCAGGAAATAGCAGAAGACCGAAAATTTGATAACATTACGCAGGTATGGCTCGGTGGAGATCATTATAAATGGCGCCAGATGAGATCAAACGGAGTGGATGAATACTATATTACAGGTGGTGCCAGTGACCGTGAAAAATTTCAGAAATGGGCAGAGACCCTGGGCAAAGCAATCGGCAATCCTCTTTATCACTGGAGTCATCTGGAATTACAGCGTTATTTTGGATATACCGGTTATCTGAACGGTGACACTGCAGAAGAAGTATGGAATCTGTGCAACGAAAAACTTCAGGAAGACGACATGTCTGTCAGAAATATTATTCGTAAATCGAATGTAAAACTAATTTGCACGACAGATGATCCGGTAGATGATTTAAAATGGCATAAAGTGCTTGCAGAAGACAACAGCTTTGAAGTAAAAGTGCTTCCGGCATGGCGCCCGGATAAGGCTATGAATCTTGAAAAACCGGAATATCCGGAGTATGTGGAAAAACTTTCCGAAGTCAGTGGAGTTAAAATTACCGGATTTGCAGAATTAAAAGAAGCACTTCGCAAGAGAATGGAGTTTTTTGCCCAGATGGGATGTAAGGTATCTGACCATGCATTAGAATACATTATGTATGCACCGGCATCCGATGAAAAGGTAGATGAAATCTTTAAGAAGAGTTTAAAAGGAGAGCAAATCTCAAAGGAAGAAGAGAACATTTTTAAAACAGCATTTATGCAGTTCGTGGGAAAGACATACCACGAAATGAACTGGACCATGCAGATCCATTATGGATGCAAGAGAGATAATAACAGCTTGATGTATAAACAGTTAGGACCGGATACCGGATATGACTGTATCAATAATTATGCACCGAGTGCACAGATGGCAGACTTTTTGAATTCCCTTGTTACAACCGATGAGCTTCCAAAGACAATTCTGTATTCACTAAATCCGAATGATAATGAAGCGATCGGAACAATTCTTGGATGCTTCCAGGGTCAGGAAGCAGCAGGAAAGATTCAGCAGGGAAGCGCATGGTGGTTCAACGATCATAAGACAGGCATGATCGCACAGATGACTTCTCTTGCAAATCTCGGATTGCTCGCAAATTTTGTCGGTATGCTTACTGACTCCAGAAGTTTTCTGTCTTATACAAGACATGAATATTTCAGAAGAATCATGTGTGACCTGATCGGTGGATGGGTTGAAAATGGTGAATATCCGGAAGATTACAAAACCTTAAAAGAAATTGTGTGCGGAATTTCGTACAATAACGCTGTCAGCTATTTTGGATTTGACCTCTAAAAATGTAGATGTTAGAATAGACATAGAATTTAAGAAAAGCATATCAGACCGGGTGGCTGATATGCTTTTCGAATTGAAAAATCAGATCAGATAAATTTTATGACATGTGAAGAAATGGATGGAGAAAATCAGTGAACATATACGATATAGCAAAGTTGGCGAACGTATCAATTGCGACTGTATCCAGAGTGGTAAATAATAGCCCGAAGGTAAGTCAGAAGACGAAAGAAAAAGTTCTTGCCATTATGAAGGAGAATGAATACACACCGAATGCATTTGCAAGGGGGCTTGGACTTGGATCGATGAAGACCATAGGGATCATTTGTCCGGATATTGCAGACATTTATATGGCAAAAGCAGTCTCATATCTGGAGAAGAATTTGCACGATTATGGATATGATTGTATTCTTGGCTGCAGTGGGTTTGGACAGCAGGAAAAAGAAAGTTATGTAAAGCTTCTTTTGTCAAAGAAGATAGATACACTTGTGATGATCGGATCAACTTATGCCGGAAGCGGCAGAGAGGATTCTGAGACAGATTATATCAGAGAGGCCGCAGCACAGACACCGGTCTTTATGATTAATGCGAAAGTTGATGGAGACAATATTTACTGTACCTATGCAGATGATTTTCAGGCTACTTATGAAGTTACAAAAGCCTTTTTGCGAAGAGGAAAAGAGAAAATCCTCTTTATGTATGATTCCGAATCCTTCAGTGCAAAGCAAAAATTATCAGGATACGAGGCTGCATTGCAGGATGCGGGCTATCCAATCCGTGGAGATCTGAAATTTAAAACAAAAAATGATATTGAATATACAAAAAATATGCTGCTGGAATACAATAAGACACTGGATTTTGACAGTGTGATTGCTACAGAAGACGGAATTGCGATCGGAGCCATAAAGTATGCGAAGATAAAGGCATTATCTATCCCGGAGGATCTGGCAATTACAGGTTATAACAATTCGATTCTTGCACTTGGCAGTGAACCGGAACTTACTTCCGTGGACAGTAAGCTCGAAACCATGTGCAAAAAAACGGTTGAGAGAATGATCGGTCTTTTGGAAAATGGTATGCAGATTGAAAAAAATGTCTGTGTTCCGTGCGAAATTATACGCAGATGTACAACAGATTTTTAAAATATAAAAATATTATTATAATTAATAGATAATCGAAGTTTTGAGGGTTTATCGAACTAATTGAGGGTCAGTCGTGAGGAGCTGGCCCTTTTTGAATGTGAGTGGTATATTCTTTGATCACGTCTTTTCTCCAAAGCCTGAATCTGTGGTTTTGAAGCCATTCTGGAAATACATGTTTTATTACCGGTATCCGAGTAAGAGATACGTGTTTTTCTGGAATATCATTTATGTTACTAAAAGTAAATGGTGACTTGACTTATTAGTTACGAGCACATACAATTTATTCAAAGTGTAACTTGAAACTTACATTTTGAAAATGCAAAAGGTTTTGATGAAGGGAAGAACAAGTGAAATTATGAAACGAATTTACGATTTTATGCCAATTATTTCGGGAATCTGTTTTGGCTCTGCGGGGATTTTTGTACGAGAACTAAGTGAAAATATGAATAGCACTTCGATTGTCTCGTCACGAGTACTTCTGGCAATTGTCCTTCTGGGAGTATGGATTGCTGTTTGTCATCCGACGTACTTTAGAATAAAGTTGAAAGATATCTGGATTTTTGTTGGTGCTGGTGTGATTGGTACATTAGGATTAAATATATGTTATAATTTCTCAATCAATGAGTTGTCACTTTCTCTGTCAGCTGTATTAATTGCTTTAGCCCCGATTTTTGTGATCATTTTTGCATTTATCCTGTTCCGCGAACCGATTACTAAAGTGAAGATTTTCTGCATTATCCTTGCACTGGTGGGATGCGTTTTGACTAGCGGAATCCTTGAAAATAATACAAGCATGCATTGGACCTGGATTGGCATTTTGGTAGGATGTGCCGGTGCTGTTTTTTATGCATTATACAGTGTGTTTTCAAAAATAGGAATGGAAAAAGGATATCCGGCACTTACACTTACCTTCTATAGTATGGTTGTAATTGCAGGTGTCCTGCTTCCGTTTACTCAGTGGGGATATATTGTGCATTATATTACAGTAAACCCGGGAAGAAATGCTATGTTTATGTTGCTGCATTCTTTTTGTACAGCGGTGTGTCCCTATGCACTTTATACAGTAGCACTGGATCATATGGAGGCAGGAAAGGCATCCATTCTTTGTTCCTGTGAACCAGTTGCAGCGATGATATTTGGCTTTTTCTTTTTTGGAGAAATCCCAACAGTACTTTCAATTATAGGGCTTATCATTGTATTGGTATCACTTGCAATGCTTGTGTTTTCGGATAAAAAGCAGAAATCATAGAATAATTGCATAGACTTATGAAAAAATAGGAAAACTGCTGTCTGATCGATGAAGGATTGGATGGCAGTTTTTCTATTTTAAAATATTCGGCACATAAGAGAATTTGTGGCTGAAACTATTTGCAAGTTACGAAAGGGAAAAAACCAGTTACGAATTAGATATTGTTCTGAGAGACAAGTAATGATAAAATCCACCTTCGCATAAAAGATTATAGAAAGGAATGTATTAGATGAAACGGAACAAAAGACGTATAGGCCAGTGTCTGGTTCTGTTGC
>CAKQXQ010000041.1 GCA_934292805.1 uncultured Roseburia sp. | reverse complement strand
CTGACAATAACATGATATATTTCTAATTATAAGCTATCATTTTAGGGAAAGCAACAGCCACCGGATTCCGGTGGCTGCCTTTTTCGAAAATACTTTATTTCACACCAGTCACTTCATAGCCAGCATCCACAACTGCCTGTTTTAATACATCTGCAGAAACTTCTCCTGTTACAACTGCATTTTTGTTCTCAAGGCTTACCGTTACCTCAGTAACCCCTGCTACTTCTTTTAATGCCTTCTCTACTCTTGCCTGGCAATGTCCACACATCATGCCTTCGATTGAAATTGTTGTTGTCATGGTTTCTTCTCCTTTATTATTTATCATATTGCTCTCTTTATCCGCAGTATGTTCTGCTGCATCTTTCTGCTCTGTACAGCATACATCTGTACTGCCTGATGCTGCCTGTATCTTCTCCGTGTTGTTCTGTGCCTCTGTTGTCTTCTTCGTATCGTGCAATTTTACCCATCTTAACCTGAGTGCATTACTTACGACACATACACTGCTTAAGCTCATCGCAGCTGCACCGAACATCGGATTTAACTTTATCTGGAAGAATGGATATAAAACGCCTGCTGCAAGCGGGATTCCAATGCTGTTGTAGAAAAATGCCCAGAACAGATTCTCCTTGATATTACGGATAACGGCTTTGCTTAATTTTACCGCACCGACAGCATCAAGTAAATCATTTTTCATCAGGACAATATCTGCACTCTCGATCGCAACATCTGTTCCTGCACCGATTGCGATTCCGACATCTGCCGACGCGAGTGCCGGGGCATCATTGATTCCATCCCCGATCATGGCAACTTTGTGTCCTGTCTTCTTTAATGCACTGATTTTCTCCTCTTTCTGGGTTGGCAGTACCCCTGCAATGACTTCATCGATGCCGACCTGCTCTTTGATTGCCTGTGCGGTCACTTCATTATCTCCGGTTAACATAATGACATGAATACCGTAATCGCGGAATTTTTTGACAGCTTCTGCACTGGTCGGTTTTACGACATCCGCAACTGCAACGATTCCAAGGAACCTTGTCTCATCCGCAAAGAGAAGCGGCGTCTTGCCCTGTTTTGAAAGGGTGTGGATCTGTTCTTTCTGCTCTGTCGAAAGAAGGATTCCTTTTTCTTCCATCATTTTCTCATTTCCGGCAAAATAATGAGTACCTAAAACGGTTCCTTCGATTCCTTTTCCAAATAATGCATTAAAATCAGTCACTTTTTCAAGCTGTATGTTTGCTTCCCCGCAGTAGTTTACGATTGCCTCAGCAAGCGGATGCTCACTTCCTTTTTCCAGACTGCCTGCAATGCAAAGGAGCCATGCTGCTTCTTTTTTCTGTAATTCACTGTTGCTTGTGCCCACCGACTGCACTGTACTGTTTTCCTCTTTTCCGGCAGCACAGATAATATCCGTCACAACCGGTTTCCCCTGTGTGATCGTTCCTGTCTTATCAAGCACGACCGTGTCAATCTGGTGTGCCATCTCAAGTGCATCTCCCGACTTGATCAGGATGCCATTCTCGGCTCCTTTTCCGGTTCCAACCATAATTGCAACCGGTGTTGCAAGACCAAGTGCACACGGACAGGAGATGACCAGGACAGCGATTGCAGTTGACATTGCAAATTCGAAGGTAGCACCTGCGATCAGCCAGATCATTCCTGTGATCAGTGCGATCGTTATAACCGTCGGGACAAAAATACCTGCGATTTTATCGGCCATTTTGGCAATCGGTGCCTTACTGGATGACGCTTCTTCTACCAGGCGGATGATCTGTGCGATTGTTGTGTCTTCTCCGACCTTTGTTGCCTTTGCACGGATCAGTCCGGATTTGTTCATAGACGCAGAGACGATCGTATCTCCCTCCTGCTTCAATACCGGAATGCTCTCACCGGTGATCGCTGATTCATCAAAAGATGATTTTCCTTCCAGTACGATACCATCCACTGCAACAGATTCTCCCGGTTTTACAAGGAATATCTCTCCCTTCTCCACATCTGCAGCGTCGATCACCTGCTCTGTGCCATCACGCACAACGGTCACAGTCTTCGGTGCAAGGTTCAAAAGCTTAGTGATTGCTTCACTTGTCTTGCCCTTTGACTTTGTCTCAAGGTATTTTCCAATTGTGATCAGTGTCAGGATCGTTCCGGCTGACTCGAAATACAGATCATGTGCATACTGATGCACGACTGCCATATCCTGACGTCCTATTGCATATCCGATACGATAGATTGCAAAGATTCCATAAAGAATAGAGGCTCCGGCTCCGATCGCGATCAGGCTGTCCATGTTAGGACTCCTGTGCCAGAGTGTTTTAAATCCGTTTTTAAAATATTTCTGATTGGCAATCAGAATCGGAAGCAATAATAAAAGCTGTGTAAATGCATATATTACCGCATTCTCATCACCATGCAGAAAATTCATGGTAAAAGGTGGCATTGGTATATTAAGCCACTGGTAAATCATATGTCCCATAGAGACATACATTAACGGAATCCAGAAGATCAGTGAAATGATCAGGCGTTTTTTCATATTTTTAACATTCTGTTCTACCGCCGAAAGTCCATTGTTCTCCCGTCCTTTGGATGTCCCGGCTGTCTTTGCTTTCGAAGCCGCATGTTCGTCCTTTACTGCCGCACCATATCCGGCATCTTCCACTGCTTTGATGATCCCTGCAGTATCTAACCGCCCCTCATCATATTCAACCTGCATACTGTTTGTCAGCAGATTTACACTTACATTCTCCACACCGGCAAGCTTCCCAACACTTTTTTCCACATGGGAAGAGCAGGCGGAACAGGTCATTCCCGTTACATCAAATCTCTCTTTCATTTTTTGTCCTTTCCTATGGATGTCAATCTATTCTGATTCTTTTTATGAAATCTCTCTGATTCTTTTTGTAAAAGCTCTCATTGTATTTTTTACAAATAGATCACTTCATCATTTTCTTTAAAAGTTCACACAGTTCATCTACCGCTTCTTCATTTCCCTCACGGATATCATCGGAAACACAGGTCTTTATATGCCTTGCGAGGAGTTCCTTGTTAAAGCCATTCAACGCTGCCTGGATCGCCTGCGTCTGTGTGAGGATATCCACGCAGTAACGGTCATCCTCCACCATTGCTTTGATACCGCGAACCTGTCCTTCAATGCGGTTCAGACGTGTCATAAGAGCCTTTTTCTCCTGTTCCTCGCGTTGTTTGTGTTTTATGTTCTCGTCATCCTTCTGTTTACAGCAGCACGTCATGTTCTTCTTCCCTCCTAATTCTTTATCTCTCTCATTTTCCACAGACTTTCTGTAAAATATACCATATTGCAGTCACTGTTTTGTTTCTCATATACCCCTATGGGGTATATCTAATATACCGTTTCTCAACCCCGTTGTCAAGCTGCCAGCTCATTTCTTATCAATAACTTTTCTCAATTTAATATTATATGTAAAAAAAGAAGCTTCCCTGCCAATGCAGAAAGCTTCTTTTCTTCTTATTATTAATTTACTATGTCATCCGGATCAGCCACCATATGTGTCACTCATTTTCTTCCACAGAACTGCAAAGACTGCGGTGCACACCACGATCTGTGCCAGTGCCACATAGATATTCACAAATAAAAGTCCCATCATGACCAGTGTGGAAGCTGCAAAGAAAAGGATCAGGATACCTCCCCTTCTGGCAAATTCCTCTTTATCTTTAACCGGCGGTCTGTCCTTTCCCCGGACCAACGACACGTCTTTAAAAATAAGCAGTTTCAATCCGGCATATAAGCAGGCCACAAATACAAATAATGGTATTCCTGCTTCCCCCAAAAACGTATTAAAATCCATATTTTTCTCCCTTTACAGTTCTACTCCACAGCCCTTTAACAGTTCTCTTGCAGTATCAAGAGAATCTACTCCATGCAGGTTCTTGATCGGTGCAAATTCCCTCTCTCTTACCACTTCATATGGGATACAGTCTTTCATCATATGAACCATGTCAAGAACAAGTGTCTCAAATTTATAGCCGTTTGGCTGTTCCGGTTTGATCGGATTTCCTTCCGCATCAACGTGTGGGATCTTCTTCTCTACCACATGGATCGGCATATTGGCATCTGCAATTTCCTCCAGCTTCTTCTCAGAGAAAAGATAATTTAAGATCACTCCGAATCCATATAGTAAATCACCGTTTTCTTTTCTCGCTGTTGCCATCTCTTCTGTCATTTCATAATACTCTGCGATAGATGGTCTGCCATCTTCTGTACAAAGAACGCCTACTTTTTCATCCGGAGCCGCCTTTCTTACAACTTTCGCTCCACTCTCGCATCCGGAATCAATTGTCGCACCAATAAATAATGGATCCGCAATCCTCTGCAGACAGTTATCTACCGCAAACACATTGATCCATTCAATTCCTCTTGCGTGAATATCCTCCAGCAGCCCGGCTTTCACCATGGATCCAAACCAGCCGCCATTCCCGTTCGGTGACATTGCCACTTCTGTATCAGACTCCATATAAACATGCCCCTCATAGTCACAGGCCGGAACCATCTCCTGCACAAAGAACTTCACATAATCCTTCGGATATCCAAAGTATGCATGTTCCTCAAAAAAGTTTACGGTATCATCATGATTAATATTACTTGTCATAATATACATCGGTACATATGCCTCTGCCTGATCCGTAACATCCATCAGGTTGCGGAAAAGCTGTTCAAAAAGATATAGTTCCCTGTCTACACCTATATTTAATGTTCCTTTTGGTTTGTCCAGACCAAGCCTTGTGCCCTGTCCACCTGCCAGAAGGACTGCCCCGACTTTGCCTGCTCTGATCGCATCCAGACCAAGCTTAAGGAATTTTTCCTTTCCCGCCTCGATATCAGAAACCTCTACAGCCTCTAATGGTGCGAACACCCCTCGTTCATTCACAGTCTCTTTTCTTTCGATGTGATTTAAAATTGTCCAGTCAATCTTCTCTAATTTCTTCTTTAGTTCTTCATTCTGCTCCGCAGAGTTGCGCCCCATAGCAGCCTTGATATAAGTCTGATTCTCGTCTTCCCAAATTTTCATTGCGTTCTCTCCTGTTTTTATAAGGGGATATCAAAACCGATATCCCCTTTTTATTGATTTGTCAGCCCTTATTCTTATTTATACCCATTTGTCCTATTTTACCACAAAACACTTCATCTGGCAAACTGTACAGCGTTCGTTTTATCAGTACATAACATTTATTTTATCAGCCATTAGATCCATATCAGTTCAGTCCCCGGAATCCTTTTCCGATAATCTCACTGCTGTTTGTGATCGCGATAAATGCAGATGGCTGATTCTCGTGTATAAAGTTACGCAGTTCCACTGCCTGGCTTCGCTTCATAACCGATAAAATCACCGCTTTATCATTATGCTGATAAGCACCTTCTGCATGATATACCGTTGCACTGCGGTTTAACTTCTGTGTGATAAAATCGCAGATTGGCTTCGGATCATTACAGATGATCGTGAAGTATTTGCACATATTAATGCTCTCAATCACATTATCTACCACAAGTGATTTTGCAAGCAGACCACAGAGTGAAAACAGACCTGTCTGCGCATCGAATACCAGACAGGATGCCAGCACAATAAAAAGATCCACAAGGAACAATGCTGCACCGATATTCAGCTTTGTATATTTTCTCAGGATCATTGCTATGATATCTGTTCCACCACCGGAAGCTCCGACATTAAATAGGATTGCTGAGCTGGCTGCCGGAAGCACGATCGCATAGATCAGTTCGAGTACCGGCTGAGATGTGAGTGGTGCCGACATTGGGAAAAGCTTCTCTGCTGAACTTAATCCCACTGACATCAAAACACTGACATATACTGTCTTGATTCCAAAGCTTTTTCCAAGAAAAATAAATCCAAGCACAAGCAATGCCATATTAATAATAAATGTAATATTACCTGGTGTCGTTGGCATAATTGCACCCAGCACAACAGCAATACCTGTTACTCCTCCAAACGAAAAATTGTTCGGAAACTTGAATACATATACTCCGACAACAAGGATCAGTGTCGCCACTGTCAGCACCAGATACTCCTCTATGGTTCTTTTCATTCGTCCTGTGTTTTTTAACATTTTCTCTTCCCCTGTTTGTTGTTTTTCCTGATAATTTTCTGTCCTTTTTCCAGACAGTTCTGCCCTTCAGGTATTTTTCAATCCTTGCCAGGCGCAAACTATTTTACTATAGAATCTGCAAAAATAACACCTTTTATTTGCTTTTCTATTATTATTCGACATTTTGCTTAATTATGCATTATATACAGACTTATCAACATTATCCACATAGTTATCCACGTATTATCTGATACTTTACGTGTTTTTTACTTATATTTTGAATATTTTATAATTTTTATAGCAAAAAAGGCTGCCACTTTACGATTTATAAACCGTAAAGCACCAGCCTTATGAATTGCTATATAAGTTTATTATGCAAGCGCTGCTGTAATGATTGCCATAGAGTAAACTTCTGCTGCGTTACATCCACGGGAAAGATCATTGATCGGTGCATTTAAACCAAGTAAGATTGGTCCGTATGCTTCGAAGTTACCAAGACGCTGTGCAATCTTGTATCCGATGTTACCAGCATTGATGTCAGGGAATACGAATGTATTAGCATGTCCTGCAACTTCTGAGTTCTTGCATTTTGTACGTGCTACACGTGGAGATACAGCTGCATCGAACTGGATCTCGCCTTCGATTGGAAGACTTGGGAATTTTTCTTTTGCTTTATGAGCTGCATTACGCATCTTATCAACATCTTCGCCTTTTCCGGATCCGAGTGTAGAATAGCTTAAGAATGCAACTTTTGGCTCAATTCCGAAAATCTTTGCACATTCAGCTGTCTCACCTGCGATCTCAACTAATTCATCTTCTGTTGGATGGATGTTGATCGCACAGTCAGCCATAGCAAGTACTTCGTTCTCACCTGTTGCAGCCGGACGAACCATGATGAAGCAGGAAGATACGATTGTGTTGCCTGGTTTTGTTTTTACAAGCTGTAATGCCGGACGTACTGTATCTGCTGTAGAGTATGTAGCTCCTCCAAGAAGGGCATCTGCTACTCCCATTTTTACTAACATTGTTCCGAAGTAGTTCGCCTGGGAAAGAACTCCTCTTGCCTGCTCCGGTGTAACCCCTTTGCTCTTACGAAGTTCACAGAACAGCTCGATCATCTCTTCAATTCTTTCATACTTCATTGGATCGATGATCTCTGCACCACGGATATTGAATCCGCATTCCTCTGCAGCTTTTGCGATCTCTTCCGGATTACCAACTAAAATTGGATGAAGGAAGTTACTTGCAAGAAGTCTGGAAGCGGCCTCTAAGATACGAGGATCATTTCCCTCTGTAAACACGATTTTCTTTGGGTTCTTTTTCAGAATTTCAATTAACTTACCAAACATTTTTATTTCCTCACTTTTCTTTTTTTAAGACCAGATCTTTGTACCGGAGATCTGGTCTTTCATATTTTGGCTATCTTCATTATATAGCAGATTTTATATAATTCAAGTTTGTATCAAAATAAATGCAGTTACTGCTCGATTTTTGTTTCTTCTTCCTTCTCGCTTTCCTTTAACGCATCCTGAAATGCCGGATTTTGTGCAATTTTTAAAGCCTGCAGGATGTTCGGAACCCTATGATCCTTATCCGGTTTGGTTGCAAGCATGAATCGGCGGAACACGAATAAAATACAGATGCTCACAACAGCGATCATGTCTTCTGACGCTGTAGTCGTCTCAATGATCATATGTCTGGCAATCAGGAAAATAAGTGCCTCGATAATATTGGCAGTATTTGGTTTACATAACATTTTCAAAAATTCTATTCCGATCACGACACCAAGAACTGTGTCCAAAAACTCCATAAACGCTTCCATATCATTTCTGCTTGTCCATAGCTCTGCCAGGTCAGGTACTACCCCGATCGCCGCAATGACGATTCCTATTCCAACGATCACCGCCATGACAAGTTCAAGAATGTCACAGCTTTCATACAGTGTCTTTCTTATCCGATCCCATATCTTATCCCACATATCCATCCTCTCCTGTGTTCAACTCCTCTGCTCTATGCCCTGTTACGCACATATCGCAGTCCATCACTTCTCTGTTACCGTATTATCTCACAAAATTAAAATCCGAGCATCGCCCTTCGAATCCAGTTCACGGACGTAACCCCCACAGTTAACTCAGTCCAGGCACCCTCACGGCACACAGGAGGTTTTACTTAGGGCTGCTCCATTCCTGACCTGACCCGGTTCGTAAATTCCTGTTGCGTAAGACCCAAACGTCAACGCCACTTATGGAGGGCAGCTCCGCAAAGAGATAACCCTCAGTTTGATATCACCCCAGCTATAGCGGATTGCTGGTTCAGGGTACCGCTACCACCCCGGCTGCTCGGAGATTTAAGTATACCTTATATACAGATTGATTGTCAAGGCTTCTGCCTGTTTTTGTAATATATGTCTGCCTGTTTTTTCAATGCTCCTGCTGCATTTTTTCTGATTTTTTGCGTTCTCTAAGTTCACGGAAAAAGTCAGAAAGCATTGTCGAACATTCCTCGTTTAATACACCTTTTTCGATTTCTACCTGATGGTTGAATTCCGCCATCTGTAACAGATTGATCACAGAACCTGCACAGCCGGCCTTCGGATTCATACTCGCTATGACTACACGTTTCATTCTGCTCTGTACGATCGCACCGGCACACATCTGGCATGGTTCCAGTGTCACATACATCGTACAGTCTTCCAGCCTCCAGTCACCCAGCTTTTTGCTTGCTTTTCTGATTGCAGAGATTTCTGCATGTGCCAGAGTATTTCCCTCGGTATTTCTTCTGTTATATCCTCGTGCTATGATCTTGTCATCTGAAACGATCACACAGCCGATCGGCACCTCATCCAGTGCATATGCTTTCCTTGCCTCCCTGATCGCTGCTTTCATAAATTTTTCATCCAGTGTCATTTTCATTTCCCTCATATATCTTCTGCGTCACAGGTGTTTCTTCTTATAACCTGATTTTCGATTGCATTTTTTCTTCATGAACATTTCTATTTTATATTACATCCTTCTGTTTGTCGATGCCTGTTTGTTCGTCTAATGTATGATACTATATTTATTCATCCAGTGTATGATACCAATATCCGAACTGATTTTCCGGTTCGTCCTTCCGGTTCGTCCTCCATTTGTCATTTTCCCCATGCTCATCTGCACTTGCAAAGAATTCCGGGAATCCAAAAATTGCTGCCATTACCCGTTCCTGCCGCTGATATATTCCGGGGATTCCGATAAACCAGCGGTCTTCCCTGAATTTACCAAGGACAAGATAATGATAATTAAAAAAGCCATGGAGCAAAAAGCTGTTATTTCCAAGATACCAATATTTCCCCGGAAGTTCACGCAGCTCTTTCAACTCAATGCGGATATATGTGATCCCTCTGCCATCCGGAAGCTGAAATATTTCATGCTCCTCTGCCATTCTCTCCCAGGTATCTTTCCAGTTGAATTGCGGAAAAATATTTTTCATCGGAATTTCTGTTGCTTTTATCTGTTCCTTCTTTGGCTGAATGTCTTCTTCCTGATTTGTTTTTATCTTTGCTGTCTCTGTTTGATTTTCTGTTTCCGTTGTAATTGTGCTCTGCCCGCTCTCCCTTTCATCGGCCACCACAAGGTTTTCTTCCAGAACAGCGGCCTTATTCCCTTCTGTCCATTTCGTCAGATAGAGTCCATTATTTTTCTCCCGAATGCATAGACCATCCATCTGTGCAAAATCCGGGATTCCGTCTTGTTTTCCCAGATCAATTTCTGTTCCGTAGTTTCCGCACCCGTTCACAATCTGCATTTTCCCTATAGAATGCAGTACTAATTTCTGACTTTTTTCCTGAAAAATATAAATCTTTCCCTCACCGTTTTTCCCTGGCATGTCTTTGAAATGAATCTCGATGCGGCATTCTCTCCCACGAATTTCAATTTTTGCAAAACCTGTATTTTCCCCTTTTTCTCCGCTTTCATATTTATATATGTATGTAACAAAGCGCCTGATCCCAGCCATTCTTGTTTCCCTCTATTACTTTTCCCTGTATTTTTATGTTCTTTTGCACAAAAATATGATTCTTTTTTTATGAATGTTTACTTTAAAATATAGTGTATCTTATCTTGACATTCTTATGTCTATCTGTTATTATAATATCAGTAACAATTACTATTATTAAAAAAAGAGGAGGGATAGTCATTTTAAAATACAGCAGACAGCGTGAGGCGATAAAGACGTTTCTTGCCGGCAGATATGACCATCCTACTGCCGAGACCGTATATCTTAATATTAAGGAAGAATTCCCGAATATCAGTCTTGGTACCGTATACCGCAATCTGTCATTGCTTGCTGATATCGGCGAGATCCAGAAATTAGCAACCGGTATCGGACCTGACCGTTTTGATGGAAATCCGGCTCCTCATTATCATTTTATCTGCAAGAAATGCGGAAGTGTGCTGGATCTTTCCGTAGAAGGACTGGATCACATTAACGTACTCGCCAACCAGGGATTTGATGGTGAGATTGAGGGTCATATTACTTATTTTTATGGGAAATGCATGAATTGCCTTCACAGCAATTAACAATGACTGCCTGTATAAAAGCAGGCAGCCGGAGATATACTACTTTCGAATTTATTTTTTATAAAAATCGAAAAATGTATTGACAAAATATATTTTTTCATATAATATCAGTAATAGTTACTATTATCAAAAAACTAAATAAAATTTTTATACAAGAAAAGGAGATTAAAATTATGACAAAATGGGTTTGTACAGTATGTGGATATGTTTACGAAGGAGATGCTGCACCGGCTGAATGTCCAGTCTGTCATGTTGGTGCTGACAAGTTCAAGAAAGTAGAAGGTGAACTTACACTTGCAGCAGAGCATGAATATGGTGTATATGGTAAAACAGTAAAAAATAATCCAGAAATCAGTGATGAAGATAAGAAATATATCTTTGATCAGTTAAAAGCAAACTTCGACGGAGAGTGCTCTGAAGTTGGTATGTACCTTTGCATGGCTCGTATCGCTCATCGTGAGGGATATCCTGAAATCGGTCTTTACTGGGAGAAAGCTGCTTTTGAAGAAGCTGAGCATGCTGCAAAATTTGCTGAGCTGTTAGGTGAAGACTTAGAGCCAAACATGAAAGCTACAACAAAAGACAACCTTGCTTGGAGAGTTGACTGCGAATTCGGTGCTACTGCAGGTAAATTTGATCTTGCAAAATGTGCTAAGAAGAACAACCTCGATGCAATCCATGATACAGTTCATGAGATGGCTCGTGATGAGGCAAGACACGGAAAAGCTCTTGAAGGATTACTTAAGAGATACTTCGGCTAAGATATCATAGAATATAACAAACTTATAAAGGGATACCGCTTCATGATCTATCGATTGTGAAGCGGTATCCCTTTTCTCTAAATTTATTCTGCCTTTTGCTCTCATGGAACAAAGAAAGAGTTATAAATCCATGAGAGCTTTTACGATCTATGAGTTACTGAATAAAGAAACTGTTAGTTACTGAATAAAGCAGTAGATAAATATCTGTCACCGGAATCAGGTAAGAGAACTACGATATTCTTTCCTTTGTTCTCCGGTCTCTGTGCCAGAATTGTTGCAGCCTTTAATGCTGCTCCGGAAGAGATACCTACCAGAACACCTTCACTTAATGCGAATCTTCTTCCTTCTTCAAATGCATCATCATTCTCGATTGGGATGATCTCATCATAAACGGAAGTATCTAATGTATCCGGGACAAATCCTGCACCGATACCCTGGATCTTATGTGCTCCGGCTTTTCCGGTTGAAAGCACTGCACTTGTTGCCGGTTCTACTGCGACGATTTTTACATCCGGATTCTTCTCTTTTAAGTATTCACCAACACCTGTGATTGTTCCACCGGTACCAACTCCTGCGACAAAGAAATCTACGTTTCCATCTGTCTGCTCCCAGATCTCAGGTCCTGTTGTTGCTTTGTGTGCTGCAGGGTTCGCCGGATTTACAAATTGTCCGAGAATAACAGCTCCCGGAATTTCTTTTGCGAGTTCCTCTGCTTTTGCGATAGCACCCTTCATTCCCTTGGCGCCTTCTGTCAGAACAAGTTCTGCTCCGTATGCTTTTAACAGATTTCTACGTTCTACACTCATGGTATCAGGAAGTGTAAGAATTGCTCTGTAGCCTTTAATTGCTGCAACTGCTGCAAGACCGATTCCGGTATTACCGCTGGTTGGTTCAATAATTGTAGATCCTTCTTTCAAAGTTCCTTTCTTCTCGGCATCCTCGATCATTGCCAGCGCAACTCTGTCCTTTACTGATCCAGCCGGATTAAATGCTTCAAGCTTTACCAAAATATTCGCTTCAGCTGCTCCTGCTTTTGCTGCATATCTGTCTGCTTTTACGATTGGTGTCTTTCCTACTAACTCTAATGCACTTGCTTTGATATCACTCATATTTTTATCCTCCATTATGCGTGGCATTACTGTTCCTGTTTATTTCCTACTAATCATATAGGAATATGTGTTTATGTATGAATTATATCCGTATACTATTTTTCTGTCAACTGTTTTAGTCTCAAAAAGCCATAGTTTTTTATTAGAATCTGTTATAGGTTTTACCTTGAACTATTTTTCATCGTAGGTATCCAGAAAATGATGTTTCACGCCATCCTGCTTATACGCAATGACGGTCTGAAGATTTACATTTTCCACACTCTTAAAAATATTTCCCTCAACGTATTCGTTCACCTTTTTAAGTTCAGCAATCAGTTCCTTGGTCTCCAGGCGTTTTGACCGGTTCTCATTATTACAGCTTGTGCAGGTTTCTGTAAATTTGCACGCACACTGGATAAAATGAAGGTTATTGTAATCCCGCCATGCCTTGATATCATCTTCACGAACGAGATATAAAGGACGTATCAGTTCCATTCCCTCAAAGTTGGTACTATGGAGCTTTGGCATCATTGTCTGGATCTGTGCTCCGTAAAGCATTCCCATCAGAATTGTTTCGATCACATCATCATAATGATGACCCAGTGCAATTTTATTGCACCCTAATTCTTTTGCATAATGATACAAATGTCCGCGTCTCATCCTCGCACAAAGGTAGCATGGTGATTTTTCAATATTGAATACGGATTCAAAAATGTCGGATTCGAAAATTGTGACCGGTATATTCATTTTTCTGGCGTTCTCTTCGATCACTTTACGATTTGCCGGACTGTAGCCGGGATCCATAACCAGAAATTTTACATCAAATTCAAATTTATTATGTCGCTTCAGTTCCTGAAAAAGCTTTGCCATAAGCATGGAATCTTTTCCTCCGGAAATGCAGACTGCAATACGGTCGCCCGGTTTCACAAGTTCATATTCATTGATTGCCTTGGTAAATTTGCACCAGATACTTTTACGGAATTTCTTGCGGATACTAAGCTCTACATCAGCACTGATATCCTCCTGCTCTTCCTGTTTCATAGTATCTAATAGCCATGCCACATAGCCACCTTCCAGACTGGCCGCATCGATTCCTTTTTCTTCCAGTGCCTCTGCAACCTCGACACTGAAACGTCCTCTGCTGCAGCAGATCACAAGCTTTCTGGAGAAATCAATGGATTCGTTTCCTTCAATTGCGTCAGACGGTACCGCAATCGCTCCCGGGATCGCACCATGAGCCACTTCATCCTCATTGCGGATATCAATGATCTGGTATGTGTCCTTATCCAGTTTTTTTAATTCATCTATTGTAATATTCATATCGTCATGTTCTCCTGTTTTTTCGTACATCTGCTCACCGCATATGTACCTGATATCTTCGATTTCTATTTAATGCAGTTTTCCAAATGGAATCACTGGCATCTGATCTGTTGTATGTTCACCGATAAACTTTTCCATCCAGACCATATCATACCACCGGTTGAACTTATACCCACACTTATGAAAGGTGCCGACCATCTTGTACCCAAGCTTCCCATGAAATCTCACGCTGTCTTTCGTAAGATACTCGTCTTCTACCTGCGGGCAGGCAATACACGCATTCACATTTAAGATTCCCTGTTTCTTCAGATTCTCTTCCAGTGCTCCATAGAGTATTCTTCCGACTCCCTGCTGCCTGTGATCCTGTGATACATAAATCGATGTTTCTACTGACCAGTCATAAGCAGCCCGTTCATGGAACACTCCGACATAAGTATATCCAATGATCTTTCCATCTTCTACAGCTACAAGGTATGGATATTTTTCCAGGGTACATCGGATTCTTCTGCGAAATTCTTCCACTGACGGAACATCATACTCAAAAGTGATCGCCGTATTCCTCACATAACCTTCATATATGGAAAGTAATTCTTCCGCATCCTGTTCTTGTGCAACACGTATTGTCATCCTGTCAGTTTCCTCCTGTTATTCCTGGTATCTGTCTTCCTAATCCCGGTACGACGTGCTTTTTCTATATTGATTCAGGTGTCAAAAGGTCTGCTTTATAATCTTTATTAGCAAATTGCACAAAAGAAATATGAAAAGTTTCTTTTTGTGCAATGGAGATAAGACTCATGAAGCGTGGAAGCCTCTGCTGAACACGCTTCACGCTTTCAGAGGCTTAGCGGAATGTTTTGCACAATGAAACTTGGAATATTTCTTTTGTGCAATCTGCTATTATAAGCTTAAATACAGACCTTTTAACACCTGAATCCTATATTTCGAATGCCTGTCGGATACTATCATAATGCAAAAAGATCCCCTGATCTGCAAATTCTCTGATCTGTTCTAACGTCGCAAACATATATCCATCTGTCTCTACCTCCTGAAGATGAAGATCCTTCTCATCGACATCCATAATAAACCGGTATACATCCACAAAATAGTTATCACCTTTTCCAGGATTTTCTCTCTTATAAGTGAACAGATATCCACCCGGTGCATGCGAAACATCCAGGCCTGTCTCTTCGTGCACTTCACGAAGTACTGCCTCTTCCGATGACTCTCCTGCCTGTGCTGCTCCACCTGAAACTTCCCACCATCCCGGTGCCCAGGCTTTGGTCATGACACGTTTTGTAATAAGAAATGTTCCGTCCGGTCTTGCAATAATACCAAGCACGGTCAGATGGTACTCTCCATCCTTCAAACACCAGTTATTGCGTTTCATTGTACGTCCTGTCACTTTTTTATCTGCATCATAAATATCCCAGTATTCCATCTTCCGCTCCTTATGTATTACTTTTTTCTAATCACAAACATATTATCATTTTCATTATATCAATGCAATTCTTTCTATTTTGTTTTAAACTTACATTTTTTAATATAATCTGTCTTATTTTTGCTTACTTTTTATCATTTACTATCAAAGCGGTAATTGCTATAATCGTTCTTGTTCGATTTTGTACAGCCGGATACCTTGCTTTTTTATAAGGCTGGCTGTCTAAAAATGATAAATATTTTATACCTGGAAAAGAGAGTTTATGAATATACAAAGAGATAATAAAAAAGAACGCCCTGTCTATGCGTTCACAAGAAAAGTTTTTACAGATGGAATGAGAGATGGCTTTCCTATTGCACTCGGATATTTTGCAGTCTCCTTCTCCCTTGGAATTGCTGCACGAAATGCGGGTTTAAGTCCTTTTCAGGGCTTTCTTGCAAGTCTTTTTAACAATGCTTCCGCAGGAGAATATGCCGCCTTCACGCTGATCGCTGCCGGTGCCTCTTATCTTGAGGTCGCCATTATCACGTTAATTTCAAATGCAAGATATCTTCTGATGAGCTGTGCCCTTGCACAACGTTTTTCTGCCGACACGCCTTTTTTTCATCGTCTGCTCATCGCATATGATGTTACAGACGAGTTATTCGGCATCACCATCTCAAGAGAAGGTTATCTGAATCCTTTTTATACCTATGGTGCAATAACACTCGCCGCACCTGCCTGGTCGATCGGAACTGCTCTTGGCATCCTTGCAGGCAACATTTTGCCTTTACGCATTGTAAGTGCATTGAGTGTTGCTTTATATGGAATGTTTTTGGCGATCATTATCCCTCCGGCAAGAAAGGATAAGGTTGTTGCTGCCCTGATCTGTATCAGTTTTGCACTCAGCTTCGCAGGCGGTTACCTGCCAGTCATCTCCTCGTTATCAGGTGGTACCAGAACGATTCTGTTAACCGTTGTGATCTCTGCTGTGGCAGCTATTTTGTTCCCAAGAAAAACAGAACAGGATTAATCTTTTATCTGTTATACAGAAAGGACTTTTTATCATGCATAATAATTATATTTACATTCTTGTAATGGCACTCGTATCTTATGCCATCCGTGTATTACCTTTAACGCTTATAAGAAAACCGATCAGGAATCAATTTATCCAGTCTTTTTTATACTATGTGCCATATGTAACACTGGCTGTTATGACGTTTCCTGCAATTATAGAGGCTACACAGAGCCCTGCAGCCGGTGCAGTCGCACTGATCGTTGGAATCCTCGCCGCATGGTTTGGTGCCGGTCTTTTCCAGGTGTCCGTTGCCTGCTGTCTGATCGTATTTCTTATTGAGTTATTCTTATAAGCTTTCATATCCTGCCGATGGTTCATTTTCCTGTTTCCCATCTGCAATCTGGAATCCGTATCAGATTGCCGGATAACTTCCTGTGCCCATCAGACAGCAGATTGCATATAGAACAAGCAGATGTGCCGGATAGAAAATATAGAAAAAGTACTTCATCTTCATTCCTCTTGTTCCATTGTAGAGTGCGATCGGAAGAAATGCAAACAATGCCGGCGTCTCCCAGAAAAACGAAGCACATCCTGCCAGTATCTGCCACGACTTCTTCTTTCGGAAAATATATAAAACCATAATACAAAGAACACCTTTTTCGGCATAATCTGTACGCAGCAGATAAGCTGCTGCCATTCCTGCTATAAGAACCAATGCATAACCGATCACCCGTACTGCATTATTCCATTCTGTTTTCTCTTCCAGTGCATGAAAAGCAATCATCGTCAATAATCCGATAAAAAGAGTAAAAAAGACATTCTGATATTGGAACTCCAATATTTTACTGCTAAACGCCAGATCAAACGGTATTTCCGAGATGAATGCAAACATTCCAAGTCGCAATGCATATTTTTTCACATCATGCGTATGCAAAAAACCTTCCACTAAAAGAAAACAGAAAATTGGAAATGATACACGTCCGATCATTCTCATCACTGTATAAGTCATATAAAGATCCTGATTTGATGACAGCCACTGCGTCACTGCAGTCGTACTTGTCACATCAATGTCATTGATTCCCTGAATGACAAGAAGTCTCCCCAAAACCGCTGCTCCGATATGATCGATCAGCATTGTGATAATTGCTATTATTTTCAGTGTACTTCCACTGATACCTTTTTTATATTCCATCTTTTTTTCCTCTTTATGTTCTTTTTCCCGCTGTTTTTTACTATTCTGACGGAATTTGAAATGCGAAAAGCTGCCGCAATACGCAGCAGCTTTTGTCACTTTCTGACTGTAATATGTACTGTCTTTTCACTACAGATAAGGTTTCCGCAAAAACATTAGCCAACAAATTCTGCAACGCATCTTCTGTAAGCTGCAACCGGATCTTCTGCCTGTGTGATCGGTCTTCCGACTACAATATAATCAGAACCAAGTTCTTTTGCTTTTGCAGGAGTTGTAACACGCTTCTGATCACCAACATCTCCATCTGCAAAACGTACTCCAGGTGTGATCGTCAAAAACTTCTCCCCACATACCTCATGTACTTTGCCGGCCTCTAATGGAGAGCATACTACACCATCTAAGCCTGCTTCCATTGTATTCTTTGCATAATGCATAACAGTCTCATCGATCGGTTTGTTGATCCATAATTCTTCCTGCATTACTTCTTCACTTGTAGATGTAAGCTGTGTTACTGCGATCAGTAAAGGTCTTGTTCCATCTGCTCTTGTAAGTCCTTCGATTGCTGCAGACATCATTGCTTTGGTTCCTGCCGCATGAACGTTGCACATGTCAACATCCAGTCCTGATAATACAGACATTGATTTTCTTACAGTATTTGGAATATCATGTAATTTTAAATCAAGGAAAATCTTATGCCCCATCTTCTTGATCGTTCTTACGATTTCCGGACCTTCTGCATAAAAAAGTTCCATTCCGATTTTTACGAATGGCTTCTCATCCTGAAATTTGCTTAAAAAATTCACTACTTCTTCCTTGCTGTTAAAATCACAGGCAATAATGACATCTCTTCCCATAAATACTCCTTTTCCTCAGACTGTTTTGTATTCTTATCGTTCTGCGTGGTCACAATCTGCAATCTGCAGATTGACTTATATTCCGCTTATCAAAAAATACCATATTCTGCTCCAAAAGTAAAGTAATGACCGATTTACACCGGATTTTTTTCATTTTTTAGTAGACAATTCTTGCAAACTGTGTTATCATTCATAAGTACGATTTCCAAAGACAGTAATAACGGAATGTGGCTCAGCTTGGTAGAGCGCTTCGTTCGGGACGAAGAGGTCGCGTGTTCGAATCACGTCATTCCGACT
>CAKQXQ010000040.1 GCA_934292805.1 uncultured Roseburia sp. | reverse complement strand
CAAGTCCGGAAGGGATAAACGCTGAAGGCATCTAAGCGTGAAGCCCCCCTCAAGATGAGATATCCCTCACATAAGTGAATAAGACCCCTTGAAGACGACAAGGTAGATAGGGCAGAGGTGGAAGCACAGTAATGTGTGGAGCTGACTGTTACTAATCGGTCGAAGGCTTGACCAAAAAACTCGGAATCTGTATGAAGTTTTGAATGTACACTTGAAAAATTAAATAAAGTAGGTTATGATATTAATAGTTTCAGATGAGACTGTAATATATAGGGGATTGGTCAAATGGTATGATAGGAGTCTCCAAAACTTTTGGTGGGAGTTCGATTCTCTCATCCCCTGCTATACAAAGTGTTGAAATGCTTGTAAATCAAGATTTCAGCACTTTTTTGTTTCTGTAAATTAGCCGATCCCATAGTTTTTCCACATTTTCATAAAATGGCGGATATCCGCCACCGGATTTTTGCCAGAATGGCGGACTTTTCATATTCCATTTTTTCTTTTTTTTATTATAATAAATATAAGAAAGCAGGCATTTGCGTGGATACGAGTAAATGTTTCGCTGAGAAGCAAAGCCACGAAAATCTGTTTAAGAAGCTAAAAAAATGGAGGAGGAGTCACTATGCAAAAGTTGCAAAACGAAACAAGAAGGAAAGCCGGGCTGAAAATCAAAACCATATTTTTGATGCTGCTTGCCGCAGTATTCAGTATCTCAGGAATTATAATGTCAAGGACAACGGTGAAGGCAGCCACGATCAGTGATGATGGTAAATACGCATTGATATTGAATGTCATGGAAGGTGACATTGACGGAGAGCATGGAAAAGTTATAAAGTTCGATGTTGCAGATGGTGAAACAACCGTCAATTTGTCTGAACTTACGGACGGAATCATTCCTTTTAATGGGCAGACTGAATTTTTATATTGGACAAAAGAATCGAATGGTGATGTAAAAGCGGATGAAGTATTGAATCTGGCAGATTTTAAGCAGAATGGTTCCGTATGGTTTGGCTCAGGCGATGAAGTATTTTATACGAATGGTCTTTCCCTTTGGGCAAAATTTTCGGACAAACCGTTAAGAGGAACGGGGACATTTTATGTGACAATGGATCCTTTTGCCGGAACGATAAATGGTAAATCAAATCTTAGATTAACAACCAAAAGCTCTGAATTCCAGACAATGGATCTGACCAATTATGTACCGGTAAGAGAAGGCTGTACTTTTAGAGGATGGGATTTGAATGGAGATTTTGTAACATCCATTGACGCAGGTGCTTTCGCAGAAAGTGATGCAGTGAATGTGACTGCTACCTATACAAAAGATACTTTTGCAGGTGATGGCAGAGTGCTCATTTTAGATGCCAATGGTGGTACGATCGATGGAAAAGCATCTGAAAAGTATGACTACTTAGGCGGAGCGGATTCCGGAACATCTATGTCTCTTTTACCGTATACTCCGGTGAGAGAAGGATATACCTTTACCGGATGGAATACGAAAACTGACGGAAAGGGTAAACACTTTAAATATTTGTATTGGCGGCTTTGGAAGAAAGAAAACAGCGAAAAAGCCGGAATAAATGCAGATACAATATTAGAAGTCAATGGTTATGAAATATACAAAAATCTGACTTTATATGCATCCTGGATGAAAAATGCAGATACACCGGAAGAATCAGGTAAGCCAGCGGCACCGGCAGAATCAGATCAGCCGGGAGTTTCACCACAGCCTGCAGAATCATCACAGCCTGCACAGACAGAAGCTAATCAGCCTGTTACTACATCACAGCCTGTGGCAGACATGACAGATAAAATCCAAAGCACCGGGGAAACAAATGCAATCATTGAATTTGCAAACGGAATACAGAAAAAATTCACATTAATGATTCAGAAAGTAGATATCAAAAAAGAGCTGGCAGATAAAAATGTTAAATTTATAGCAGACATTAATGTGATGGATGGAAATAATGTTGTAAAGATCAGCGATACAAAAATGAAGATCAGAATCGCACTGCCTGAGGAATTAAAGGGATATAAAAAATACGAGGTCGTTTATATTCTGGATGATGAGATAAAAGAAACAATACCTGCGACGGTGGAGGATGGTTATCTTGTATTTGAAACAAGTCATTTAAGCCAATACGGAATCGTAGCTTCAAATATCACAGTTTCAAGTCCTAAGACAGGTGACAGCAGCAATCTCGTACTTTGGCTTGCAATCTTATCAACAAGCTGTGCAGGGGCACTTGGAACAGCAGTATACTTCAAAAAAAGCAGAAGTTAAAAAAGGTCTGATTTCGTTCAAATGCTAAGCCTAAATGCAACAATCAAATGTTAAGCTCAAATGCAGTAATCAGTTGACATGGCAGCACAAATTATCTACAATGAAATAGTAGAAAACAGTCAGGAGGGCTTAGCTATGATTCAACAGAGAAACATTGCAGTATGTATTATTTTATCCATTGTAACATGCGGTATCTATGGCATTTATTGGTTTATCGTACTTTCCAATGATACCAATACAGTATCGAATGCACAGAATGCAACATCCGGTGGAGTTGCTTTTCTCTTAAGTCTGGTTACCTGCAACATTTACGGTTTATATTGGGCTTATAAGCAGGGAGAGAAGATCGACAAGGCAAAAACTGACAGAGGTATTCCATCAAGCAATAGTGGTATTTTATACTTGATTTTATGCCTGATCGGAGTAGGTATTGTTGCAGAAGCGTTGATGCAGAACGAATTGAATAATCTTGCATAAGCAGAAGAATCATGAATCCCTGATAATCTGAGATAATTTAGATTATCAGGGATTTTGTCATGTCGCATATTGTGATTGAAGCACTGTAAGGCGAGATTCTTTTTTACATCGGAAACGTTACAGAAAAGGAAATCTTCTTGCAGGCAGCGAAGGAAGTGTATCTGTAAGAATCCGCAGAATATAAATGCCAAGTACCATAACACCGAGTGAAACAGTAAGCAGTGTCAGGTGAGGAGGCTTTTTTTCAAAAATGTATCTGAATGTCCAGAGATAAAGAAAATACGGTATCACAAGATAAATACATGGGTTCATATGAAATGCAGCACGAAAGTGTCCTGTCAAAAAGCAGATCCCGGCACGGGTAAGACCACAGGCAGGACAGGGAAATCCGAAAACAATCGCGATCGGACAGACAGAGTGAAAGAGGAACTGTGCAATACTAATGTATAGGATAATAGCAAAAAGTGTGGTACGGTTATGATGCAGATCTGCAAAAAAACGCTTAAATCCTTTTAAAATCAACATAATATCTCCATAATGAAGTGAAATAAT
Source organism: uncultured Roseburia sp. (assembly GCA_934292805.1). Taxonomy (GTDB): domain Bacteria; phylum Bacillota; class Clostridia; order Lachnospirales; family Lachnospiraceae; genus Roseburia. The sequence goes on along the minus strand of CAKQXQ010000040.1, from coordinate 16,007 downwards.
ACCGGGAAACATTTTAAATATAACATGTTCTGCCTTTGATGGCAAAAGGCAGATTTCTTTCAATCAAAAAAATGCAGCCTTCAATAGAAAAAAATTTAAAGCGAAAAAAATTTAAAAACGAGAAAAACGCTGAAAATTATGTGAAATGTGTATAAAAATTGTAAAAAATAAAAGCAGTTCCTGTTAAAATATCCAGTGATTTCAGTGTTGAAGTTAAAATCCTAGCAGATCAGTCAGATATTGATAAAAAATGAAGAGAAAATCAGAAAAAAGCGACGAAGTGTGACGGATAATGACGGAATTTGACGTATTGACAAAATAAATAAAAGATGGCATAATCCATCACTGTAAACAAAAGATAATCTTTTATCAGAGAAAGGGCGAAAAAAATGATTGAAAGAAAAATCAGATTGACTGACACGGATGAAGTAAAAGATTTTGTAAATGCTGCCGGAAGATGTGATTTTGATATTGATGCTTGTTATAACCGTGCAGTAATTGACGCAAAGTCTTTGCTTGGAATGTTATATCTTGGAATCTGCAAGGATGTAGTGATCAAATATTACGGACAGGATGAAGGATTCGAGAACGTTGTCAGAAAATATGCAGTTGCATAACAAATAACATAGGATAAAAAGGAAAAGACCATTCGGATTGCAGGGAGATCTTAATACAGATTTGCCAATTGCAATGTGAATGGTCTTTTTTTCTTTGACCTGATGGGATATAATGTCGGTATGGGTAAAGAAAGATCAGAGGATAAGAAGGAAAAGACAACTGAACAGGAGAGAAGCAGGATCCGGATTTCGGTGAGGAATCTGGTTGAATTTTTACTGCGGGAAGGTGACATTGATAACCGCCACAGGCAGTCTGTTTCGCCGGAAGCAATGCTGGAAGGAAGCAGAATGCATCGGAAGATCCAGAAGCGTCAGGGGAGTGATTATCATGCAGAGGTGCCGCTTCGTCTTGTGATCACGGAAGAGAATTATGATATCTTTCTGGAAGGACGTGCAGATGGTATACAGATTTCTTCCAGATCAGGGAGAGAGGTTAATTTTTCGGATAATTTTCACACAATGGAGATAGAACCGGATATGGATGTCATGATCGATGAGATCAAAGGTGTCTATATGAAGCTGGAGCATCTTACGGAACCTGTGAGAGTGCATAAGGCACAGGCAATGTGTTATGCCTATATATTTGCACTGCAGCATGACATAGCACAGATCCGGATACAGATGACATATGTGAACCTCGATACAGAAGAAGTAAAGTATTTTCATGAGGATTTTTCATTTGAGAGTCTGCAGGAATGGTTTGAAGGACTGATCGAAGCATATAAGAAATGGGCGGATTTTCAGTATGCATGGAAGAGATTGAGACAGCAGTCGATAAAGAAGCTGGAATTCCCGTTTCCATACCGAAGAGGGCAGAGAGATCTTGTGACAGGAGTATATCGTACGATACAACGGAAAAAGAACCTGTTTATTCAGGCTCCTACCGGTGTTGGCAAGACAATCTCGACCGTATTTCCGGCAGTGAAAGCAGTTGGTGAGAATCTTGGAGACCGGATTTTCTATCTGACTGCGAAGACGATCACCGGGACTGTCGCAAGGGAAGCTTTTGAGGTACTCAGAAAAGACGGATACCAGGCGAAAGTCATCCAGATCACTGCAAAAGAAAAGATGTGCCTGTGTGATGAGATGGAATGCAATCCGGATCATTGCCCATATGCCAAGGGACACTTTGACAGAGTGAATGACGCGGTATTTGGCCTGTTGCAAAAAGAAGATATTTTTACAAGAGAAGTATTGCTTGAGCAGGCAAGGGAATATCAGGTGTGTCCGTTTGAGATGAGTCTGGATGTGGCATCCTGGGCGGATAATATTATCTGTGATTATAATTATGTATTTGACCCGAATGTTTATCTGAAACGGTTTTTCGCAGAAGGAACCAGGGGAGATTATCTTTTCCTTGTGGATGAGGCACATAACCTGGTAGAACGCAGCAGGGAAATGTACAGTGCAGAGATTTACAAAGAAGACTTTCTTGCGGTGAAGAAGATCGTTCGTCGTTTTACGACAAGGATGGAAGATGACTTTAAGAAATGCAATAAAATACTATTGGATTATAAAAGAGAGTGCGAAAAATACTGTATTTATGAGGATGTGGGCAATCTGATTTTTTATCTGATGAGGCTTGCATCTGATCTGGATGAGTTTTTGCAGCGGAGTGCGGATTTCCCGGAACGAAAGGAAGTCAGTGATTTTTATTTTTCAATTCGAAATTTTATAAATATTTATGAGCGTGTGGATGAGCATTATGTGATCTACACAGAACTGGCAGAGGACGGCAGGTTTAAGATGAAGCTTTATTGTGTGGATCCGTCAGCCAATCTGCAGGAGTGCATCGACAGGGGAAATGCAGCAGTTTTCTTTTCTGCTACTTTTCTGCCGATCAATTATTATAAAAGCCTTTTGTCAACGAAAAAGGATAATTATGCTGTTTATGCGGAAACGGCATTTGAAGAGGAACAAAGCCTTTTACTATTAGGTAATGATGTGAGCAGCAGGTATACAAGAAGGACGCCAGGCGAGTTTGAAAAAATCGCCCGGTATATTTTAAAGACAGGACAGGCAAAACAGGGAAATTATATGGTATTTTTCCCTTCTTATAAAATGATGCAGCAGGTCTATGAAGTGTTTTGGGAGTTGAACGATGACAAAATGGAATGCATCATACAGCAAAGCGGCATGAAAGAAGCGGAACGGGAGGAGTTCCTCGGCGAGTTTTGCAGGGAGCGTGGGAAAACACTGATCGCTTTTTGTGTGATGGGAGGAATTTTCGGTGAAGGGATCGATCTGAAAAAGGAACAGCTGATTGGTGCGATCATTGTAGGAACCGGTATTCCACAGATCAGTAATGAGCGGGAAATTCTTATGAACTATTATGACAAAAGATCAGGAGAAGGCTTTGACTATGCTTACCGCTATCCCGGAATGAACAAGGTTTTACAGGCTGCAGGCCGCGTGATCCGAACAGTGGAAGACATCGGGGTGATCGAGCTTCTGGATGAACGTTTTATGCAGAGCGACTACCGGAAGTTATTTCCGAAAGAATGGGAGAACCGGAAGAGTTGTTCGATCGACAGTGTCGAAAGCTATCTGGAGCAATTCTGGAAGAGCAAAGAGATGACAGGAAACGAGTTACCGTGAACAGGAACAAAAGAGAAAGTGTGAACGTATGGAAGAACAGGAAAGAATAAAAGAGAATGAGACCGGCATAAAGGAGCCGGAAATCGTTGATAATTTGGAAGCGGAAAGCAGTACTGCAGAGCAGAACAATACGGAAGCGGAAAGCAGCACCACAGAACAGGATCATACGGAAGCAGAAGGCAGCACCACAGAGCAGGATCATACGGAAGCAGAAGGCAGCACCGCAGAACAGGATCGTACGGAAAAAGAAAACAGTACCGCAGAGTCAGAAAATACAGAAAAAGAAAACAGCACCGCAGAGTCAGAAAATACAAAAATAGAAAACAGCACAGAAACGAAGATCGTTCAGAATACGGAAACCAGCGTGAACTTGAATGAAAGCATGCGGATAAAAAAATCCGAATGGATCAGAGATCAGATCAGAAGACAGAGAGAAGCGGAAGATGCTATCTTAGAGCAGATGTTCGAGGAACAGAAGGTTATCGACAGCTTAAATGAAGATATTAATGAGAATCTGAACCGCACTACAGAGAGCCGGAAGTTCAATCAGGAATTCCAGCAGAAAATGAATACACAGATTTATGAAATGAATGGTGTCACGGAGGACAAGTTAAAAGGAATCCGTGAGTACAAAAATGCATATTATCAGGGATGTGCATTTTCCTTGTTTTTATTATCCGTAGTTATGATCGTAATCTGCGGCGTATTGCACGGACCGGATTCGCAGGTCTGCCTTTTCATGATCGCATGTGCCGGAGTAGAAGGAGCATTGCTGGCACAGGACAAATGGAGAAATAAATTTTTGAGTGCAATCTGTAAAGTGTTGTATCTGCTTATTTTTCCAATTATGATGGCCGCATTTGTCTGCTATGAACTGGAATATCCGGAGTATGAATTATTCCTTCCGTATTTTGCAATAGGAATTGTAGTTGTACTGATTATCGCAACAGCAGCATTTTTCCTGTACGATCCTTATAAGGCGGACAAAAAGCGTGTAAAAGATGCGAAGGATTCGATTGCGGAAGTGGAGAAAATTGCCAAAAGACAGGTAAAGAAGAGCCAGAAAATCCGTCAGAAGGAAGAGAAAAAGGCTTTACGGATCCAAAGGAAAGAAGAAAAACATAAGCAGAAGGCAGCCGGGCAGAAAGAAACACAAAAGCAAACATTTTTTTCAAAGCTAAAAAGAAAGAATGAACTGCCGGAGGATGAGCAGATTTTGGATAATACAGAGAAAGAGGAATAAGAGATGACCAGAAAACAGTTGGCGGCAGAGATTATAAAGCGTCTGAAAGAGGCATACCCGGATGCAGGATGCACCCTGGAATACGATCAGGCATGGAAGCTTCTGGTAAGTGTCCGTCTGGCAGCACAATGTACGGATGCAAGAGTGAATGTGGTTGTGGAAAAGTTATATGAAAAGTATCCGGATGTGGATGCACTTGCAGCAGCAGATGTATCGGATATTGAAGAGATCGTCCGCCCATGTGGTCTTGGCAGGAGTAAGGCAAGGGACATCAGTGCCTGCATGAAAATACTAAAAGAGCAGTATGGTGGAAAGGTACCAGATGACTTTGATGAACTGTTAAAGCTTCCGGGAGTCGGAAGAAAGAGTGCCAATCTGATCATGGGGGATGTATTCGGCAAACCTGCGATCGTGACTGACACACACTGTATCCGTCTTGTGAACCGTATGGGGCTTGTGAAGGATATCAAAGAGCCAAAGAAAGTGGAAATGGAACTGTGGAAGATCATTCCACCGGAAGAAGGCAGTGATTTCTGCCACAGGCTGGTTGAACACGGCAGGGATGTCTGTACCGCACGCACGACACCTCATTGTGAGAGGTGTGTGCTGAAGGATATCTGTGCAACCGGAAAGAAAATGTAATCAGTATGTCACCGGAGTATGAACATTTTTCCGATAGGAAAGAGGGGATTCTCCGGTGATTTTTTTAAATTGTGTACAAAAATAAGATGGAGATTTGAAAGAAAGACAGTCACTGATCTCCTGCATCTCCATCCTTGTTGTGGAAAGAAAGATTTTTGCCTGTTCGATTTTTTGTTCCAGGATATAGGCTTTCATTGTCATTCCGGTATCCTTTTTAAATAAGGTTGTCAGATAATAGGCATCATAACCAAGCTTATCTGCAATTTCTTCCAGAGAGACCGGCTCAAAAATATGCTGGTCAATGTAGGAACACATATATACGACGATCGGACGATAACCGAGTGTCCGGATTTTGTGAACCTGCTCGACAAAGGTGCGATACATCTCGGTAGAAAGAGCATAAACATCGTCAATCAGCTGGCAGAGCTCGATTTTCTGGATATAAAAGTCGCTCAGTGAGTAGGCAGTTTCTGCATCCATACCACCTTCGACGGCAGCTCTTGTTACTAGCGTTGTTTGAGAAATGATAGAGTTCTTTGCCTGACGGAGAGGATCACCATTTGACAGAGTGCCGACTATCGTTGATGAAGTATCCTTAAATTGAGAGGAAAGTGAAAGGTTTCCGGTGCGAACCTTCTCTAACATGAGCATTTCGAGTATACGGGAACCATGGGAGTCGGGAATATTCATAACAGGTTTTGACACAATATTAGTAATTGCTGCCAGGTTATTTTCTTTTGAAGAAATACCTCTAAGGATTTGTTCTGTAGGCAGGATTTCTCCATAAATGCCATAATAAATCATGGAAATGTATTTGGTAAACTGAAGGTATGGGATAACAGGAATATCGTTCATCATTTTAAGGAAGTGCATCTGCGAGGAAACTGACATCTTTCGGAATTCCATTTCTTTCTGGAAAAAGGCAGGTGTAATATCTGTTTCAAAAACAGGACCAAGGATCAGAAAAGAGTGTCTGACAGGAATCGGAATCATCATCCAGTTTAAATGCAGGGAGTCTGAAAAATAAAGTGGTCTGGTATCTACAGAGTCTGCAATAGAAGCAAGATCATAAGGACAATTCATAAAAAAGAAGTTTTTCATCTGATTCTCCCAGTTCGACAGACAGGAGATGGCATGGAATTCGGAATCAAGGAAGAAGATAGAGATTCCGGTAACAGTATGCAAGGTTTTACATAAAAAATGCAGATTTTTTTCTTCGTCCGTATAATTTGAAACGGTCATAGAACGTTCTCCCATTTTATAGAAATTTTTGTATCTGTGAGTGTACTGAATAGTTACATTTTATCATAAAATAAACGAAAAAACAAAAGAAATCACGAATTATCTAAAACATAATACAAAATAATTTATTAAAATTACAGTATCAGAAATTAAAAAGGAGAAAAGAAAAAATGGTAAGAATCACAGATGCGGCTGTACAGCCATTTGAAACAGAACACATTGCACAGGTAAGAAAAGTGGCACCAGAATGTGCACTTTTTCTGAAAAGAGAAGATAAAACATTGCCGGTAACACCCGGAAAGGTTGCGTTATACGGAAGCGGAGCAAGAAAGACGATCAAAGGCGGTACCGGATCCGGTGATGTCAATGTACGTCATTTTGTGACAATTGAAGAAGGAATGGAAAATGCAGGCTTTGAGATCACATCCAAAGAATGGCTGGATGCGTATGACAAAGTAGTGGCTGATGCACATGTTGCATTTGTAGAGAGAGTGAAAAAGGAAGCAGCAGAGCTCGGGATCAATGCTGTGATGTATGGAATGGGAAAAGCAATGCCTCAGCCGGAATATGAGCTGGAGATGAAAGCAGAAGGTGATCTTGCAGTGTATGTACTTTCCAGAAATTCAGGAGAGGGCTCAGACAGATCCATAGAACCTGGAGATATCGATCTGTCAGCGACGGAGATCCGCGATATTTTATATTGCAGTGAAAAATATGAGAAATTCGTACTTGTATTAAATGTTGGCGGCATGGTGAATCTTGAACCGGTGAAAAATGTGAAAAATATCTTATTGCTCGGACAGCTTGGTTCTCCGATGGGGGATGTATTAGCAGATATTTTAACAGGAAAAAGCAATCCGTCCGGAAAGCTTGCAATGACATGGGCACCGATCGATACCTATCCATCGACAAAAGGCTTTGGAGATATGGATGATACCGTTTATCACGAAGGAATCTATGTAGGATACCGTTACTTTGATACTGCAAAAGTGATTCCTACTTTCCCATTTGGATATGGTATATCTTATACAGAATTCGAGATCGGAAATGCAGCAGTAAAAGCAGATGAGAAAGAGGTTACTGTAAAAGTTCCGGTAAAAAATACAGGAGCACATGCAGGAAAAGAAGTTGTACAGGTCTATGTGAGCAAACCATCCGTAAAATTAGACCAGCCATATCAGGATCTTTTAGCATTTGCAAAGACAAAAGAATTACAGCCTGGTGAAAGCGAAGAAGTGACGCTTACATTTAAGACAAATGGTATGTCATCTTTTGATGAGGCAAGTGCAAGCTATGTACTGGAAGCTGGTACTTACTGGGTACGTGTCGGAAACTCTTCTGCCGATACAAAAATCTGTGCAGGATTAAAGCTGGATGAAACAGCAGTAGTAAAGAAATGCAGACATATCTGTCCGGGTGCAGAAATTCCGGAATTTAAAATCGAAGCGGAAAAAGAAGCGGTTACCACAGATGTGCCGGTCTATGAACTGAAGGCAGAAGCATTCGAGACAGTTGAGGTAAATTATTCAAAAGATCCTGTTGAGATTCCAAAAACAAAAGAATGTACATTTGAGGATGTGAAAAACGGTAAGGCATCTTTAGATGAATTTGTTGGAAATCTGACAAATGAACAGCTTGCATATTTAAGCATCGGTTATCATGAAGACAATACGGGAATGGGATCTATAATCGGAGCATCTTCAAAAAGTGTTGCAGGAGCAGCAGGAGAAACCTGTCAGAGACTGGAAAATCTGGGTGTACCGACAATTTCCATGGCAGACGGACCGGCAGGGATCCGTGTATGCACAGAATATAAAATAGTAGATGGAAAAGCAAAAGGAATGGACAATCCGCTTGCCGGCATGATGGAATTCATGGAACCGGAGCAGATTCAGATGATGGCATCTATGGCACCGAAGCCAACACAGGAGGAACTTGATGCACAGGTAAATTATATGTACTGTACTGCAATCCCGATCGGAACCGCACTTGCTTCAAGTTTTAATACAGAAGCGTGCAAAGAGCTTGGAACTATGGTTGGAGAGGAAATGGAACAGTTTGGTGTGCATTTATGGCTTGCACCTGCTATGAATATCCAGAGATCTCCACTTTGCGGAAGAGATTTTGAGTATTTATCAGAAGATCCGGTTGTCAGCGGAAAGATTGCAGCAGCGATCACATTGGGAGTACAGTCACACAAAGGCTGTGGCACAACGATCAAGCATTATGCGTTAAACAACCAGGAGTCCAATCGTATGGCATCGAACAGTATTGTTTCAGAACGTGCACTCCGTGAGATCTATCTCAGAAATTTCGAGATCTGTATCGAGGGCTCAGCACCGGAAACAGTCATGAGCTCCTACAATCTGATCAATGGTGAGCATGCAAACAACAGCAAAGATATTCAGACCTATGTACTCCGTGATGAATGGGGATATGAAGGAACTGTTATGACAGACTGGTATGCAGTTGGAGGCATGATGTCACAGGCAGCTGGAAGAGTGGACAAGCACGCAGCAGGAACAGCATCCGGATGTGTTCATGCAGGTAATGATCTTACAATGCCGGGTATGCAGGCTGATTTTGACGATATGATGAATGCACTGGAGAATAAAGAAGCAAGATATCCGATCACAAGAGCGGAGCTTCAGGTATCAGCAAAGAGAGTTTTAAATACAATATTAAGACTGGCATAATAAAAATCGCACCGGCCAACAACAGGATTTGTCCGTTATGAAAGAACCGTTCAGATTTCCGATCCTTCCAATGCAATACTGGAAATTACAGATGCATCAGAAGGTGTGGAAGTAGAATTACCGGTATGGTAAAAATATATCTCGGATAACAGGAAAATTTCGTTCACGTTAAATGAAATCAAAATCAGATTTCAGGTAACAGTTTTAAAAATTCCTCAGTGGACTGTGAGATCGGTAAAGTCGGATTGACAGAGGCTACCATCTGACGTGATGGAAGAACTTCCTTTGTTCTTACGATATACAGATCCTGGGAATCCCGGCTTAAGCAGTAATCCGGAATGAAGGCAATACCAAGCCCGATACGTGCAAGATCGATAAGAAGATCATTACTGCTTAACTCGACTTCCGGGATCAGCTCCAGCTGATGCTGCAAAAACAGATTGTGCAGGAATTCACTTGTGGTACTCTTGCGGTCAAGCATCAGGATCGGATATTGCTTCAGTTCGCTGAATGGAATTTCCTGCTGTTTCAGGTTGAAATAGGCAGGGTTTGCAATGAAAACGTCGGTAAATTTGCAGACAGTCTTCCTTATATAAGAGTGGTTCAGGTGGGCATTCGGGAAGTTTGTCACGATCAGGTCGACTTTGCCCTGCTCTAAAAGATCCACACAGCTTACAGAAGTTGCGTTGGTTACTTTGATTGGAACATTTGGAAACTTCTTGTGGAACTGCTTCAGATAAGGAACAAGGAAGTAACGGCAGATCGTGTCACTTGCACCGATATGCAGCTGGCCAAGACCAAGACTTCCGGAATCCAGTAACTGGTTCTCACCGCGCTGGATTAAGTTCATGGCAGGTTCGATGTGCTTTAAGAGCACTTTTCCGGCCGGTGTAAGCTGGACTTTTTTTGTGCTGCGGATAAAAAGAGGCTGCTCTAATTTCTTCTCAAGAGTCTTGATGGACTGGCTGACAGCAGACTGTGAGATGTACAGCTGCTTGCTTGCCTCGGAAAAACTAAGGGAAGTCGCTACATAATAAAATACTTTATATAATTCGTAATTGATATCCATAGATAAAGAACCTTTCTCTTTGATTGTAAAAATATTATCAGCAGATAATCCGGACAGTATCGGATAAAATAATCTGCTTTCAGAAAAGAAAAAACTGACGTAGTGCAGATTTTTTACATCTAATTATCATACTGACACAATTATAAGACCTACTTATAATTGTGTCAATCAATTCTTATAGTTATAGTGCAGGTGTGATGGAGAATTGTTATTGGAATAAGATGCGAGAAAACAGATGATGATAATTTCCTGCATGACCAGTCATAAGAAATATTAAATAAACTTATAAAACAAATTAAATATATTAATTATGCTAATCTAATACCATATGTTATACTATTTGCGAGTAATTAGGAAGGCAATATCCGGTATGTATGAATATACAGACCGGCAGCAAGATAAAGCAAACACATCGCGAAAGGAAAAGGGTATATTTATGAGCAATGTAAGAAGAGTTTATGTAGAGAAGAAACCGGCTTTTGCAGTCAAAGCGAAAGAGTTACAGGCTGAGATCAAGAACTATCTTGGAATTTCATCAGTGACAGGTGTACGTGAACTGATTCGTTACGATATAGAGAATATTTCAGAGGAAACATACAAAAAAGCATTGGGAACTGTTTTCTCAGAGCCACCGGTAGATATGGTTTTTGAAGAAGAGTTCGAACTTGGAAATGCAAAAACTTTTTCCGTAGAATACTTACCGGGACAGTTTGACCAGAGAGCAGACTCAGCTGAGCAGTGTGTGAAATTATTAAATGAAGAGGAAGAACCTGTCATCCGTACTGCAACTACTTATGTGATCGAAGGCGATATCACAGAGGAGCAGTTAGAGGCGATCAAGCATCACTGCATCAACCCGGTTGATTCCAGAGAGACAGGTCTTGAGAAACCGGAGACTTTGGTACAGAATTTTGAAGATCCTGCAGATGTGATCTCTTTTGTGGGATTTGCAGATATGCCGGAAGCACAGTTAAAAGAGCTTTACAGTTCTTTAAACCTTGCCATGACATTCAAGGATTTCTTACATATCCAGAACTACTTTAAAAAGGAAGAACACAGAGATCCATCCGTAACAGAGATCCGTGTTCTTGATACATACTGGTCAGATCACTGCCGTCATACAACATTCTCCACAGAGTTAAAGGATGTGAAGTTTGATGACGGATTTTACAGAAAACCGATCGAAGAGACTTACAATGACTATTTGAATACATTCAAAAATCTTTATGAAGGACGTTCCGACAAGTTTGTCTGCTTAATGGATATCGCATTACTTGCCATGAAACGTCTGAAAAAAGAAGGAAAATTACAGGATCAGGAAGAATCCGATGAGATCAACGCATGCTCTATCGTAGTTCCTGTAGAAGTGGACGGACAGACAGAAGAATGGCTTGTAAACTTCAAAAATGAGACACATAACCATCCAACAGAGATTGAACCATTCGGTGGTGCAGCTACCTGTCTCGGTGGTGCGATCCGTGATCCGTTGTCAGGACGTACCTATGTATATCAGGCAATGCGTGTGACAGGAGCAGCAGACCCGACTGTATCTGTGAAAGATACGTTACCGGGAAAACTTCCACAGAAGAAAATTGTCCGCGAGGCAGCTCACGGTTACAGCTCCTACGGTAACCAGATCGGACTTGCAACCGGTTATGTAAAAGAAGTATACCATCCAAACTATGTCGCAAAACGTATGGAGATTGGTGCTGTTATGGGTGCTGCTCCAAGACGTGCAGTTCAGAGACTGACTTCTGATCCGGGAGATATCATTATCTTACTCGGAGGACGTACCGGACGTGACGGTATCGGCGGTGCAACAGGTTCATCCAAAGCACACAATACACAGTCGACTTCTGTCTGCGGTGCAGAAGTACAGAAAGGTAATGCTCCGACAGAGCGTAAGATCCAGAGATTATTCCGTCGTGAGGAAGTTGCCCACATCATCAAAAAATGTAACGATTTCGGTGCAGGCGGTGTGTCTGTAGCAATCGGTGAATTAGCAGACGGACTTCGCATTAATTTAGATAAAGTTCCGAAAAAATACGCCGGACTTGACGGAACAGAGCTTGCAATCTCTGAATCCCAGGAGCGTATGGCAGTTGTTGTAGCTCCGGAGGATGTACAGACCTTCTTAGGCTACGCAACAGAGGAAAACTTAGAAGCAGTGGAAGTTGCAGTTGTGACAGAAGATCCAAGACTTGTATTAGAGTGGAGAGGAAAAGAGATCGTAAATCTTTCCAGAGCATTCTTAGATACAAACGGTGCACATCAGGAGACCAACGTAGAAGTTGAGATGCCTGAGGAAAAAGAAAATTATTTCAAAAAGATCGCAGCACCAAAGGTAGCAGAGGCAGTTGCGGCAAATGATATGAAAGCTGCATGGATGACAGAACTGGCTGATTTAAATGTCTGCTCCCAGAAAGGTCTTGTGGAGATGTTCGACGGTTCCATCGGTGTGAACAGCGTTTACATGCCATTCGGTGGAAAATACCAGCTCACAGAGACACAGTCCATGGTTGCAAAGCTTCCGGTTGCAAAGGGAGACTGCGACACCGTGACCATGATGTCTTATGGTTTTGATCCATACTTATCAAGCTGGAGCCCATACCACGGATCTGTTTACGCAGTATTAGAATCCTTATCCAGAATCGTAACTGCAGGCGGTGATTACAAGAAAGTACGTTTCACTTTCCAGGAGTACTTCCGCAGAATGAGCGAGGATCCAAAACGCTGGAGCCAGCCATTTGCAGCATTACTCGGTGCTTACAATGCACAGATCGGCTTCGGACTTCCATCCATCGGTGGAAAAGATTCCATGTCCGGAACCTTCAATGATATTGATGTTCCACCAACACTTGTTTCTTTCGCTGTGGATATCGCAAAAGAAAAAGATATCATCACACCGGAATTAAAAGCAGTGGGAGACCAGTTAGTACTGTTTACAATTAAAAAAGATGAATTTGACCTTCCGGATTACGCACAGGTCATGAAATTATACGATACCATCCATGCACTGATCCAGGCTGGCGTGATCGTATCCGCTTATGCACTTGACGGAAAAGGACTTGCAGCAGCAGTCAGCAAAATGGCATTCGGTAACAAGCTTGGTGTTACAGTAAACGAAGATGTTTCCAAAGAAACATTATTTGCTCCGGGATTCGGTAATATCGTAGCGGAAGTTCCGGCTGAAAAAGTTGCAGAGGTAAAGGCTGCACTCGATGCAGCAGGACTTGCAGGATGCGAGGCACTTGTTGGATGGGTAAATGAAGAAGAAAGCTTTATTTACGGTGACATGAGAATTTCCATGGAGGAAGCTTTACACGCATGGACAGCTACGTTGGAGAAAGTGTTCCCAACACGTGCAACAGAGAATAAAGACGAAGTAAAAACAGGATTATACAAAGCAGATAGCATTTATGTATGCAAAAACAAAGTGGCAAAGCCAACTGTATTCATCCCTGTATTCCCGGGAACTAACTGCGAGTACGACAGTGCGGATGCATTTGAACGTGCAGGTGCCAATACGATCGTAAAAGTATTCAAAAACATGAATGCAAACGATATCCGTGAATCTGTAGATGAGTTTGTAAAAGCAATCGAACAGTCACAGATCATCATGTTCCCGGGTGGATTCTCCGCCGGTGACGAACCGGATGGATCTGCAAAATTCTTTGCAACAGCATTCCGCAATGCAAAGATGACAGAAGCAGTTATGAAGCTGTTAAATGAGAGAGACGGACTTGCACTCGGTATCTGTAACGGATTCCAGGCACTCATCAAATTAGGATTAGTTCCTTACGGAGAGATCCGTCCACAGTCAGCTGAGTCACCGACTCTGACATACAACACCATCGGACGTCATGTGAGCAAAATGGTATATACCAAAGTTGTTACCAATAAGTCCCCATGGTTACAGGGTGCAGAGCTTGGAAAAGTATATTGCAATCCGGCTTCCCATGGCGAAGGCCGTTTCGTAGCACCACAGGAGTGGTTAGACAGGCTCTTTGCAAACGGACAGGTTGCGACCCAGTATGTGAATGAAGCCGGCGTTCCGACCATGGATGAAGAATGGAATGTCAACGGTTCCTACATGGCGATCGAAGGTATCACAAGCCCGGATGGCCGTGTACTTGGCAAGATGGCTCACTCCGAGAGACGTGACAGAAGTGTTGCGATGAACATCTATGGAGAGCAGGATATCAAGATCTTTGAATCCGGTGTGAAGTATTTTAAATAAGAATATGGTTGAAGAATTTTAAAGTGCTGTGAAATGTTCTTAAAAGGGGATGTAAAAAACTCGGTTGAGTTTTTTACATCCCCTCTTTTGTGAGGGTGAGTTTTTACATCTCTTTTTGCAAGGGTGAGAGATAAAGAAGTGTTGTGAGGTGTTAGATTTCATATCACCTGAGCAGCGTCAATAGTATAACTTTTGGCGGTATAAATCGCACATGGCCTTTGGCGGTATAAATGCCCATTGAAGCTGCTCAAGTGATATGATGAAATCTGGGAATCAATCAAATTATAGACATGATTTACTTTCAAGAAAGCTGGAATCAGAAAGTCTGCCCTTTCGGGCATAATTATGTCCGAAAGGGCAGAGAAACCCGGCAGCGGGAAGCAGAGAAGTAGGCCTAAATCAGAGAAAAGTGCCCGAAAGGGCAGAGAAACCAGTAGCCGGGAAGCGGAAAAGTAGGCCTAAAACAGGAAAAAGTGCCCGAAAGGGCAGAGAAACTGGAAGCCGGGAAGCGGAAAAGTAGACCTAAATCGGAGAAAAGTGCCCGAAAAGGCAGAGAAAACAGTAGCCGGGAAGCAGAGAAGTAGGCCTAAATCAGAGAAAAGTGCCCGAAAGGGCAGAGAAACCCGGCAGCGGGAAGCGGAAAAGTAGACCTAAATCAGGCAAAAGTGCCCGAAAGGGCAGAGAAACCCGGCAGCGGGAAGCGGGAAAGTAGGCCTAAATCGGAGAAAAGTGCCCGAAAGGGCAGAGAAACTGGAAGCCAGGGAGCAGCAATGCCAGATTTGACTTATGAAACAATAGACAAAAACTATGAATCCAAAAAAATTAACCACTTGTTATTTATAAAAAATAGGAGTAAATTGATTCATGACAAAAATGCTGATTTCGTTATGAAAGGATTTACAGAAAATGAGTGAAAAAGTATGTAATGAAGAAGATGAAAAAAAGATTTTCAGAGGAGAGATCGCACTCTTAATCACAGTGCTCATAAATAGCTTCGGTGTTGTATTGATGTTATATTCCGGTGCCGGGATCTCAGCAATTTCCAGTGTGCCATATGCATTTTCAGAGGTTGCACCCATTGTATCTCTCGGAACATGGACCTACATTTTTCAGGCATGTCTGATCTTAAGCCTGATGATCATGCGTAAAAAATTTGTACCATCTTATCTTTTCAGCTTTGTGGTTGGCTTTGCATTCAGTGAGCTTTTGGATGTGCATGAAGCGTGGATCAATATTCTGCCAAAGTCTCTTGGATTCTGCGTGCTGTATTTTGTGATCAGCTATCTGCTGATTTGCATTGGAATTGCATTTTCCAACCGTTGCGGACTGCCGATCATCCCGACGGATCTGTTTCCGAGAGAACTTTCCAAGATCACAGGAGTGCGTTATTCCAGAATTAAGATCGGCTATGATGTGATCTGTCTTACTACGACAGCAGTGCTCACATTTGCTTTTCTCGGACATCTGGACGGACTTGGAATCGGAACGGTTCTTGCTGCTTTTACAATGGGAAAAGTGATCGGATTCATCGGTGAGCGGATGGATCAGAGATTTCACTTTGTTTCAGTTCTGACCAAATAGCAAAAACAATCAAAAACCTTTATTTTCCAAAGCAGATCACGGATGCAAAAAACATCTGATCCTTCCAGTCAAAGCGGCA
>CAKQXQ010000039.1 GCA_934292805.1 uncultured Roseburia sp. | reverse complement strand
ATCAGACAAGAAGATGGAATCCTAAAATGGCTCCATACATCTACACAGAGAGAAATGGTATCTACATCATCGACTTACAGAAATCTGTAGGTAAAGTAGATGAAGCTTACAAAGCTATTTCTGATATCGCTGCTGAAGGTGGTACAATTCTTTTCGTAGGAACAAAGAAACAGGCACAGGATGCTATCAAATCTGAAGCAGAGCGTTGCGGAATGTTCTATGTAAACGAGAGATGGTTAGGTGGTATGTTAACAAACTTCAAGACTATCCAGAGCCGTATTGCAAGATTAAAAGAGATCGAGACAATGGCAGCTGATGGTACATTCGAAGTATTACCTAAGAAGGAAGTTATCGCTCTTAAGAAAGAATGGGAGAAATTAGAGAAGAACCTTGGTGGTATCAAGGAAATGAAGAAGATCCCAGATGCAATCTTTATCGTAGATCCTAAGAAAGAGAAAATCTGCGTACAGGAAGCTCATACATTAGGAATCACATTAATCGGTATCGCTGATACAAACTGTGATCCAGAAGAATTAGATTACGTAATTCCTGGTAACGATGATGCGATCAGAGCTGTGAAATTAATCGTTTCTAAAATGGCAGACGCTGTTATTGAAGCAAATCAGGGCGCAGAAGCTTTAGAAGAAGCAGTTGAAGAAGCTGTTGTTACAGAAGAAGCAGAAGCATAAGAATGAACCTGCAATATACTGTCCATGCCTTTCATGGGCAGTATATTTTTTAAAAAAGACTGTCTGATCTGTTTGGACAGTTAAGAAAACACTTATTCATAATGGAGGATACGAGAATGGCTATTACAGCAGCTATGGTAAAAGAACTGCGTGAATTAACAGGCGCAGGAATGATGGATTGTAAAAAAGCTTTAGGTGAAACAGACGGAAACATGGATGAAGCTGTTGAATACTTAAGAAAAAACGGACAGGCAAAAGCTGAGAAGAAAGCAAGCAGAATTGCAGCAGAAGGTCTTTGTACTGTAGTCGTTAAAGACGACAAGACAGCAGCAGTTGTTGAAGTTAACTCTGAGACAGACTTCGTTGCTAAAAACGAGACATTCCAGCAGTTCGTTAAAGCTGTTGCAAATCAGGCAGTTAATTCTGAAGCAGCAGATATGGATACATTCATGGAAGAAAAATGGAACGAGGATCCATCCAAAACTGTAAAAGATGCTCTTGTAGAGAAAGTTGCAGTAATCGGAGAGAACCTTAAGATCCGTAGATTTGAAAAAGTTGTAGCTGAGAACGGATGCGTTGTATCTTACGTACACGGCGGCGGAAGAATCGGTGTTATCGTTGAAGCAGAAACAGCAGTTGTAAACGATACTGTAAAAGAAGCTTTAACAAACCTTGCAATGCAGATCGCAGCTTTAAATCCAAAATATGTTTCAAGAGATGAGATCAGCGAAGAGTATATCGCACATGAGAAAGAGATCCTTTTAGCTCAGATCATGAACGATCCAAAAGAGTCCCAGAAACCAGAGAAAGTTATCAATGGTATGATCGAAGGACGTGTAAACAAAGAATTAAAAGAAATCTGCTTAGTAGATCAGGTATACGTTAAAGCAGAAGACGGAAAACAGACAGTTGCAAAATACTTAGAAGAAGTTTCCAAAGAAGTTGGAGCTACTGTAAGTGTTAAGAGATTCGTTCGTTTCGAGACTGGTGAAGGTATCGAAAAGAAACAGGAAGACTTTGCAGCTGAAGTTGCAGCTCAGATGAACGCATAATCTTACAGTTCGCATAAGAATTTGAACCGTAATTTTATCATGTAAATCAATGAAAAACCTTGAATTTCCTATGAAAATGGGATGATTCAAGGTTTTTTTGCGTCAGGCAAAAGATGATTTTTTATTTATGAAAACTTAAGGAAAAATTATCTTTTATTATTTTGTAAAATCAAGTTGCGAACATACTATCTGATGTAGTAATATATAAGATATAGTGGTCTGCGTGTGAGAGCAGGCACAGATGTAAAATGCGAAAGGAAGTCAGAAAACAGATGAATCGAGTTTTTTTGAAGTTAAGCGGGGAAGCATTAGCAGGTGAGAAACACACTGGTTTTGATGAACCGACCGTAACAGAAGTTGCAAAGCAGGTTAAGCAGATTTCGGATAAGGGTATCCAGATCGGAATCGTTATCGGTGGTGGTAACTTCTGGAGAGGAAGAACATCTGAGACAATAGACAGACCGAAGGCAGACCAGATTGGTATGCTGGCAACAATTATGAACTGCATCTATGTATCAGAGATTTTCCGTTCAGTTGGAATGGAGACTGAGATCTTTACTCCGTTTACATGCGGAAGCATGACAAAGCTTTTTTCTAAGGATGAAGCAAACAAGGCTTTTGCCGAAGGGAAGATCGTATTCTTCGCAGGAGGAACAGGACATCCTTACTTCTCTACAGATACAGGAATCGTGTTACGTGCGATCGAGATGGAAGCAGAGGGGATTTATCTTGCGAAGGCAATCGACGGAGTATATGACAGTGATCCGAAGGTGAATCCGGAAGCTAAGAAGTATGATGAGGTATCTATCCAGGAAGTAATTGATAAGAAGCTTGCAGTAGTAGACCTTACAGCATCCATTATGTGTATGGAGAATAAGATGCCGATGTTTGTATTCGGATTGAACGAAGAGAACAGCATTGTAAAGGCAATGAGTGGTGAATTCAACGGAACGAAGGTTACCGTATAAATAGGAGGACTATATGGACGAGAGATTAGTGCAGTTTGATGAGAAAATGCAGAAAACAATGAACAATCTGGCAGAGGAGTTCGGCAGCATCCGTGCAGGACGTGCCAATCCACATGTGCTTGATAAATTAAGAGTAGATTATTATGGAACACCAACACCAATCCAGCAGGTAGCGAACGTAAGTGTTCCGGAACCAAGAATGATCCAGATCCAGCCATGGGAAGGCTCTATGGTGAAAGAGATCGAGAAAGTCATTATGACATCCGATCTTGGAATCAATCCAACAAATGATGGAAAGACAATCCGTCTGTTATTCCCTGAACTTACAGAGGAAAGACGTAAAGACCTCGCAAAAGAGGTTAAGAAAAAGGGCGAGAATGCAAAGGTTGCAATCCGCAATATCCGTCGTGATGCAAACGATACTTTCAAGAAGCTTGCAAAAGAAGATATCTCTGAAGACGAGATCAAGGGATTAGAAGAAAAAGCACAGAAGATGACAGATAAATATATTGCATCTGTTGATGAAGCGGTGGAAGTTAAGACAAAAGAGATCATGACAGTATAAATTGATGCAGACTGTGTTCTGTGACCAGATCACAGAAACAGGGAAGGGTGGGGACATGAGAGATCGTGTCCTCATTTTCATAATAAAATATCAGCTGAAAATAAAAGAAAGAGGTGCGTGCGAAAAATGAAAATTCCACAGCATGTTGCAATTATATTAGATGGAAATGGCAGATGGGCTAAGAGTAAAGGCATGCCAAGAAATTATGGACATACAGCAGGTGCTAAGAATGTCGAAACAGTCTGTAAGGCAGCACACGATATGGGGATAAAATATCTGACATTGTACGCGTTCTCAACAGAGAACTGGAACAGACCGGATGGGGAAGTGGCTGCATTAATGAAGCTTTTAGAAAGCTATCTGAAAAACTGTATTAAGACAGCGGATAAGAATAATATGCGTGTACGCATCATCGGTGATACGACCCGGCTGAGTGAAAAGTTCCAACAGCAGATAAGAGAACTGGAAGAAGCATCAGCACATAATGACGGACTCAATCTGCAGATTGCGATTAATTATGGAAGCCGTGATGAGATGATCCGTGGAATGCGGGCAATGTTTGATGATGTGCAAAACGGAAGGCTTCACAAAGAAGAGATTGATGAGGAGCATTTCGCAGACTATCTGGATACAAAAGGAATACCGGATCCGGATCTTTTGATCCGGACAAGCGGAGAACAGCGTTTATCGAATTATCTGCTGTGGCAGCTGGCGTACAGCGAATTCTACTTTACAAGTGTTCCGTGGCCGGATTTCCATAAAGAAGAATTAAAAAAGGCAGTAGAAGCATATAATAAACGTGACCGCAGATTCGGAGCACTGTCAGAAGAGGATGGAGAAAAATAATGTTTAAGACAAGATTATTAAGCGGGATTGTATTAGTGATCATAGCTTTAGCTTTGATCATTACAGGTGGAGATTTATTGCTTGTTTCCACACTGGTCATTTCATGGATTGGAATGTTTGAGCTTTATCGTATTTTTCATATTGAAAAAGAAGCAGTTGGAATCATAGGTTATCTTTGTGCAGCAATATATTACGCAAATCTTCGTTTTGGATTTCTGCCGGATATCATGATCTTTGTTCTTGGCACATTGATACTTATGATGTTTGCTTATGTGTTTACCTATCCAAAGTATAAGACAGAACAGGTTCTTGCAGCATTTTTCGGAGTGTTTTATGTGGCAGTCATGCTTTCTTATGTTTATCAGACACGAATGATCGAAGCGGGAGCTTATATTGTATGGCTGATCTTTTTGTGTTCCTGGGGTTGCGATACCTGTGCATATTGTGTGGGAATGCTGATCGGAAAACATAAGATGTCGCCAAAGCTCAGTCCGAAGAAATCGATAGAAGGGGCAGTTGGCGGTGTTGTGGGAGCGGCACTTCTTACAGTCCTCTATGGAATGATTTTTAAAGATGCCATGCAGATCAATCAGACACATGTGTGGATCATGGCTGCGATCAGTGCAGCAGGAGCATTGATCTCAATGGTAGGCGATCTGACTGCATCTGCAATCAAAAGAAATTATGAAATCAAAGATTATGGAAAACTGATCCCGGGACATGGCGGTATTCTGGATCGTTTTGACAGTGTGATTTTTACAGCACCGATCATTTATTTCCTTGCGGTTAATTTTATTAAATTGTAATATCCGGTAAGGGAAGCAGAAAAACTGATTCCGCGGTATATTTCCTGGGAAATCAAAAGAAAAATAGAAAAAATAAGGAAAGTATAAAATTATGAAGAAAATTGCGATTTTAGGTTCTACCGGATCGATTGGTACCCAGACACTTGATATTGTCAGGGAACAGGGAGATATCCAGGTTGTTGCAATTGCAGCAGGTAGTAATATCAAATTACTGGAAGAGCAGATGAGAGAATTTCATCCGTCACTTGTGAGCGTGTGGGATGAGAAAAAAGCATCGGAGCTTCGAACCAATACAAGAGATCTGAATATTAAGATCGTATCTGGAATGGAAGGACTTCTTGAGGTGTCTGTAATTCCGGAAAGTGAGATTTTAGTGACTGCGATCGTTGGAATGCTCGGAATCAGACCTACGATAGCAGCGATCAGGGCAGGTAAAAAAATTGCTCTTGCCAATAAAGAAACACTTGTCACAGCAGGACATCTTATCATTCCGCTTGCTAAGGAATATCAGGTTCCAATCCTTCCTGTAGACAGTGAACACAGTGCCATTTTCCAGTCTTTGCAGGGAGCGGGAAATAATAAGATCAGCAAAATCTTACTGACAGCATCCGGCGGGCCATTTCGAGGAAAGAAGACAGAAGATCTGAAAAACATACAGGTAGAGGATGCTTTAAAACATCCAAACTGGAGCATGGGAAGAAAGATCACAATTGATTCTTCTACTCTTGTGAATAAAGGACTGGAAGTTATGGAAGCCAAATGGCTGTTCGGAGTAGAACTGGATCAGATACAGGTGGTAGTTCATCCGCAGAGTGTGATCCATTCGGCTGTGGAATATCAGGACGGGGCAGTCATTGCCCAGCTTGGAACTCCGGATATGAGACTTCCGATCCAGTATGCACTTTATTATCCGGAACGCAGGAATCTATCCGGCAAGAGACTGGATCTGTTTGAAATCGGAAGCCTGACTTTTGAAAAGCCGGATACGGATACGTTCAGAGGATTATATCTTGCGTATGAAGCAATGAAAAAGGGTGGCAACATACCGACTGCTTATAATGCAGCCAATGAGAAGGCAGTCAGTCTTTTCCTGGATCGTAAGATCACTTATCCGATGATCACAGAGCTGATCGAGGCATGCATGGATGACGCACAGTTTATAGAAAATCCGGATGTGGATGAGATTTTGGGGACAGAAGCAGCTGCTTATGAGTTTATTGAAAAAAAGATGAGTGCAAAATAGAACTTGCATTTCGGGAAAAATATTGCATGAAAGGCTTTTTACATGAAAATTATTATCGCATTACTTATATTCAGTATTATTATTCTGTTTCATGAACTCGGACATTTTTTGCTTGCAAAAGCGAATGGAATCCGTGTAAATGAATTTTCATTAGGACTTGGACCGACACTTTTTGGCATTCAGAAAGGAGAAACCAAGTATTCTGTCAAACTGCTCCCGTTTGGAGGAGCCTGCATGATGGAAGGAGAAGATGCAGAGAGTGCAGACAACAAAGCATTTAACAATAAGTCCGTATGGGCAAGGATGAGTGTTGTTGCAGCAGGACCGCTGTTTAATTTTATCATGGCATTTCTCTTTTCTTTTATTTTAATATGCTGTACCGGATATGACCGTCCGGTGCTGTCTGATGTGACCGAAGGATATGCAGCCGAAGAGGCCGGCCTTATGGCAGGTGATACCATTCTAAAAATGGGAAACAAATCGATCCACTTTTACCGGGAAGTCAGTGCTTATTCCACATATCATGCCGGAGAGTCGGTGAAAGTTACTTACGAGAGAGATGGGAAGAAATACACAACGGAACTGACACCAAAATACGATGAGGAGCTGGGAAGATATCTTTACGGATTTGTCGGATCGCCAGCAAGAGAGAAAGATACAAACAATGTATTCACGCTGGCAAAATATAGTGCATATGAAGTAGAGTATTGGATATATTCAACACTCGGAAGCTTAAAACTTTTATTTACAGGAGGCGTATCTGTAAATGATATGAGCGGACCAGTAGGTATTGTCGACGCTATTGGTGACAGCTATCAGGAAAGTGTTTCTTATGGCTATTTTTATGCGTTTTTGCAGATGCTTTATATCAGCATATTGCTGTCTGCAAACCTTGGTGTCATGAATCTTTTGCCGCTTCCTGCACTGGATGGAGGACGTCTTGTGTTCCTGATCGTGGAGGCAGTCCGTGGAAAGAAAGTGGATCCGGAAAAAGAAGGTATGGTGCATTTTGTCGGGATCATGCTTCTTTTTGCATTGATGATCCTTATTATGTTTAATGATATAAGAAAATTATTTATTTGAGGAAAGGGAGAAAGGCTATGACGAAGACAGTTCATATTGGAAACCGCGTGATCGGTGGTGGAAATCCGATCCTGATCCAGTCTATGACTAATACAAAAACAGAGAATGTTGAGGCAACTGTGGCACAGATCAACAAACTTGCTGCGGCCGGATGTGACATTATACGTTGTGCAGTTCCTACTATGGAAGCTGCAAAAGCATTAAGTGAGATTAAAAAGCAGGTTTCAATCCCGGTTGTTGCGGATATTCACTTTGATTACCGGCTTGCCATTGCAGCAATCGAAAATGGTGCAGATAAAATCCGAATTAATCCTGGAAATATCGGAAATGCTGACAGAGTGAAAGCAGTTATAGATGCAGCAAAAGAAAAAAATATTCCTATCCGGGTTGGTGTGAACAGCGGATCTCTTGAGAAGGAGCTTGTTGAAAAATACCATGGTGTAACAGCGGAAGGAATCGTAGAAAGTGCTTTGGATAAAGTAAAGCTGATCGAAGACATGGGATATGACAATCTTGTTATCAGTATTAAATCTTCCGATGTTTTAATGTGTGTGAAAGCACATGAACTGATCGCAAAGCAGACAGAGCATCCGCTTCATGTCGGTATCACAGAAGCAGGAACAATTATAAGCGGTAATATAAAATCAGCGATCGGACTTGGCCTGATCCTGAATCAGGGAATCGGTGATACGATCCGTGTTTCCCTGACAGGGGATCCGTTAGAAGAGATCAAGTCTGCCAAACTGATTTTAAGAACGCTGGGACTTCGAAAAGGTGGCATAGAAGTGGTATCCTGTCCAACCTGTGGAAGAACACAGATCGATCTGATCGGACTTGCTAATCAGGTTGAAAATATGGTTGCAGATATTCCTCTTGATCTCAAAGTTGCTGTGATGGGATGTGTAGTCAACGGACCGGGAGAAGCAAAAGAAGCAGATATCGGAATTGCAGGAGGAATCGGAGAAGGGCTTATCATCAAACATGGTGAAGTGTTTAAAAAAGTGCCGGAAGCAGAGCTTTTGGATGCACTTCGTTATGAATTGTTACACTGGAATGAATAAGGAATGTTTTTATGGCAAAGCTATTTTTTGATGTATTTCCAACACTGGAAGTGAAGGAAGACCTGAAGAAAATTTTATCTGAGATGGAAGTGACCAGGGTAGGAATGAACCATGGAAAGGATCACATCCGCATTTATGTGCTTGGAAAACATCTGATACATAAAAACCAGATCCTGCAGCTGGAAAGAACGATCGAGGAACAGATATTCCACGGAAAACAGATGCAGGTTAAGATCATAGAAAAGTATCAGCTTTCAGAACAATATACAGCACGTACGCTGTTAGATATGTATAAGGACAGTATTTTGGAAGAACTAAAAGCATACAGTCTGATGGAATACAATCTGCTGCGTGCGTCTAAGATGGAGTTTACCGATGATACACATCTGCGACTGACACTTGAGAACACGATCATCGCACAGACACGTTCCCATGAGATCGTAGAATTTCTGGAAAAGGTCGTGTGCGAGCGCTGTGGAATGGATCTCATTGTTGAACTTTTGTTTGAAGAACCGAAAGAGAGTAAGTATAAGAAAAACAGTGATCTTCAGATACAATTTGAAATAAAAAATATTTTAAAAAATATTAATTTGAAAAATGAAGATGGAGAAACAGCTGTTGTAAGCAGGAATACGAAGACGGAAGAACAATCTGTGTCTGTATCAGGCAGCAAAGCTGTGACTGGCGGGGACAGGAGCAATACAAATGACAGCACCGATTCGGCTGTTGCGGCAGGAAACGGAATGAAGTCTTCTTCAAATACATCTGGTGATGGAAAGAAAGCATATGATGGCCCACGCAGAGAATTTAAAAAGCGCTACGATGCAGGGGGAAGGAAATCGGATAATCCGGATGTTATTTATGGCCGGGATATTGAAGATGGAGAGACGATTCCACTTGAGAAGATCGTAGGCGAGATGGGTGAAGTAACGATCCGTTGTAAGGTGATGACGGTAGAGACAAGGGAAATCCGAAACGAAAAGACGATCATCATCATGTCGGTTACTGATTTTACGGATTCCATTGTTTTGAAGATTTTTACAAGGAACGAAGACAGAGATGAACTGTTAGCAAATTTGAAAAAAGGAGCTTTCTTAAAAATCAGAGGTGTTACAACGATCGATAAGTTCGACAGTGAGTTGACGATCGGATCAATTGTCGGTATAAAGAAAATATCCGATTTTACAACAACGCGAATGGATACAAGCCCTGAAAAAAGAGTGGAGCTTCACTGCCATACTAAGATGAGTGATATGGACGGAGTATCCGAGTGTAAGGACATTGTAAAACGGGCTATGAAGTGGGGACATAAGGCAATTGCTATCACAGATCATGGAGATGTCCAGGCGTTTCCGGATGCAAACCATGCACTGAGTCCGGATGATGATTTTAAAGTCATATACGGAGTGGAAGCGTACCTTGTAGATGACCTGAAGGATATCATCACAGATTCAAAGGGGCAGAACCTGGATGAAACATATGTGGTATTTGACCTCGAGACAACCGGATTCAGTCCGGACAAGAATAAGATCATTGAGATCGGAGCAGTTAAAGTTGCCGGTGGAAAGATCACAGATCGTTTTTCCACATTCGTAAACCCGGAGGTGCCGATCCCATTCCGTATCGAGGAGCTTACGTCCATTAAAGATGATATGGTGATCGATGCACCGAAGATTGAAGAGATCCTTCCGAAATTCATGCAATTCTGTGAGGGTGCGATCATGGTTGCACATAATGCAGAATTTGACATGAGTTTTATTAAGAAAAACTGCAAGGATCAGGGGATTGACAGAGAATTCACGATCATTGATACGGTAGCGCTAGCCAGAATCCTGTTGCCAAACCTCAACCGTTTCAAACTGGATACAGTGGCAAAGGCATTAAATGTCTCTTTGGAGAATCATCACAGGGCAGTAGACGATGCTGCCTGTACAGCCGAGATTTTTGTGAAATTCCTTGCCATGTTAAAAGAGCGCGGTATGGAAAATCTTGATGATGTGAACCGGATGGTATCTACTTCACCGGAAACTGTCATGAAGATGCCAACTTACCATGCAATCATACTGGCGACTAATGATATCGGAAGAATAAATCTGTATCGTCTGGTTTCGCTGTCACATCTTACTTATTATAATAAAAGGCCTCGTGTTCCAAAGAGTGAATTTGTAAAGTACAGAGAAGGTCTTTTACTTGGTTCTGCATGTGAAGCAGGAGAATTATATCGTGCGATAGTTGGAGGAAGACCACAGGAGGAGATCATACGGCTGGTGAAGTTTTATGATTATCTGGAGATCCAGCCGCTTGGAAATAACGAATTCATGCTTCGAAGTGAGAAGGAGCCGGTCAACACCATCGAAGAACTGCAGGATATTAACAGACGTATCTGTAAGCTTGGTGAGGAATTCAATAAACTGGTTGTAGCAACCTGTGATGTCCATTTCCTTGACCCGGAAGATGAAGTTTACCGACGGATCATTATGGCCGGAAAAGGCTTTAAAGATGCGGATGAACAGGCACCTCTTTATCTGCGCACAACAGATGAAATGTTAAAAGAATTTGAGTATCTCGGAAGTGCCAAAGCAGAAGAGGTTGTTATTACAAATCCAAACAAAATTGCAGACATGTGTGAGAAAATCGCACCGGTAAGACCGGATAAATGTCCTCCGTTTATCGAAAACTCAGATCAGATGCTGCGTGATATCTGCTATAATAAGGCACACAGCATGTACGGAGAAGAACTTCCGTCAATTGTAAAGGAACGTCTGGACCGTGAGCTGAATTCGATCATTTCCAATGGATATGCCGTAATGTATATTATTGCACAGAAGCTTGTGTGGAAATCAAACGAAGACGGATATCTGGTTGGCTCACGAGGATCGGTAGGATCCTCCTTTGCAGCTACGATGTCAGGTATCACAGAAGTAAATCCCCTGCAGGCACATTACCGTTGTGAATACTGCAAATACAGTGATTTTGATTCTCCGGAGGTGAAAGCTTTTTCCGGACGGAGTGGGTGCGATATGCCGGATAAGATCTGCCCTGTCTGTGGTAAGAAACTGGTAAAAGATGGCTTTGATATTCCGTTTGAGACATTCCTTGGATTTAAAGGAAATAAAGAGCCGGATATTGACCTTAACTTCTCCGGTGAATATCAGAGTAAAGCACACGCCTATTGTGAGGTTATTTTTGGTTATGGACAGACATTCCGTGCCGGAACGATCGGTACTCTGGCGGATAAAACAGCATTTGGATATATTAAGAATTATTATGAAGAACGAGGTATCCATAAGAGAAACTGTGAGATTGACCGTATTGTACAAGGTTGTGTCGGAGTCCGCAGGACAACCGGCCAGCATCCGGGAGGAATCGTTGTACTTCCTGTAGGGGAAGAGATCAATACCTTTACACCGGTGCAGCATCCGGCAAACGATATGACAACTGCAACGATCACAACGCATTTTGATTACCATTCGATTGACCATAATCTGTTAAAACTTGACATTTTAGGTCATGATGATCCGACCATGATCCGAATGCTGCAGGATCTGACAGGACTTGATCCACAGGCAATCCCGCTTGACGATCAGACCGTCATGTCGTTGTTTATGAATACCTCAGCACTAGGTGTGGAACCGGAGGATATCAATGGAATCCCACTTGGATGCCTCGGAATCCCTGAGTTTGGAACAGACTTTGCGATGCAGATGGTTATTGATGCAAAACCAACCGAGTTTTCAGATCTGATCCGGATTTCGGGACTTTCACATGGTACAGACGTATGGCTTGGAAACGCACAGACGCTGATCGAACAGGGAATAGCAACGATTTCAACAGCTATTTGTACCCGTGATGATATTATGATTTATCTGATCGGCATGGGACTTGACAGTGAGCAGTCCTTTACGATCATGGAGTCCGTCCGAAAAGGAAAAGGGCTGAAGGATGAGTGGAAAGAAGAAATGCGTGCACATGATGTGCCGGAATGGTATATTGATTCCTGTCTTAAGATTAAGTACATGTTCCCGAAAGCACATGCGGCAGCCTATGTTATGATGGCATGGCGGATTGCGTATTGTAAAGTGTTTTATCCGCTGGCTTATTATGCGGCATACTTTTCCATCCGTGCAACAGGATTTAATTACGAGATCATGTGTCAGGGAAAAGACCGCCTGGAATATTTTTACAAAGACTATACAAGAAGAAAAGATTCACTTTCCAAAAAAGAGCAGGATGTTTACCGCGACATGCGAATCGTTCAGGAAATGTATGCAAGAGGATTTGAGTTTATGCCGATTGATATTTATCGGGCATTGCCGGATCGTTTCCAGATCATCGATGGAAAACTTATGCCGGCGTTAAATACGATTGAAGGTATGGGAGACAATGCAGCAATAGCAGTTGCGGAAGCAGCAAAAAACGGGAAGTTTTTATCTAAAGATGATTTTCGTCAGAGAACAAAAGTAACAAAGTCAACGATCGATCTGATGGCAGACCTTGGTCTGCTGGGAGATTTACCGGAATCCAATCAGCTGTCGCTGTTTGACTTTGCATAGGAGCTTCATATTATGAGAGATTTATTACAGTTAAGAGATGAAATTGATGAGATTGACAGCCAGATTGTAGAACTGTATAAACGCAGGATGGCAATTGCAGAGGAAGTTGCAATTTATAAAATATCTGTTGGAAAGAAAGTGTTTGATAAGGAACGCGAGACCACAAAGCTGGAGAAGCTTAGTGAAAAAGTGGATACTCCGTTTTTAAAGCATGGGGTTCTTGAGCTTTTTGAACAGATTATGTCTATGAGCAGAAAACGCCAGTACCAGCTTCTGACAGAATATGGTAAGACAGAAAAGACAGATTTTAAGGAAGTAGAGCATCTGAATTATAAAAATGCTAAAATTGTTTTCCAGGGAATTGAAGGAGCCTATACCGAGCTCGCTTT
Source organism: uncultured Roseburia sp. (assembly GCA_934292805.1). Lineage (GTDB taxonomy): Bacteria > Bacillota > Clostridia > Lachnospirales > Lachnospiraceae > Roseburia. The sequence continues at coordinate 6,890 of CAKQXQ010000039.1, read as the reverse complement.
AAAGCAGTATTTTGGAGAAAATGCTGACAGTTATCATGTCGATACATGGCGGGATGCCATGGAGGCATTGAAAAATGGTGAGGCAGATTATGCCGTTTTACCGATTGAAAATTCCTCTGCAGGCATTGTTTCTGAAAACTATGATCTGATGGTAGAGTATGATAATTACATTGTCGGGGAACAGATCATCCGCATTGACCATGCACTGCTTGGATTGCCGGAAGCAAGGATAGAAGACATCACAGATATTTATTCCCACCCGCAGGCACTGATGCAGTGTTCAAAGTATTTAGAAGACAATAGAAACTGGGAAAAGCACAGTATGAAAAATACAGCAATGTCTGCTCAGAAAATCAAAGAAGATGGACAGACTGGCAAGGCAGCGATCGCAAGTGCACTGACAGCAGATATTTACGGATTAAAAGTGCTTGACAGAGCAATCCAGAATAATAAAAATAATTATACCAGATTTATCATTGTGACGAATCAGAAGATTTTTGAGAAGAGAGCAAATAAAATAAGCATCTCCTTTGAAATCCCGCACAAGAGCGGATCATTGTATCACAAACTGTCTCATTTTATTTATAATGGCATTAATATGAATAAAATCGAGTCCAGACCGGTGCAGGGAAAAGCATGGGAGTATCGCTTTTTTGTAGATATTGATGGTAATCTGAATGATGCAGCAGTCCAGAATGCATTAAGAGGGCTGAAAGAAGAAACAATACAATTAAAAGTTTTAGGTAATTACGCCAGCGCAGGAGGAAACGAACAGAATGATAAAGAGTCCTAAAAACTTAATTTTATACAAAGATTTTGATGACAGAGAACTTTTTTATAACATGACCTGGATCATGGAAAATTATAAAAATGAGTTTTATAACAAAGAGGACATCCAGTCTTTGTTATATGAGTGTCTGAACCAGTTGATGGAACTTGCTGTCAGCCATGGATTTGAAGGAAATCTGTGGCACTGTTTTCTGGCGTTTATTCTTGTCAACAACGAGAACGCCTACAGCAAGGCCTGCGAGATCCGGGGCGAGGTAGATGGTTCTATCAACAAAGTAGTACTGCATGATTTTGATATCATAAAATCATTTTTTGATTTTGACTTGCAGCAGTTAGCGGATTGCTTTGAGGTGGATTGCATGGATGCAGTCACAGATTATCAGAGTATGCATGGAAGCGGAAAAATTTTTAACAGCAGGATCAAGGCACGTATCAATGCATTAAAAGATCATCTGGAAGATGCAAAAACAACGGAAGAATTTAAAGCTGCAGTAACCGATTTTTACAGGGAATTCGGAGTAGGAAAGTTAGGTCTCCACAAAGCATTTCGTATTTTGCACAGAGAAAATGATGTACAGATCATACCGATCACGAACATTGCACATGTAAAGCTTGATGACCTGGTTGGATATGAAATTGCAAAACAGAAGCTGATCGATAATACAGAGGCTTTTGTTAACGGAAAAGAGGCAAATAACTGTCTTCTGTATGGAGATGCGGGAACCGGAAAGTCAACAAGTATTAAGGCAATCGCAAATCAGTATTATGACAGAGGTCTTCGTCTGATCGAAGTATACAAACACCAGTTCTGCGATTTAAATGATGTGATCGCACAGATTAAAAATCGTAATTATAAATTTATTATTTATATGGATGATCTTTCCTTTGAAGAATTTGAGATCGAGTATAAATATCTGAAGGCTGTTATTGAAGGCGGATTGGAGAAGAAGCCGGATAATGTACTTATCTATGCAACCTCGAACAGACGCCACCTTATCCGGGAAACCTTTTCCGATAAAGAGGAAATCCGTGAAGATATGCATACTTCCGATACCGTACAGGAAAAACTTTCCCTGTATGCGAGATTCGGAGTATCTATTTATTTTGGTGCACCGACGAAGAAAGAGTTCCAGAACATTGTAAAAGCACTGGCAAAGAAGAATCATATTCCGATGGAAGAAGAGACGCTGCTTGCAGAGGCAAATAAATGGGAACTTTCCCATGGCGGACTTTCCGGAAGGACAGCACAGCAATTTATAAATTTTTTACTTGGAAAAGAATGATTTCATGATAAAATAACTGTAAGCAATGTGCAGAAAAACATTGCAATAAAAACAGAGAGCAGGGGATGACGTGGTACATACATTCGCAGCAATTTACATAGGTTCTTATGAAGTAAGCATGAAGATTTTTGAAATTTCCGCAAGGAAAAAAATCCGTACGATCGATTATATCCGAAGCAGGATCGAACTTGGAAAGGATGTCCTTTCCAGAGGAAGCATCGGATATGAACTTGTAGAAGTGTTGTGTAATACACTCGCAGAATACAAAGAGATTATGGAAGGATACCGGGTTGACAGCTGTGAGGCATATGCAGCCGCAGTATTCCGTGACGCAGAGAATGAAATCTTTCTGATTGACCAGATCAGAATACGGACAGGACTGGTTGTTAAGGTGTTAAGCAATTCGGAGCACCGGTTCATCAGTTACAAGTCAGTTGCCATGCAGGAAGGCTTTGAGCATATGATCCAGAAAGGTGCGGCTGTTCTGGATGTGGATGGAAGCGGACTGCAGATCACGGTATTTGCAGAAGGAAAGGTTGTCACGACACAGCATCTTGCCCTTGGTACTATGAAAATGCGGGAACAGCTCGCAAGAAAGAGTAACAATCTGGCAGAATACGAACACCAGATAGAAGAGCTTGTCGAGAAAGAACTGGCTGTATTTCAGTCAATGTACTTAAATGGGATCAGAATAAAGTATCTGATTATTATCGGAGATTATATTTCAGAGATCTCGCATAATCTTGAACGGAATAAAGATGATGGAACAATCGATATAGCGCGGTTCTTAAAGTATATGAAAAAGCTCGATAAAAAGACATTAGAGCAGATTTCGGAAGAACTGAATCTTCCAAATGAGAGTGATGCACTGGTGATTCCGTATATGATGATCTTTAAATGCATGTCAGAGAGTATCGGTGCAGACAGTCTCTGGGTTCCGGGAGCGGATGTCAGTGATGGTATGGTTTATGATTTTGCACAAAAGAACCGGATGATCAAAACAGAACATGATTTTGATGCGGATGTTTTATCTGCAGCAAGGAGCCTTTCAAAACGGTATTTAAGCTTTACTCCGCATATCGATGCATTGACCCAGATGTCCGTTACCATTTTTGATGCAATGAAAAAGGTGCATGGTCTTGGAAAAAGAGAACGCTTACTGCTGCAGGTGGCAGCAATTCTGCATGATTGTGGAAAGTATATAAGCTTTGCGAACGGTCCGCTGTGTTCTTATGATATTATCATGGCATCTGAGATCATAGGGTTGACGCATCTGGAGCGTGAAATAGTAGCAGGTACAGTCTTATATAATACCCTGCAGATCCCGCCATATGAAGATGTGGCAGAGAAGCTCGATCAGGAGAGTTATATGATCGTCGCAAAACTGTCGGCAATCTTACGTGTATCCAATGCGATGGATCGAAGCCACAAACAGAAGTTTAAAAATGTGAAAGTTGTGGTAAAAGGCAGAGAACTGGTCATCACAATCGAGACATCAGACAATATCGCATTGGAGAAGGCATTGTTTGCATCGAAGACATCTTATTTTGAGAATGTATTTAGTGTCAAACCGGTGATTAAAATAAAACGGGTATACAGTTGACAGATCAGATAGGAAAAGAGAGGTCCGGATAAAAGTTATGGAGAAAGAAATTGATTTTACAAAACCGGAGTATTATGAAAACAGGGAATTGAGCTGGCTGAAGTTTGATAATCGTGTTCTGAATGAGGCACGTGATAAATCTCTGCCATTATTGGAGAGACTGAAGTTTGTCAGTATCACATCTTCAAATCTGGATGAATTTTTCATGGTTCGTGTTGCATCCTTAAAGGATATGGTACATGCAAATTATAAGAAAAAAGATATTGCAGGTATGACTGCATCAGAACAGCTTGCAGCGATCAATAAGCAGACGAGGGAGCTGGTTTCACAGCAGTATAATACTTATAATCGTTCGCTGGTTCCTTTGATGGAGCAGAATAAGATACACATCATTGATGAATTCGAGAAACTTGACAAAGAGCAGGAGATTTTTGTTGACCGCTATTTTGAAAATGAGGTATATCCGGTATTAACACCGATGGCAGTCGATGCATCAAGACCATTTCCACTGATACGCAATAAGACTCTGAATATTGCAGCACTCCTTTCCAGAAAGAAAGAAAAAGGAGAAAAAAAGGAAATCGAATTTGCAACTGTGCAGGTTCCGAGTGTGCTGAAAAGGCTGGTACAGATTCCATCCGCAGACGACGGTGAGAAGTGCTTTATCCTGTTGGAACAGATCATAGAAAAAAACATTGACAAGTTGTTTTTAAATTATGATGTTCTGTGTGCATATCCATACCGTATTATGAGAAATGCAGATTTTTCCATTGATGAAGATGAGGCAGCAGATCTTTTAAAGGAGATACAAAAGCAGTTAAAGCAACGTCAGTGGGGAGAGGTTATCCGTCTTGAGGTAGAAGATGGAATTGACAAGAAGCTTCTGAATATTTTAAAGGATGAACTAAAGGTAGCAGAACAGGATATTTTTAAGATCAATGGACCAATCGACCTTACTTTCCTTATGAAAATGTATGGATTGGAAGGGTGTGATCATTTAAGGAGTCAGCCATATATTCCGCAACGTGTGCCGGAAATTGAACCGGGTGCAAATATTTTTGATGAAATCAGGAACGGGGACATCTTGTTACACCATCCGTATCAGACGTTTGATCCGGTTGTGGATTTTATCCGCCAGGCAGCAAAAGACCCGGATGTGCTTGCGATCAAGCAGACATTGTACCGTGTCAGCGGCAACTCTCCGATCATTGCATCTTTGGCACAGGCGGCAGAGAACGGAAAGCAGGTTTCTGTCCTTGTAGAATTAAAGGCGAGATTTGATGAGGAAAATAATATTGTCTGGGCAAAAATGCTGGAAAAAGCAGGCTGCCATGTTATTTACGGACTGGTTGGATTAAAGACACACAGCAAAATTGCATTGGTTGTAAGGAGAGAAGAAGACGGCATCCGCAGATATGTGCATCTTGGAACCGGCAATTACAATGATTCTACAGCAAAGCTGTATACAGACTGTGGAATCTTTACCTGTGACGGAGCGATCGGGGAAGATGCAACAGCAGTATTTAATATGCTGTCAGGATATTCAGAACCATTGTCATGGAATGAACTTGCTGTAGCACCGCTCTGGCTGCGGAGTAAGTTTTACAAGTTGATACGCAGAGAGACAATGTATGCAAAAGAAGGTAAGAAGGCAAAGATCATTGCCAAGATGAATTCACTTTGTGATCCGGGAATTATCCAGACTCTGTATGAAGCTTCTGCCGCAGGTGTAGAGATTGAGCTGATCGTCCGTGGAATCTGCTGCCTGAAAGTCGGAATCCCGGGTATCAGTGAAAATATCAAAGTCCGTTCGATTGTAGGAAACTTTCTGGAGCATAGCAGGATTTTCTATTTCTTAAATGATGGAGAGGAAGAACTGTATATGGGAAGTGCGGACTGGATGCAGCGAAATCTCGACAGACGTGTGGAAATTCTGTTCCCGGTATTGGACGGAAACCTGAAGAAGCGTGTGAAGCATATACTTGACGTAGAACTCGAGGATACTTTAAAAGCTCACGTATTACAGGAAAATGGAGATTATGAGAAAGTTGACAGACGTGGAAAGGCGGCAATTTCTTCGCAGGCTGTGTTCTGTGAGGAGGCAATAGAAGCAATTTCAAAACCATCTCCTGTATATAAAGAAAGAGTATTTATCCCGGCGGAGCCTGCAGAATAAATAGCAGTACGGAAAGAGCAGTTATTTTGTGAGGGAGGATGGCTGTGAATAATAAAAGTTCACTTCCGATCGAGGTCACGCAGGAGATTTTTGACCTGCGCATAAAGCCGGCATCTATGTACAGACATACAATAGAATCGATGATATCAAGAAAGCCGCTGATTATGTCACGGAAAATGATAATAATCATGATGCGATCGCGGAAGTGATCGAGAAGTTTATTTTATAGAAAAGCGGATAAACTAAGTATGAAAATTGCAGTAATGGCTGATATACATAGCAATATAGAAGCATTTAAAACCTGTTATGAAGAGGCTGAGAAGCAAGGCGTTACAGAATACATTTTTCTAGGAGACTATTTGGGTGACATGGCAAATCCACAGGAAACATTATGTCTGTTGCATGAAATTCAGACGAAGTATCCTTGCACGTTTGTTCGTGGAAACAAAGAGGAATATTGGATCAATCATAGGAAAAATACCAATGAAGTATGGGCAACAGGTTCAACGACTACCGGTATGTTAAACTACAATTATGAACGCCTATCAGACAAAAATATTGATTTTTTCGAAAACATGCCTATTTCAAAAGAAATGCAATATGAAGGTTTTTCACCATTTATAGTTTGTCATGGTTCGCCCGATAAAGTAAATCAAAGTATGCGGTCAGACTATGATTATATCAATCAGATTGTAAAAGATTTGAAGGTGAATTTGATTATTTGTGGACATTTTCATATACAAACGCAATATGAGAGAAAAGGAATATTGATTGTAAATCCGGGAGCTGTAGGGGTTCCTCTTCATAGTGGTGGAAAGACACAATTTATGATACTTCATGGGGAAGATGGCATTTGGAAACAGGAATTTTTCAGTCTGCCCTATGATGTAAATGTAACATTAAAGAGTATGAAAGATGAACAGTTGTTCGTAAAAGCACCTGGATGGTATCAGATTACAAAACATTTACTTCTTACAGGAGAAACCTCACATGCTGAGATTGTACGACATGTGAGGAATCAATATTTTAAGGATATAGG
>CAKQXQ010000038.1 GCA_934292805.1 uncultured Roseburia sp. | reverse complement strand
CGTGGTTTCCTTGGACGTATGCTTTTTGCCGGTGAAGACGGAACTAAGAAAATGCGTGTTCTTTCCGGTGGTGAGAAGGTCCGCGTACTTCTCTCCCGCATGATGATTCAGGCAAGCAATGTTCTGATCCTTGACGAACCGACCGATCACCTTGACATGGAATCTATCACAGCTTTAAACAATGGTCTGATCAAGTTCCCGGGTGTCATTCTCTTTGCATCCCGTGACCATCAGGTTGTACAGACAACAGCCAACCGTATTATTGAATTTTTACCGGATGGAACCTTTGTTGATAAAGTATCCTCCTATGATGAATACCTTGAAAATGACGAGATGGCTCGTAAACGTCAGGTTTACAGCATGTCTGATGATGATGCTTCTGATAACTAAAAGAAGAAAGAATTATTTTTAAATTATAAGTTTTTATTTTGCCGATGCGCCTTACCGGTGCATCGGCAATTTTTTGATATAGTATGTTCTCAATCGAGAGTTTTTTATCGGAACCGCAGGTTATCCCACTCTGATCTGATCTGATCCTTCTCATCTTTCTCCGGTGGATCAGAGACTACCCAGACTTTCTTACCGAGAAATCCAAAGCCGAGTTTATAAATGTGATCAGCCGGGATTCCGTAGGCAAGAAGATCTGCTTCATAGTTTCTGGTCTGGATCTGTTTCAGGGCATTTTCCGCAGTTTCCTGAACCGTCTTTTCTCTGTGTTCGTTTAAAACTTTAAATTCAAGGATATAGGCATCTTTTGTTTTGTCGAAAGGATAGATTGCAATGTCATAACGTCCATCCCCGCTCTCCCGGTTGGATACAATGCGGTATTCCTTACGCATGGATACGATCAGTCCTAAAACAAGACTTACTCGTGTTTCTGCTTTGTTAAAACCTGAAAATATGGTTCTCTAAAATATATGGTTCGCCTGTTCTGGGATCTTTATTTTCTTCTGACAGCGAATCGAATACAAATCCACATGACAGCTGTAACTCTCTGGAAGCGGCATTGCCTATCCGGTTGCAGGCATGGAATTCTTTTGCTCCCAGTTTTCCTGCCTCCTCAAGAAGTGCCGTAAGTATCTGTCTCCCGTAACCTTTTCGCACAAATTCCGGTCCAAGTGCAATACCTGTCTCTTCATAAATGCCCGGCTCTAACTCACGCATGCCTGCAAAACCGATTGCTTCACCCGTTTTCTTTAAATACACAAAGAGTGCGTACTTATTCTCCGGTTTTTCCTCAAATGCAATCGTGCGCTTCATGCGATCTTTCGCATCTTCGTCTGTCTCTGTCGGCTGCCAGAGCATATACTTTGCACTCTCCTTGTGTCTCCACAGGTTATGATAAATTGCTTTCCAGTCATCAAATTCTGCTTTCTTTAAAATAAGATCTTTAGTTTCTAACTTTACGTCAGAGTAATCTGTTGCCACTTTTCTTTTCCTCTTATACATCTTCTCTCATTATTTTTCTATGAATCGGTTTCTCGGCCAACTGCACATCTTCTTTCACCCTTATCAGCTTTACAATATACTCTGTCGTGCCTTCTTCCAATTCTTTCTCTCCATTTTCCATAAATCCATGTCGGTGATAAAATGCAATCGCTCTCGTATTTTTCTCCAATGCCCACAGGTGATCCGCATCAAAAGTTGAAATTGCAAACTCAATTAATTTCTTCCCAATTCCACCACTTTGAAAGCATGGATCGACATACAATTTACAGATTTCTGTTCCATGGACTTCCATAAATCCTTTCACAATTCCACATTCCTCGGCGACATACAGATTTTCGAGAACTTCCTCTTTTCCGAAATAATGATCTATCATGGATACAACCTGCAATTCTCCAAATGAGTACTCTTCCGACTTAAAAATTGGGAAATAATTGATTCTGTTATTAAACACAAAAATTTCTGCGATACGCGACAAATCTTCTTCTGTTGCTTTTCTGATCATCTTTGGATACCCCTGTCATTTTCCTTTTTCTGCAATCACTATAACACACTTTCTACCAAAATACTTTCTGAAAATCTTTTTTAATTTTCCTTTTCCAGCAACCTTTGATAGGCTGCATCCATCCCGATTGCCCCAAGTGGAGCTGTGATGATGATTGCCAGCACAGCGACAGACAGAACAATTTTTCCGCAGGAAAGTCCTGCCGCCAAAGGAACGGAACCGATTGCTGCCTGCACCGTTGCCTTTGGGAGATAAGCGATCACACAGAATAACCTCTCTTTCCATGTCAGACGTGATCCTGCCACACAGAGTAATACCCCCACAGAACGGAAAAGCAGTGCCACAAAAATCATAAGAACCGCTGACAGTCCCGCACTTAAGGTATAACGGATGTCCACAGCCGCACCCACTAAAACAAAGAGCATGACTTCCGCTGCCAGCCATAGTTTTCCGAATTTTTCCGACAACCTTTTTGACACAAATACAGGGCTTTTCATTTTGATCACGCAAGCCATAGCGACCACCGCAAGCAGTCCTGATACGGAAATTTTTCCTTCCAGCCATCCTTCCACTGATACCAGTAAAAAGGAAAATCCAAGAACAATAATCACTTTCATGCTGTTACGCACGCAGTGTTTTCTCGCATATGCCGTCTCAAAGAAAAGATACAGTCCATAACCTGTCACTGCGCCTAAAATTATACCAAGTACGATTGACACCGGAATATTTACAAAATCAAGTACATTGGCATGACCACCCTGCGCAATACTTAGAAATGTTGCAAACAATACAATCACAAAAATATCGTCACACGATGCGCCCGCCATGATCATCTGTGGAATTGCTTTCTCGGTGCCATATTTTTTCTCCATGAGTGCCACCATTCGCGGAATGACCACCGCCGGAGATACCGCACCGAGCACTGCTCCCATCACAGCAGCCTCCACTCTCGTGATCCCTAAGATTGCCGGGGCACAGAGCACATAACCTGCGATTTCAAACGATGCAGGAACAAACGACAGTAATACAGCGGAGCGTCCGGCTTTTTTCAGATCTTTTAAATCCAATGAAAGCCCGGCTTTCAATAAAATAATAATCAGTGCCATCTTCCGCAGTTCTGCAGAAATTGATAAGATTGAAGGATCAAGCAAATCGAGCACATACGGTCCTAACACAATTCCGGTGACAAGCATTCCGATGATCCGCGGCAGCTTCAGTTTCTGGCAGATGGCTCCCATTGCAAGCCCTACAATAAAAATAAGTGATAATGATGCTAACATAAATCCTCCATTTTTCTTTTTTTATAGACGCAAAAAAGCTGATGCCTCCTGCGACTATATGACAAAACGTGTATTCATTCTGCCATTTCAAATAATCGTAGAAGTCATCAGCTATATTTCAGCAGTTCTGGTTTCCCAAGGGAGAACTTCATTCCCTCTCATTCGAAGTTTATACTACCACCTGTTTTGGGATATGTCAATCGCCATATTTGCTGCACTCCCTCTATTTTTGTATTCTGACAAATAGAAGCGCTATCACCATCAGAAAGCATCCCACAAACACAAAGCACCACTGGATTCCGATTTTTGTCAAAAATGCTGATGCTGACAGCGTCAGAATCTCCACCAGATTCACGCCCATATTAAGCACAGACAGTGTTGCCGCGCGCTGGCTGCCACACTCTGTCTCGTCCACAAACTGATTTTCCAGATCCATCAGCAGATATTCCGGGAGATTTAAAAGCAACGGCAATATCAGCATTAGAAGCAGCACGGCTGCCCTGAATTTTATCACGCCAAAAAGAAGAAAAGCCCCCCCTGCTGTAACGGCTGTAACTGCGAGCAGTTTTTTCCTGCCAGACTTTCCGTTTTTTCCAACAGACAATTTTTCTAAAATGGGTTCTGCCAGCATCTGCACGGCTGAATAGATCAAAATGATCAATGACATCCATTCTACCGGCAAACCGCAGTTTTCAAGTTTTTCCACGTAAAAGAAGTTGATCAGAAGCCATGCGATACTGAAAATTGCCAGCGAAATCACAAATAAGAATGCTTTTTTGTTTTTAAATACTGCTAAAATCTGTACTTCCTTCCTGTCTGCAATTACCGTTTTACTGCTTTCACTTCTCAGGAAGAACGAGCATACAACTGCTATAATATTTGTAACTACAGTTGTAATCAACAGACCTTCCATACCGCTTATTTTATAAATCCCGGCATACGCAACTGTACTGATGATAAAACCTGCTGTTCCGAAATTTCCTGCATGTGCCGTCTTTGCAAGATATCCGTTTTCTCCATACAGCGCGTACAAATACGCACTTCCCGTCCCGGAGGTAAAGCACGCCGCAATTCCCTCTACAACTGCCTCCACGACAAACAGTACAAGCGACCGGCTCACAAAGGCTGCGAGCAATAAACTTCTCGCACCAAGCAATAACACCTGCGCCAAAATCAGTGATTTCCGGTATCCAATTTTATCGGTTATAAATCCTGTTGGAATTTCTCCCAGAAAAATCACGCCAGACAATAATGCCTGCAGGAGGAAAAATATGTGTTCCGACACACCAGCCTGCGTTCTTACCAGCAACGCAACCGGCGCAAAAAAGACAAGTCCATTTAAAAAACAGACTCCATCATAACTATCAAATTTTAATTTTTTCATGAGATATGCTCCTTTTTTTCTAATTCGTAATCAGTTGACTGATCTTTTTTTTGTAACAAAAAAAAGATTACACCTGTCTGTAACCTGATCTAAAAACTGTGCTGTCTTTGCTTTCTGCCAGTTTTTCCATCATTGAATTAGAAAAATATCAATGTCTCATGTGTCTGATAACCTCCGGAGTCTTACTTGTTGTATTGTAAAAAGATATAAATTACATCGGTGACAAAAAAATCACCGATGTAATTTAAAATACCATACTTGCAATGAATTTACAAGATGCACGAAAATCATGTGGCACCTAACATACTTCGTTTTGATCTATTTTGAGTTTGTATTCTATTACCCTAATCTCTCTTTTATATTTTCAGTTTCCGCATTTATCTTGTATATAAGTGCTTCTTGCCGAGGAAAAAAACTGATATCTTGACAATATGTTGTTTACAACATACTATAATATTAACGGAAAGAGGCATACTATTGTACGAAAAAATATAAAACCGATTATGAATGGAGGCACCGTAATGAGCAGTTATAAAGATTACAAAAAGAAAATCCTGCAAAATCCTGAAATCAAATCAGAATATGATGCTTTGCAACCGGAATATGATATTATTCAGGCAATGATTGATGCCCGATTACAGCAAAACCTCACTCAAAAAGATTTATCTGCCAGAACCGGAATTACGCAAGCTGATATCAGCCGCATCGAAAATGGTACACGAAATCCAAGCTTAAGTATGGTCAAAAAACTTGCACATGGACTTGGTATGCAATTAAAACTTGAATTTATACAGACTCCTGCTAAGTAATAACTTAACTATTGCATTTTAAAATAATCTACAAATTTAAAGAATTTTCTAACATTTTGGTCTAGGACTCTGCATTGCAAAAGAGCTCACCGAAAATCGAGTAGGAGGCGGTGCCTAACTACCGGGCGGATTCGGGACTTTAACCCGTTAGGCACACACCTAAAGAAAAATCCGCTAATATGCGGATTTTTCTCATATACTGCTCTATAAAATTCTTTCTGTCATATTATCCTATCATGCTGACTCTATCACCAGTACTTTTCGCCTAACAGATGATTCCGCCTCCGGCTACATAATCTCCATCATACAGTACAACCGCCTGTCCCGGTGTGACTGCACGTACCGGCTCTTCAAATTCACAATGGATTCTGTCTTCTCCGACACGGGTAACCTTACACATGCTTCCGCTATGCGAATAACGGATCTTTGCTTTGAACTCCATTGTTCCCTTAATATCCGGAACGGACATGAAATTAATGTGATCCGCATATAGTTCATTGGTAAACACATCTTCATTGGTACCAAGAACAACTTCATTGGTATCAGGTCTGATTTCAGTTACAAACACCGGATATCCAAATGCAATTCCAAGGCCTTTTCGCTGTCCGATCGTGTAATGGGTGATTCCCTTGTGTCTTCCCAAAATCTTACCGTCAGTAGAAACAAAATTACCAGGAGGCGGAACCTGTCCATTGCACTCCCTGTCAATAAATCCGGCATAATCATCATCCGGGATAAAGCAGATCTCCATACTGTCTTTCTTATGTGCAACCATAAGTCCTACTTCCTCTGCGATTGCACGGATCTCATCTTTTGTATAATCCCCTACCGGCATCAGTGTTCTTTTTAACTGTTCCTGTGTCAGGTTATATAATGCATAAGTCTGGTCTTTTAATGCAGTAACGGAATTTTTGATTGCATAACGTCCGTTGGAAAGCTGCTCAATTCTTGCATAATGACCGGTTGCGATATAATCTGCCCCAATAGCTATGCTGCGTTCTAACAATGCTTCCCATTTCACATACCGGTTGCATGCGATGCATGGATTAGGAGTTCTTCCTTTCAGATATTCTGCTGTAAAATAGTCCATGACATTTTTTCTGAATTCACTCTTGAAATTCATAACATAATATGGGATTTCAAGCCGGTCTGCTACTCTTCTTGCATCATCAACCGCACTTAATCCGCAGCATCCGCCATTCTGCTCCTGCGTGAATTCATCTTCATCCTGCCAGATCTGCATTGTCACTCCGATGACATCATATCCCTGTTTTTTTAACAGATAAGCAGCAACGGAAGAATCTACTCCTCCGGACATTCCTACTACAACTTTTTTTGACATATCTTACCTCTTAGTTTCTATTCTTTTTCCTGATCGATCGCACCAAAAATACGATTCGTTCATTAATTGTTCATAATTTATTCATATCTTAATGTTATAGTAATTATAGCAATAAGTTATATCGTCAGTTTAATTATTATTTGATAATTTTTTCATAATAGCCCAGGTATCATTGTAATGGTATCTGGGCACTCCTCATTTATAAGAGCTTTTTGTTCAAAGCTTTTTCTATATATCTTCAATCTGCCAGTCGATCGGTGCGATTCCGTTTTTCTCCAGAAATTCATTTGCTTTACTGAAATGCCGGCATCCGAAAAATCCGCGGTAGGCAGAAAGAGGACTCGGATGAGGTGCTGTTAAGATCAGGTGCTTTGGATTTGTCAGCATCGGAATCTTGCTTTGTGCCGGTCTTCCCCAGAGCATATATACAATTGGCCGATCCTGTGCATTCACTGCCTGTATGATCGCATCCGTAAACTGTTCCCAGCCATGTCCCTGATGTGAATTTGCCTGATGTGCACGTACCGTAAGCACCGTATTCAAAAGTAAGACTCCCTGATCTGCCCATTTTTTCAGATATCCGTTATTCGGAATATCGCAGCCAAGATCATCATGAAGTTCCTTATAAATATTCTGTAACGATGGTGGGATATCCTTCTGTTCTGGAAGAACCGAGAATGATAATCCGTGAGCCTGGTTCACATTATGATAAGGATCCTGTCCAAGGATCAGAACTTTCACATTCCCAAGCGGTGTAAAATGAAGTGCATTGAAAATATCATCTGCCGGAGGATAGACAACGGTTCTATTGTATTCCTCACTTACAAACTGATATAACTCTCTGTAATATGGCTTTTTGAATTCTCCCGCAAGCTCCGGGAGCCAGTCATTCGTGATCATTGACATTTTAATCTATTTTCCTTTCCAGACGCAGTTATTCTGGTATTTTCAAAAAATCTGCAATCTGTTTTATTTTCTTACCGGTACCCCACGCTTTGCGAGATAATCCTTCAACTCTCTGATTTCCAGTTCTTTATAATGGAATAGGGATGCTGCAAGGGCTGCATCTGCCTCTCCTTCTGTCAGAGCATCGTAAAAGTGTTCCATTGTTCCTGCTCCGCCGGATGCAATGACCGGAATAGACACACTCTCTGCGATCTGTCTGGTCAGTTCAATATCATATCCGGACTTTGTTCCATCACAGTCCATGCTTGTAAGCAGGATTTCTCCCGCACCAAGCCTGTCTGCTTTTTTCGCCCATTCTATTGCATCAAGACCGGTGTCGATCCTGCCACCATTTTTGTATACATTCCATCCGGTGCCATCTTCGCGTCTTCTTGCATCAATCGCAACAACGACACACTGGCTTCCAAATTTCTCTGCTGCTTCTGAAATTAATTCCGGCCGGTTGATCGCAGAAGAATTGATGGAAATTTTATCCGCACCTTCTCTTAAAAGCACTTTAAAATCTTCCACTGTCCGGATTCCTCCGCCTACCGTAAACGGGATGAATACCTTTTCTGCCACTCTTCGTACCATATCTACTACCGTTTCCCTGTCATCTGAGGTTGCTGTGATATCCAGGAAAACAAGTTCATCTGCACCTGCTTTGTCATACGCTTCCGCAATCTCAACCGGATCTCCGGCATCTTTTAAATCAACAAAATTAACTCCTTTTACCACACGTCCGTTCTTAACATCCAGACATGGAATGATTCTCTTTGTAAACATTGTAAGGCTCCTCTCTACAGTTTTGCAAAATTCGTCAGTATCTGTAACCCGGTCGTTCCACTTTTCTCAGGATGGAACTGGCATGCAAAAATATTGCCCTTTTCTACCGATGCGTGAATCGTCGTACTGTATTCTGTTGTCGCCGTTACAATTGACAGATCTTCTGCCTTCAGGTAATAGGAATGCACAAAGTAAACGTATGGTTCTGCCGGAAGATCCGAAAAAAGTCTTCCCTGATTATGCAATTCCAATGAATTCCAGCCAACATGCGGGATCTTGATCCCTTCTTTTTCCGGGATCCTTAAAATCCTGCCATCTAAAAGGTGCAGACCTTCTACACCACTTGACTCATCACTTCCTTCGAAAAGAAGCTGAAGTCCGAGACAGATACCTAAGAATGGTTTTTCTTCTGCTGTAACCTCACGGATCACCTTGTCCAGTTCATATTTTTTCAACTGATCCATTGCCTCTCCAAAGGAGCCGACCCCCGGTAAGATCACCTTGTCTGCCTTTTCGATTTCATGGAAATCTCTCGTGATCACACTTTTTTCGCCAATTGCAGCAAGTGCTTTCTCCACGCTTTTTAAGTTGCCTGCATCGTAATCAATAATTGCTATCATTCTGTCAAATCCTTTCAAATCGAGCATTTCCCCAAAGCCTGCATATTTCGTATACAAAATTCAGACTGACTCTGTATCTAACTCAAACCAGAACTCCACACCGTCTTCATGATTTTCCACACCACATTCCCTGTGGAAGGACTCCATGATCGCCTTTACAATAGAAAGACCGATACCACTGCCTCCGTATTCTCTTGTTCTTGCCTTGTCAACCTTGTAGAACTTAATCCAGATATTCGGAAGATCTTCTTCCGGGATTGGTTTTCCGGTATTAAATACACCAACTCTTACACAGTCTTCTTTTTTGGTATACCATATTGTGATCTTTTTTGCAAAGTCTGCATGATGGATCGCATTGCTCAGATAGTTTGTCACAACCTCTTCTACCATGAACTCGTCACCCCAGACATACATTGGCTCATGCTCTAAAAATTCAATCTGAATACCATTCTGGTTTAAAAGAATTCCTGTGGAACTGATCACGCCTTCTATCAGCTCTGTCAGGTTGAACCGTTCCATTGTCACTGCCTGATTTCCAAATTCCAGCTGATTTAATGTCAAAAGCTTCTTTACCATCTGGTTCATCTTATCTGCTTCATCCATAATCACTTCACAGTAAAAATCTCTGCTCTGTGCATCATCATTGATGCATTCCTGTAATCCCTCTGCATATCCCTGGATCAGGGCGAGTGGCGTTTTTAACTCATGCGAAACATTGGACAAAAATTCTTTTCGCATTTCATCAATTTCCGTCTTTTTTTCGATGTCCTGCTTCAGTTCATTATTGGCACTTTTAAGTTCTGAAATGGTTACTTCCAGCTTATTGGACAGTTCATTAAAATGCTCTCCAAGCTCATCGATCTCATTTCTGCGTCGTCCTTTTGCCTGATACTTTGCTTCAAAATCAAGCTGTGCCATCCGCTTTGAAATATCCGTCAGTTCAAGCACTGGTGTTGTTATACCTCTGGAAACAAAGTAAGTGACAACTGTACTTATCAAAATTGCAAAAATTCCAACATAAAGCAGGAACTGGTTTGACACACTTGCACTCTCTCTGATACTTTCCAGTGCGGTTCTCATCAGGATAAGATTTCCATTTGACAATGTTCCATATAAAACGAGATATTCAGAGGAAAGTCTTGTATCTGTCTGTCTCTGGATCACAAAATTATCTGCTTTTTTTAAGATTTCTGCCTGCTTTGGATCTGTTCCGAATAAAATATTCATAAACTCTAACAGGATCACCTGATTGTCATTTACAGATGACCGGACGATCGTCCTGTCGGAGCTGATCACCATAATCGCAACATTTCCATTCGCACAGAGATTGTCAAATGTCACATCAAAACTGCTGCTTGTCAGTTCGCCATTCTCGCTGGCCTCATTCATTACATGGAAGCCATCGAGCAATGAATCCTCCTTATGCAGCATATAATACTTTCCGAGAAAGCAGGTATTGATAGCCCAGCAGAGGATGATCGTACCTGCCACAAGACCGGCAATAATCACTGCCATCTCGCGGGTCAGCGACCCTTTGATCAATTTTTCATCTTTCATCATGTATGCCTTCGTCCGTATCAGTCTACTTCAAATTTATAACCAAGTCCCCAGATCGTTTTTATATATTCTCCACATTTCTTTCCAAGCTTTGCACGGAGCTTTTTCACATGTGTATCGATCGTTCTGGCATCTCCAAAATAATCATAGTTCCATACATTGTTCAAGATCTTCTCTCTCGACAATGCGATCCCCTGATTTTCCATAAAGTAGGTCAGAAGTTCAAATTCTTTGTAACTTAATTCGATTTCCTGTCCCTCAGCTTTCACCTGATGTGCCACTTTGTCAACAATAATATCCCCGGCTGTCAGATACTTTTCCTGAGTATCTGCAGTCAGTCCGCTCCTGCGGAGCAGTGCATTCACTCTTGCTACGAGGATCTTCGGTGAAAATGGTTTGGAAATATATTCGTCCACGCCAAGATTAAAGCCTGTTAATTCATCACTCTCATCACTCTTGGCTGTCAGCATAATGATCGGCACCTTTGACCGTTCCCTGATCTCTCTGCACACATCCCAGCCATTCATCTTCGGCATCATGACATCTAAAATAAGCAGTGCGATATTTTTCTCTTTGTAAAAGATATCCAGTGCTTCCTCTCCGTCACCGGCCTCTAACACTTCATAGTCTGCCTTTACCAGGAAATCCCTGACCAGCTTTCTCATTCTGCTCTCATCATCCACTACAAGAATCCTTAATTTATCCATGTATGCTGCCTCCTTTATGCCTGCTTTGTGACTTATTCTACATGAAACAATACTATGATTACAAGCTTTTTCCTTTTATACACAAAAATTTCATTATTTGAAAAAATTTACCTGTTTTGATTTTTATTCTGTCAGATACAAAATGCTCTCTTCCGGTATATATAATCTCTCCGGAAGTGTTTTCCTGTGAAATTCTCTCCACTCTTCCCTTGAAATCTTCCACCAGATATTTCTGTCAAAAACAACTACTAATTCAAACGGATCTTCCAATATCCTTCCTCCGTTGCATGCCACAACGTTCTCCTTCCGGTTTTCTTCGCAGATTCTCAGATAATGTGCACGGATTCCGATGTGTGTTGCATTGTCTGGGATCAAGCCTTTTACATGGATCGTCACATCCCAGCCCGGAAGATACATCTCATGCTCATTTTTTCTTACGATCGGTTCGATATTCTTACATCCGGTCAGTTTGGCTGCTGCAATTGTCTTCGGATCCTTAAAAACCGCTTTTGTCTCTCCACCTCCTGCTTTCTTTCCATTCTCTAAGATAATCATATCGTCACAAAATCGGTAAATCTCATCCCTGCTGTGTGTCACCATAAGGATATCCTTCTCATAGCCGGAAAGGAGTTCGAGCAGCTCTAACTGCAATTTTTCTTTCAGAAAGTAATCCAGCGCAGAAAATGGTTCATCCAGCATTAATACCTGCGGATCTGATGCCAGGATCCTCGCCAGTGCAGCTCTCTGCTGCTGTCCGCCTGAAAGTCTCGTCGGATAAGAATCCTTTACATCCTCTACATGGAGCATTTCCAGATATTTGTTTGTTTTCCGGTCAATCTCTGCTCCGGTTATCTTTTCTTTCCCGAAAGAATACCGACAGGCAGCCTTAACATTCTCTTCCACTGTCATATTCGGAAAAAGTGCATAGTTTTGAAACAGATATCCTACCTGTCTTTGCTGCACTTTCAAATTGATTTTTCTAGCAGAGTCAAATAGCACCCTGCCATTTAATACAATTCTTCCCTCATCCGGCTTCTCAATTCCTGCGATGCATTTTAATGTCATACTTTTTCCACAGCCGGATGCACCAAGGATTCCGGTGATCCTGCCATTTTTGTCCGTATCAAAAGAAACTTCGAGTTCTTTCTCATTTAATTTTTTTCTGATGTCAACCTGTAAACTCATGATTTCTTTGACCCCCACAAATTAATTCCGGCTACAATGAGCAGGGAAAATGCCACAATGATCAGTACGTATTTTCCAGCTTCATTCATGTCACCTGCTGCCACCTCAGAATAGATTGCAAGAGGAAGTGTCCTCGTCTTTCCTGCGATATTTCCGGCGATCATGGCAGTTGCACCGAATTCACCAAGGCCTCTTGTAAACGCTAACACGCCACCTGAAATGATTCCGGGCTTTGCCATTGGAAGCCAGATTTTCCAAAAAATCGCACGTTCACTCATCCCGAGTGTCCTTGCAGCATAGATCACATTTACATCAACCTGCTCAAATGCTCCTCGTGCAGACCGGTACATTAATGGGAAAGAAATTACTACGGCAGCAAGTACGGTAGCCTGCCAGGTGAATACGATTTTCCAGGAAAATATGCGTTCCAGCAAGATTCCGATCGGACGCCTTGCTCCAAAAAGATATAAAAGGAAGAAACCGGCAACCGTAGGCGGCAATACCAGTGGAAGGGTTAAAAGACCATCGATCCATGCTTTTGCCCGTTTAGAACGCAGCGAGACAACAAATCTCGCTGCGTATAGTCCAAGAAAAAAAGTGAACAGAATTGAAATAACTGATGTTTTTAATGATATCCAAACCGGACTCAAATCCATCTTTTCTGCCTCCAAATTATTTTTACTGATTAATGGTAAAACCGGCTTCTTCGAAAACCTTCAAAGCATCGGCTGACTGTAAAAACTCCATAAATGCATCAGCCGCTTCTTTATTTGCTGTATCTTTTAACTCGGCAACCGGATAAATGACTTTAGATACACTTCCTTCCGGTGCAGCTGCAATTACTGTCACTTTGTCCGGTATGGAAGCAGCATCTGTAGCATATACGATTCCTGCATCAGCACTCTGCTCTGCTACCCAGTTCAACACTTCTGTTACATTGGTTCCAAGACTTAACTTATTCTCCACTTCGCTCCAGAGTCCAAGGTTTTCCAGAGCTTCTTTTCCGTACTGTCCTGCAGGCACACTTTCCGGATCACCGATCGCAGCCATATCCGCATTCACAATATCTTCAAAAGACGTATATCCTTCTTCGCTTCCCTTTGGTACGATCAATACGATTTTATTTTCCAGAAGATCGACAGACGCATCTGCATCGATATAACCCTCTTCCTGTAAAGCCTGCATCTGTTTTAAGGCTGCGGAAAAGAAAATATCCACGTCAGCACCTGCTTCGATCTGTGACTGAAGCTTGCCTGAGCTGTCATAAGTTCCTTCAATCTTCACATTCGGATACTGTGCTTCAAACATTGGGATAAGCTGCTCCGTAAAAGATTTTTCAAGGCTTGCTGCTGCTGCAAGCATCACGGTTCCCTCTATCTCTGTGTTTTCTTCTGCTGCTTCTATTTCTTCCACTTTCTGTGTGCTTTCCGTCTGTACAGTTGCATCTGCTGTCTTTTGCTCTGTTTTTGTATCTCCACATGCAATAAGACCGATTGTCATTGCTGCAAGCAACATAATCGCTGTCAGCTTTTTCATTTGCTTTTTCCTCACACATTCTATGCATAATTTATTTTATCATCTTCATATTTTTATATGAAATAAATGATTTTTATCCTGGCATTGCACAATTGCCATCATTTCCCTTTAAGATATCCAGTCCGTGTGTCAATGCCCCGATCGCATATTCTAAGCATTCTTTCACTGCCTTCGGGCTTCCCGGAAGATTGACGATCAGTGCTTCTTTCCTTATGCCGGAAACTCCTCTGGATAACATGGCTCTCGGTGTGATCTGAAGTGAATAATAACGCATTGCCTCAGAAACTCCCGGTGTCTCTCTCTCGATCACCTCAAGTGTTGCCTCCGGAGTCTGATCTCTTTTTGAAAAACCGGTTCCGCCAGTCGTAAGGATCAGATCTGCAAGATCTTCATCTGCAAGCTTTCTTAATAAAGATGTAAGCTGTTCTGGTTCATCCGGAAGGATCGTCTCTGATACAACCTCATATCCTTTTTCTGTTACAATGTCTCTGATTGCCCTGCCACTCTCATCGATCCGTTCGCCTTTTGATGCAGTATCACTTAATGTGATAATTGCTACCCGATAGCAATCCCGCTTCTTCAGTTCAAATGTGTCGCCTACAGAAATCCTTCCTCCATGGATCACTTTCGCAAACACTCCGTTTGTTGGCATAATGCATTCCCCCATTTTCTGAAAAATCTCACATCCGTTGTGACATTCTTTGCCGATCTGTGTCATTTCAAGTACTACATCATTACACTGGAATACAGTTCCAACCGGAAGCTTTGTGAAATCAAATCCGCTTACGATCAGATTCTCGCCAAATGCTCCTTCATCGATCTTCGCTCCTTTTGCCTTGAATGCCTCAATCGTTTCATAAGAAAGAAGTGATACCTGTCTGTGCCAGTTTCCTGCATGTGCATCACCTGCAATTCCCCAGTTTTCACGAAATTCTGCTGTCTTTATATTCTTTTTCTGCGTGCCGCGTTTTTCGCTGATGCACACTGCCATTACTTTTCCCATTGTCAGCCTCCGATCTCTGCCATATTCTCTGTTTCTATTCCGCCCGATTTCCGGTCTTCCATATGATGACTGTGAGGTTTTTTATATATACAGTCTTCTATCTCTCTTCGTATCTCCTCGTCACTGGCCTTGCTTCGTAAGAGTTTTAAAAGGTCTGTGCCTTTTCCGTATTGCAGGCATGGCTTCAAAAATCCATCCGCTGTCAGTCTGACCCGGTTACATTTATCACAGAACTTGTGCGACATGGCACTGATAAATCCAATCGTTCCTTTATACCCTTTTATCTGTATGTAATATGCAGGACCATTGCCCAGTTTTTCTGAGACAGCCTTCAGAGTTTTCCCCTCTGCTTTCAATTGTTCTTTGATTCTTTCTTCTGTCCATGACTGTTCTACCGTGCCATGACCGATTGGCATCTGTTCAATGAAACGCACCGAGATCCTGTGTGTCCTGGTCAGTTCGATCAGTTCTGATAATTCCTCCCATTCCTGATCAAGAAGCACACAATTGATTTTCACCTGGAACTGTTCTTTATCTGCACAGCATATCAAAGCCTTCTTTACTTTTTCCACACAATTTTCTCCGGTGATCTTCCGATATTTTTCCGGATCCATCGTATCCAGACTGATATTTATCCCATCTGTTCCTGCCTGATGCAGTTCCTCTAAATATGTTTCCAGAAAAACACCATTTGTTGTTATCGTCACCGACTCCATGTGATATTCTTTCTTACACATGGAGATCAGACTGCATACATCTTTTCTTAAAAGCGGCTCTCCGCCCGTGATCTTGACCTTTTTCATTCCAAGCTGTGAAAAAATATGTACCAGTCTGCAGATTTCCTCATAAGACAGTCTCTGTCTCATGGCACACATTTTCTGCTCTGTTGTATGATCTTCATTCTTTTTTGATTCCGTATCCTGCACCGGCATACAATATTTACAGTGCAGGTTGCATTTGTCTGTAATTGAGATCCGAAGATAATCGATCTCTCTTCCATACTGATCTATCATGTATTTATTCAAATCCTTCTGTGCTGCACCGTTCAAAAAGTCCGGATTTTCCACCATCCTTTTTTTCAAGATGAACATCGGTGATCTCCATCCCTCTGTCCATGGCTTTGCACATATCATATATTGTTAAAAGTGTAACATTTACACCCATCAATGCTTCCATTTCAACACCGGTTTTCCCGGAAACTTTCACGGTACACCATGTCTGAATGATTCCGTTCTCTTCATCCACTTCAAACTCAACCGTACATTTATTCAGGCAAAGCGGATGACACATCGGGATCAGGTTTGATGTCTGCTTTGTTGCCATAATACCGGCTACTCTTGCCACTGTCAGAACATCTCCCTTTTGGGCCGTATGATTGACAATTGCCTCCATCACTTCCCGGTTCACATGGATCTTCCCGCTTGCAACCGCGATACGTTCTGTAACTTCCTTGGCAGACACATCTACCATCACGGCATTTCCATTCTCATCAAAATGATTAAATCCCATAATCCGTACCTTTCTGTTTCACAATGTCTATTGCTATTTCCTTAAGCTTTTCCAAAAGAGCAATCCGGGAAACGGCACTCTTCGCATCCAAGACAAAGTCCACCATGTCCTAATACATACAGATCCTCTGCCTTTACCGTAATTCCTGCTGCGATTCGTGGCAGCATAAGATCAAAAATCGTACTCTTTGCATACATAACACAACCAGGGAGTCCCAGTACCGGTGTGCCATCCTCAAAATACGCCAGTAAAAACATCGCCCCCGGAAGAACCGGTGCTCCGTATGTCACGATCCCTGCTCCTGAACGTTTGATTGCTCCCGGTGTCCTGTCATCCGGGTCCACGCTCATTCCACCTGTACAGAGAATCATATCGACTCCTTTTTCCTTATATTCCAAAATCTTTTCTGTAATAAGGCTTTCATCATCTCCCGGATAGAAGTGCTCTATTGTCTCAATTCCATATGCCTTTAATTTTCCGATCACTACATCCGAAAAAGTGTCCTTGATCAGACCTTTTGCAACTTCGCCCCCGGTTGTGATCAGTGCTGCGGTCTTTAATTTATAAGGAAGTACATTGACAAGCGGTTTTTCCCCCGCACACTGTCTGGCCTCTTCCATTTTCTCTTTTTCAATGATCAGTGGAATAATTCTGGTTGCGGCAAGCTTTGCTCCCTTTTTCACAGGAGTGTAAGAATGCCTTGTTGCGATCATCATCTCACCGAGCGAATTGACTGCCAGCAGTTTTTCCACATTGATCGTTAAAATTCCATCAATATCCGAGGTCAGCTCGATTTTTCCCTCTTTCGGCTGGGATGCATGCATATGTTCTCCCTGGCAGATCTCACGCAGAATCTCTGCTGCCTCATCCTCATGAAGCATATTCTCATTCTTCTCCCAGACATAAAGATTTTCTTTTCCCATTGATAAAAGAACCGGTATATCCTCTTCTGTCACGATATGTCCTTTGCGGAATCTTGCGTCTTTCGTGACACCTTTTATAATCTGCGTCATATCATGACATAAAACATGACCGACCGCATCTTCTGTTTTAATTAATTTCATCGCTTTCCCCCTGTTTTCCCTTAAGCATTGCTTTGCATTTATAATCTGTATATTTTCACTCAAACTGCATCGTGTTCTTCTATTCACACGTCTTGGCATTTGGATAAATGTGTGCCATTTTTGCATCATCGTAATGCTCGTCCATGTACACCTGCCAGCTTTCAGTTGCTTCCACCTGTCTGCCTCTCTCATCATAACGTATTAATGCCATGCAGGATACTGCAACATTGCAGCACATAAATACGATCAGTATCCATGTCATTATCCTGCCGATCACAATGGGAATTTTTTCTATCAATCCCGAAATTTTCGGATACAGTATCTTAAACCACACAACAGCTGCAATTCCCCAGAAGAAACAATACAACAGATTGATTCTTCCACCAAGGTTGAAAGGCATCCAGCTGTAATCCCAAAATACTTTTCCAAATACCAGCTCCGTGAACACACTGCACAGATACTCGTAGGCACCACCTAAAAAAGTGCCTGTTAAAAACAGAAATCTATCGCTTCTATCCTTATATTTATATAACATTGCTGTCACTATTGCAATCGCAAGTCCCCACACGATGCTGAACGGTCCCCATACCACACTGCTGCGGCTCATCCATACCCCGGCTGTGATGCGGCAGAAAATTGTCTCCGTAATGTCTCCTAAAAATGCTCCCACAAAAAACAGTATCACAATTTTATAAAAGTCACAGTCCTTTGCAAAAACCGTTTCATCCTTTGTGATCTTTTCTACAAAGTCTGCCTTCGGGTAGGCTTTTGTCATTCGTTTTTCAATCGAATCTGCAATCTTATTGCCAAGCCTGATGCGGAAACGATCGATTTTGTTGTTTGCTTCCAGCCATTTTTCCGGATGATCGCTTTTTCCTGTCATAAGCAGATAGGAGGCGAGTACATCCACCGCAAGCACACCGAGTAACACCAGCAGAACAATATGTACCAAAAGCTGTGGCAGGATCGCCAGCAAACGAAATACCAAACGGTTCGCATAACGGACTACGATATAGCCCAGTGCACCTTTCAAAAGGGAAACCGGAAGGCAGATGTAACCGTCTAAGTTCCATTTACTCTTACTGTAATCCCACCAGCGTTTATGATAAAATTTCTCAATTAATTTTCCTGCAATAAATTCCGTGACAGCTGCATACAAAGACGCAAATAAAAAAAGCCATAATCCGGTCAGCTCCTGCAGACCCACAGACATAGCAATCGCTCCCACACCATACAGAATGCACAACGGACCATTTACCAGCCCCCGGTTGGAAAACTTCCGGTGCATAAGTGTTGCCACAGCTGTCTCTAACACCCAGCCTGCAAAGGAGTATATAAAAAATAGCCACAATAAATCATATCCTGTAAACTGTATCATTTGTATGTCCTCTTCCTGTTTCTGCTTTTTTGGCGAATTCTTTCTTTTTCACTCTGTATCTTTCTGATTACGTACTGTCAATCCTTCAAGCATACCCTTTGATTATATAGAAGCCGCCACTTTTCTTCAAGTAATTTAAATAGAAAAACTCATACAAAAAACGCCAAAACCGACATTTGCCAAAGTTGGCGTTTCTTAATCAGGAACTTATTTTACAGCCCGCTTTGTTTTTAAAACAGGTTTTTCACTGTCGGATATAACTTCCGGAACTGCTGATACTTTTCTTCATATTTTTCCACGAGAACCGGATCGGGTTCAATCGTATCCACAACTTTGACAAGCTTTTCACATGCTTCTTCCACACTTGCATATTCACCGCATCCTACCGCTGCAAGGATTGCTCCACCATATCCCGGGCCTTCCTCACTCTCGATAATGTCAAGTTTTAGATTCATGACTGCTGCGATGATCTTTCTCCATAACGGACTTTTTGCTCCGCCGCCGCAGATTTTCGACCGCTTGATTGAAATTCCGAGGCTTCTTGCTACTTCTAAGGAATCACGCAGTCCGAATGCCACACCTTCTAAAACAGCCTGGGTCATATCTTCCCTTGTCGTATCCATTGACATGCCGATGAACATAGCTCTCGCATCCGGATTATTATGTGGAGATCGTTCTCCCATCAGATATGGAAGGAAAAATACCGGATTTTCTCCTAATTTTTCGATCTTTTTCTGTTCTCCTGAATAGTCTTTCGTCTTTAGGATCTCATCCATCCACCATTTGTTGCAGGATGCTGCTGAAAGCATGCATCCCATCAGATGATAACCGCCATCTGCATGATCAAAAGAATGCAGTGCATTGTTCTCATCTACTCCAAACTTCTTACTGGTGATAAAAATCGTTCCGCTTGTTCCAAGAGAAAGATTGCATCTTCCTTCTCCAACCGTACCAGTTCCGACTGCTGCGGCTGCATTATCCCCGGCTCCTGCGATGATCTTTACTTCTGCAGAAAGTCCTAATTCCTCTGCAATTTCCGGTTTTAAGGTACCAACTGCTTCATAACTTTCAAACAGATCCGGCAGCTGTTCTCTTGTAACATGACAGATCTCCATCATTTCTTTGGACCAGCAACGGTTTTTCACATCTAAAAGCAGCATTCCTGACGCATCCGAATAATCTGTACAGAATGTTCCGGATAATCTGTATGCAAGATAATCTTTCGGAAGCATGATCTTCTTTACCCTTGCCCACAGCTGCGGCTCATTTTTCTGCATCCAGAGGATTTTTGGTGCTGTAAATCCGGCAAATGCAATATTTGCAGTGTACTCAGATAATCGGTTTCTGCCGATCACTTCATTCAGATAATTGGTTTCCTCTGATGTACGTCCATCGTTCCAAAGGATCGCCGGACGGATAACCTCGTCCTTTTCATCCAATGTCACAAGTCCATGCATCTGTCCGCCAAAGCTGATTCCCGCTACTTCTTTTTTATCACATTCCGACAATAACTCTTTCAGTCCATCAACAGACTGCTCATACCAGTCATAAGGATTCTGTTCTGACCAGCCCGGATGTGGAAAAGAAAGTCCATATTCACGGGATGCAATCTTCTCGATCCTACCATCCGCATTCATAAGAAGCAGCTTCACCGCAGAAGTCCCAAGATCTATTCCTATATATTTCATCGTCTTTCTCCTTTATTATTATCTTTCCGTCTCATTCACAGAACCATCGAACCTTTGTCCAAACAGTAACAATTATTTTTTATGCAAATGGATTCTCTGTCGGATAGCGAACGCCTGCCGGCTGATTGTAACCGATTTCCTCTACATCTACTCCAATGTATTTGAATACTTCATATAATGCCTTGCCATAATGTCCGAAAGCAACTGCTCCATGATGTGGGAAATTCTTCTCGATCAGTACGTGACGATAGAATCTTCCCATCTCCGGAATTGCAAATACCCCGATCGATCCAAATGATCTGGTCGCAACAGGAAGTACTTCCCCATGTGCAATATATGCACGAAGGATATTGTCTGCTGTGCTCTGTAAACGGAAGAATGTAATATCTCCTGGTTTGATATCCCCCTCTAAAGTTCCGTTTGTCACTTCGATTGGAAGGCTTCTTGCCATGATTTTCTGATATCTCATTTCACAGAAGGATAATTTTCCTGATGCTGTGTTTCCACAGTGGAATCCCATAAATGTATCTTTTAATGTGTATGGGAATTTTCCTTCGATCTCTTCTTTATACATATCTGCAGGTACAGAGTTATTGATATCAAGCAGAGTAACAGCATCTTCACTGATCACTGTTCCGATAAACTCACTTAAGCATCCGTAAATATCTACTTCACAGGATACCGGAATTCCCTGTCCGGTCAGTCGGCTGTTCACATAGCATGGTACAAATCCAAACTGTGTCTGGAATGCCGGCCAGCATTTTCCGGCGATCGCAACATATTTACGATATCCTTTGTGATCCCTTACCCAATCTTTTAATGTAAGTTCATACTGTGCTAATTTTGCAAGAACTTCCGGTTTCTTATTTCCGGCACCAAGCTCTGCTTCCATCTCTGCTACTACAGATGGGATTCTTTCATCTCCTGCATGTTTATTGAATGCTTCGAATAAGTCAAGCTCTGAATTTTCCTCTATTTCTACTCCAAGATTGTAAAGCTGTTTGATCGGTGCATTACATGCAAGGAAGTTCAATGGTCTTGGTCCAAAGCTGATGATCTTTAATTCACTTAAAGCAACTACAGCACGTGCGATCGGTTCAAATTCATGGATCATGTCTGCACATTCTTCAGCTGTTCCAACCGGATATTCCGGGATATATGCTTTGATATTGCGAAGCTTTAAGTTATAGCTGGCATTTAACATACCGCAGTATGCATCGCCTCTTCCATCTAATAAGCTGTTACCGGATTCCTCAGCAGCTGCGATAAACATTTTAGGTCCTTCAAAATGCTTTGCAAGTAATGTCTCTGCGATTTCCGGTCCGAAGTTTCCAAGATATACAACAAGTGCATTACAGCCTGCGGCTTTCACATCCTCTAAAGCCTGTACCATATGGATCTCGCTCTCTACGATACAGA
>CAKQXQ010000037.1 GCA_934292805.1 uncultured Roseburia sp. | reverse complement strand
TGTCTTAACAGATACGCCTAAAAGTTCGGCAAAATCTTTTGGTTTATAATTTGTGATATTTGATGTGTTCATTTTAACCTTCTCCTTTGAGTATATTTAAACACATTTAATCACAATAGTCAATATATTCAGTTACTTATACTTTCCTCCTACATTTTAATAAGATATTTTGATACTTCCCAATCTGATACCTGGAGCATATATTCACTCCATTCATCATACTTGATATTCTTATACACCTTCAAAAGCTCTTTGCCAAGAACCTCTTCCATAAGCGGATCTTTACAGAACTTTGCAATTGCCTCCTTTAAAGTACCCGGAAGATTATCGCATTCAGGATTATTTTTCTTTCCAGATTCTGTATGATTCTTGATTCCATCCAGTCCTGCCGCAATGCTGACAGCAATCGCCAGATAAGGATTTGCCGCCGGATCAGGGAATCTGAGTTCCACCTTGGAATCATTACTGTTCATATGATACTTCAGAAGTGTTTTCTCTCCTTTTGTGGACCAGTCTATTTTTCTCGGAGCACCGTAACCGGACATCAGTCTCTTGTATGAATTGACTAACGGATTGGTGATCGCACAAAGAGATTTTGCATGCTTCATGATTCCTCCCATGAAATATGCCGCTGTCTCAGATGGTTTTCCATCTTCTGAACAAAATAGATTTTTTCCGTCTTTGTACATTGAAATATTCAGATGAAGTCCTGAACCGGCCACGTCTGTTTTTGGTTTTGGCATAAATGTAGCATATAATCCAAATCTCTTGGCAATCGACCGGACTGCAAATTTAAATGTCATGAGATTATCCGCTGTGGCCAGTGCTTCGTCCTGTGCAAAATCTATCTCATGCTGTGCTGCTGATTTCTCATGATGTGAGGACTCGATTTCAAATCCCATGTCTTCTAAGGTGAGTACCATATCACGTCTTGCATTTTCACCGAAATCAACCGGTCCGACATCCAGATACCCTGCTTTTTCATGTGTAACGGTTGTCGGACATCCGTTATCATCCGTATGGAAGAGGAAAAATTCACACTCAGGATCCACATTAAAGCTATAGCCTTCCTCACCGGCTTTTAACAGAACATTTTTTAAAATGGTTCTCGGACTCATTTCGTAAGCTGTTCCGTCTTTATAACAAATATCACAGATGAATTTTCCTACTTTGCCCTGCTGTGGTCTCCATGGCAGGATCACAAAGCTGTCAAAGTCCGGTTTCAGATATAATTCCTCCTCCGGATCGTAAAGGTCATCAAACACTGCAGCCGAATCAAAATCATACAGATTGTCTTCTACCTTTTGCAGCTGTTCCGGTGTAATTGCAATATTTTTCAAATTGCCTAATACATCTGTAAACTGAAGACGGATAAATTCCACATCTTCTTCCTCTATAATATCCATTATTTCCCGTTTTGTCCGCATATTTCCTCCTTCTTCGGGAGGGATGCCCTAACGCAATATCCCCTCCAAAAAGGGCGTCAAAAGACCCTCTGCTGCAAGTCCCCTGACGCCTTTGTCACACATTAAAATATATGTGACTATTTTATTCTTATTTCTTTGCTTTGTAAAGTCATTTATGAAATATTGGTATATCCCATCAGTGATTCATCCACAGCCTTTGCCACAGCTCTTCCTTCAGCGATCGCCCATACTACAAGGGACTGTCCTCTGTGCATATCTCCCGCTGTAAATATGTTTTTCCTGCTGGTCTCATATTCTCCTGCCTTTGTTGCCACATTGGTTCTGTCTGTTCGATCTACTTTAAAATCAGCTGTTACATATTCCTCACTTCCAAGAAATCCTGCTGCAATTAAAACGATATCCGCTTTTAATTCACGCTCTGTTCCCTTGACCGGCTTAAAATGATCCAGTTCCACAGTCTTTACTGCACAAAGCTCACCCTTTGCATTTTTTACAAATTCTGTAGCTGTTGTCTTAAAAATCCTCGGATCTTTTCCGAATTTATAAATTGCTTCTTCCTGGCCATAATCCGTCTTTAAGATTTTCGGCCATTCCGGCCACGGATTATTTTCGGCTCTTTTAAGAGGAGCCGGTGGCATCATCTCTAACTGGGTGACGCTTTTGGCTCCCAGTCTTACCGCAGTTCCCACGCAGTCATTTCCTGTGTCTCCACCGCCGATCACTACGACTGATTTTCCTTTTAAGCTTCCAAATGAAAAATCTTTCGCATTTATTACAGCATTGCTGTCATAATTATGATCCATTAGTTTCTTACTTACCTCTGAAAGGAAATCTACTGCAAAATAAATTCCTTTTGCATCCCTTCCCGGCACACTGATATCCCGTGGATTGGAAGCACCACAACAGAGGATCACTCTGTCATAGGCTTTTTCCAGATCCTTTCCTTTGATATCTTTTCCGACATTCACGCCAAATTTGAATTCGATTCCGGCCTTTTCCATCAGCTCTATCCGTCTGTCTACGATTCTTTTATCCAGCTTCATATTCGGAATGCCATAACGAAGAAGTCCGCCCGCTCTGTCTTTTCTCTCATATACAGTCACACTGTGTCCTCTTCTGTTTAAAAGCAGTGCTGCTGTCAATCCGGAAGGACCACTTCCAATGACTGCTATTTTCTTTCCTGTTCTGACCTTTGGTTCTTTTTCCTCTACAAGTCCGTTTTCAAAGGCATAGTCAATGATCGCTTTCTCATTGCTTTTCGTAGCGACAGGCTTCTCATAAAGTCCCTGTGTACATGCCGCCTCGCAGAGTGCAGGACACACTCTTGATGTAAACTCCGGAAAACAATGTGTCTTATTTAATCTGTAATATGCCTGCTCAAGATTTCCCATACTGACTAAGCCGTTGGTTTCCGGGACCAGATTGTGAAGTGGACATCCGGATACCATACCTGCGATCATTGTTCCTGACTGGCAAAAAGGAATTCCGCATGACATGCATCTTTTTGCTTCGCATACCTGTGCTTCCTGTGGAAGACCCTTATGAAAATCCTCAAAATTCTGTATTCTTAATTCAACACTTACTGTCTCTCCCATAATCGTCATCCACCTCCTTATGCATTTGCCTTCTGGCTTTTATAGAATGCTTCGATCTGTGCTTCTTTAATGCTCATTCCACGCTCGATAAAGTCTTCTGTATACTGTACGATCCGCTTATAATCTGATGGAATGATTTTTTTGAACTTCGGAAGATATTCTTCAAAATTCTCCAGGATCTGTTTTGCTTTCTCTGAACCAGTATATTTTTCATGATTCTCAAGGAGTCTTCTCAGTTCTTCCCTGTCTGACTTGTGCTCTATGCTTTCCATAAGAACCATCTCTTTATTCAGATTTCTGTAAAGAGAATTTTTTTCGTCCAGCACATATGCAATACCACCACTCATACCGGCTGCAAAATTCTTTCCTGTCGGACCGATGATCACTGCAACACCACCTGTCATATACTCACAGCCGTGCTCACCAACGCCTTCTACTACCGTCTTGGCCCCGGAGTTACGTACACAGAATCTTTCTCCTGCCATACCGCTGACATATGCCTCACCGGATGTAGCACCGTAGAGAGCCACATTTCCAATAATGATGTTCTCACGTGGATCATAAGCTGCATCTGACGGAGCTTTTACAATAAGCTTTCCACCTGACAGTCCCTTTCCGAAATAATCGTTACTGTCACCTACCAGGTTAAGTGTCAGTCCTGCCGGGATGAATGCTCCAAAGCTCTGTCCGCCTGCACCCTTGCAATTTACAGTGATCGTGTCTGCTTCGAGTCCGTCATGATGATGTCTTGTGATCTCAGAACCGATCAGTGTACCAAACGCTCTGTCCGTATTTATAACATCCACATCCACAACTGTCTGCTCACCTTTGATTATGGCATCCATAAATTTACGGTTCTTTGTCATAAGAAGCTTATCTTTCTTTTCATCCAGCTTAAAATCATAGTAGCTCTTCTTGTGAAAATCTGCTGCAGTATCAGAATCTCCAAGGATGGCTCCGAGATCGATTTTGCTCTCAACTCCGCTTAAGTCCGTTCTCTTTCTAAGCAGATCTGTTCTTCCAACTAACTCATCTACACTTCTTACTCCAAGCTTTGCCATATATTCACGAAGCTCCTGGGCAATAAAGCGCATAAAGTTCTCAACGTATTCCGGCTTACCCATGAATCTTTTTCTTAACTCCGGATTCTGTGTAGCCACACCCATCGGACAGGTATCCAGGTTGCAGACTCTCATCATAACACAGCCCAAAGTTACCAGCGGTGCTGTTGCAAAACCATATTCCTCTGCTCCAAGGATGGCAGCGATTGCAACATCTCTTCCGCTCATGAGCTTTCCGTCCGTCTCTACTACAACACGGTCTCTCAGTCCATTCTGGATCAGTGTCTGATGTGTTTCTGCCAGTCCTAACTCCCAAGGCAGTCCTGCATTGTGGATAGAACTGATCGGTGCCGCTCCTGTTCCACCATCATAACCGGAGATTAAGATGACTCCTGCACCTGCTTTGGCTACACCGGCTGCGATGGTTCCAACTCCTGTTTCGGATACCAGCTTCACAGAAATCCTCGCCTGATCATTCGCATTTTTCAGATCATAAATCAGCTGTGCCAGATCCTCGATTGAATAAATATCATGATGAGGTGGTGGAGAAATAAGACTTACACCCGGTGTTGAATGTCTTGTTTTTGCAATCCATGGATACACTTTCTTGCCCGGAAGGTGTCCACCTTCTCCAGGTTTTGCTCCCTGTGCCATCTTAATCTGGATCTCTCTTGCGCTGCATAAATATCTGCTTGTGACACCAAATCTGCCGCTGGCTACCTGTTTGATCGCTGAGCTTCTGTCATCCTTACTTCCGGCACTTTCAAGTCTCTCATCACTCTCGCCGCCTTCACCACTGTTTGATTTACCGTGCAGATGGTTCATAGCGATCGCCAGTGCTTCATGTGCTTCCTCTGAAATAGAACCATATGACATGGCACCTGTTTTAAATCTCTTTACGATCTCATCTACGCTTTCAACTTCTTCTAATGCCACTCCTTTTTCCGGATAAACAAATTCCATCAGGCTTCTGATATATCCTGTCTGCTCACTGTCTACCATTTTGGTGTACTCTTTGAATTTGTCGTAGTTTCCTTCTCTGGTCGCCATCTGAAGCATATGTATCGTTGCCGGATTGTATCTGTGGGTTTCTCCCTGGGCACGCATTTTGTGTCTTCCAAGAGAATCGATTGACAGATCTGTAGCCAGTCCTAACGGATCAAATGCCTTTGAATGCTGTCTGTCAGTATTCTGTGCAATATCCTCTAATGTGATTCCACCGATCCTTGAAACTGTTCCTGCAAAGTATTTATCGATTACGCTCTTATCAATGCCTAATGCTTCAAAAATCCTGCTGCCCTGATATGACTGTAATGTTGAAATTCCCATTTTTGATGCAATTTTTACGATACCCTGAAGAATTGCATTGTCATAATCAGAAACTGCAGCATAATAATCTTTTTCCAGAAGTCCATCCTCTACCTGCTCTTTTATGGAAGCATGTGCCAGGTATGGGTTGATCGCACATGCACCGTAGCCTAACAGTGTGGCAAAATGATGTACCAGACAAGGCTCTGCAGTCTCAATGATAAGAGACATCGCCATGCATTTTTTGGTCTGTACAAGATGATTATGAACAGCTGCCACTGCTAAAAGCGATGGGATCGCTACGTGGTTTTCATCAACTCCTCTGTCGGAAAGGATCAATACGGTTGCTCCATCACGATATACTCTGTCAACCTCCACAAAAAGATGATCCAGTGCCCGGTCTAACGGTGTACTCTTGTAAGACAGTGTCGAAATCTTCTCTACTTTCAGTCCATCCTGATTCAGTTTTGAGATTTTTAACAGATCCAGGTCTGATAAGATCGGATTTTTGACCTTTAATACCTTACAGTTAGAAGGCTTTTCTGATAAAAGTTCACCATTTTTTCCGATATATACGGTGGTAGCTGTCACGATTTTTTCTCTGGCTGCATCGATCGGAGGGTTTGTAACCTGTGCAAACAGCTGTTTAAAGTAGTAAAAAAGTGGCTGATAATGTTTGGAAAGTACCGCGATCGGTGTATCGATTCCCATAGCACCTACATGTTCGGAACCGTTCATCGCCATCGCATTTATCTCATCCTTGTAATCCTCGTAGCTGTATCCGAATGCTTTCTGAAGTCTTTCCAGTTCTTCCTTCGTATAAGATGGAACTTTTTCATTCGGGATCTTCAGATCTTTCAACTGGCAAAGATTGGAATCTAACCATTCTCCGTAAGGTTCCCTTCCTGCATATTTGTCTTTCAGCTCTGCATCTGAAATGATCCTGCCCTGTTTTGTATCTACAAGCAGCATTTTTCCAGGATGTAGACGTTCTTTTCTTAAAATATGTTTTTCATCCAAAGGAAGGACACCTACCTCGGATGAAAGGATCAGCCTGTCATCATCCATTACATAATAACGTGACGGACGCAGACCGTTTCTGTCTAAGATTGCTCCCATAATATCTCCGTCAGAGAAAAGGATTGACGCCGGTCCGTCCCATGGCTCCATCATGGTTGCATAGTACTGATAGAAATCTCTTTCCTTCTGTGTGATCGTATCGTTGTGCTCCCATGGTTCCGGTATTAAGATCATAGCTGCAAGTGCCGGATCCATTCCACCCATGATCATAAATTCCAAAGCGTTATCAAGCATTGCCGAATCGGATCCGGATGTAGATATTACCGGCAGTACCTTTGTCAGGTCTTCGTCAGAAAAGCAGCTTGTGTGGATCGTCTCTTCCCTTGCCAGCATCTTATCGACATTACTTTTAATCGTATTGATCTCCCCATTGTGTACAACCAGACGGTTTGGATGGGCACGAAGCCAGCTTGGGCTGGTATTGGTGGAGAATCGTGAGTGTACCATCGCGATTGCTGACTCATAATCCTCATCCAGCAGGTCAAGGAAAAATGTTCTCAGCTGGCCAACTAAAAACATACCTTTATAAACAATTGTTCTGCAGGACAGAGATGGGACATAGGTGTTATCATTACTCTGTTCAAAGACACGTCTGATCACATAGAGTTTTCTGTCGAAATCCAGATCACTCTCCATGTTCTGCGGTCTTTCAATAAAAGCCTGACAGATAAAAGGACAGCTTGCCAGTGCCTTAGGTCCTAACACTGTCTCTCTTGTAGGTACCTTTCTCCAGCCGAGGAATTTCTGTCCCTCTTTTTCAACAATGATCTCAAACATTTTCATTGCCTGGCTTCTTTTTAACTCATTCTGTGGAAAGAAAAACATACCTACAGCATATTCTCTTGGTCCACCAATGGTAATATCTGAACCAGACAGTACTTTCTTAAAAAATTTATGTGGGATCTGTGTGAGGATACCAACTCCATCACCGGTTTTTCCCTCGCCATCTTTTCCGGCCCTGTGCTCTAAGTTTTCTACAATTTTCAAAGCATCATCTACAATGGAATGACTCTGCATCCCTTTGATATTTACAACGGTACCAATACCGCAGTTATCATGTTCAAATGATGGGTCATATAAGCTTCTTTGATTCATACCATTATCCTTTCTCTACTTTTGCCTTATAGGGAAAAATTTCCTGTAAAGCAAAAAAGGGCGCTCTGAACCTACGGTTCAAAGCGCCTTTGCTTTTATGTTTTGTAATATATCTCTTTTACTTTTTGTTGTCAATAACTATTTTCTATTTTATCTTTATTATTTTACAATTTTTATTTTTTCTTCGTTACGATCGTGATATCTCCCATTCCAAGGTCAAGCTCTATCTGCGTATCACTTGTTCCATCCGTCTCAAATTCTGTTGCAAGTGCCCCTTTGGAATGCCCGTTTACCTGAATCTCACCAAGACCGGTTGTTGCGTCAAATTCATAATATTTCAGTCTTTCCGGCAGCTCCACTGTTATATTGCCGGCGCCTGACTCAGCTGACAATTCTTCTGCTATATCTCCGCAAAAATCAATATCTCCGACTCCGACAGAAATATCCAGTTCTCTTATCTTTAAATCTTTTGTTTCCACAGAAATATTTCCAACTCCCACTTCCAGCTCGATCGTCAGATTTTCACATTTTTTTGGAAGAGTAATCGTTACCTTCGGACCGTTTTTAGGATAATGCTTTCTCGTGTCATATATTACGCTCAGAACAGATCCGTTTTTTTCTGTCGAAAAATATTTTTTATAACCCTTCTCCATTGCAACTGTGATCTCATCAGATGAATCAGATACTTCAATATTCAGCTCTGATGCCACATCCATCTGAAGCTCTATGCTTGTGTAATCCGAAAATCCGTAAGATTCCATACAATTTTCCGTTCCCACAGTTTCCGAATGTCCACTGTTTTTGTTATGTTCCTCTTCCGTGTCATGGTCATTCACTCCATCGTAGTCATCATCGTTCAAATCATAATCATCGTCCAAATCATAATCATCATCTGAATCATAATCAGCACCTGAATTCGGAGAAGCATAATAAATTCCATCTCCGAAATGCCAGTTTCCGAAATCAAATTCACCGGCAAGTGCTTTCTTGTGGATCGTTGTCCAGCCTGCTCCCATAGCCGCTCCGATTCCTGCAAAAAGGATTCCAAGTGCAGCCAGTGTTCCGGCCAGGATCAGTATGATTTTTGTAAAATTTTTCATTTTGATTCACGCTCCTTTTTCTTTTCAAATGGTTTTTTGCAAAGGTTTACCAATTCTTTGACTGCCCATGGGACAAACCATCCGAAGCACCACACAACAAGCCATATTGCAAGGATTCCAAGTGCAAGAACAATCAGACCTCCACCTAACAGCCCGAGTCCCACTGCCACGCCTTCCGTAAACAGATATCCGATCCCTACTCCTGACAGAATAAAGCCGCAGATCAAAAGTGCCGCCATCATCGTTACCACGCAGGCTACCGCTGCAAAAACACATGCCAGGATCGCAACAAGAATTGCCCCAACCACTGCAAGGATCGTGATCCAGATCGGACTTGTAAGTATTGCAAGAATGATCCACAGAACTTTATTCTCTGTCTTCATTTTATTTTCTTTTTTTACCTCTCTGGCATCCGGTGCACTATTTTCCCTGGTCTTTGCCGCCTGCTCTGCATCATTGAGATTCGATTTAATTGCTTCCGCTACCTTCTCCGGTGACTCCAGTTCCCTGAGGATCGAAGCCTCATTCCCTTCCCCTGCATCTTCAAAATAGCTTCTGTAAAAAGCAATCGCATCTTTTCTTTCTTCCTCCGAAACATCTGAAAGCAATTGCTCTAATTTTCTTAAAAATTCTTCCTTATTCATTCTCTGACTCCTCTCCCGAAAACAATTCTGTTATTTTCGAAGAATATGATACCCATTCGAAACGATACTCTGTCAATTTCTCTTCTCCGGTATCTGTGATCTTATAATATCTGCGGTTTCGTCCCCCGCATTCCCTGTCATAGACTATGAGATATCCGTCCTTTTGCAGTCTGCGCAAAACCGGATACAATGTAGATTCTGAGACTTCTATTGCTTTCCGGACATCCTGCGTGATCTTATATCCGTATGTTCCTTCCTCTTCTTTTGATACGACAGCAAGAACAATTGCATCCAGAAGGGCTGCTCCTGTATTAAATACCATGTACTCACTCCTTTTTTACCCTGATTTGTTACCTGAATCATTATGTTGTTTTCTATCTAATACTATATGACATATAGTATTGTTTTGTCAATACTATTGCATATTCTTTTTATGTTTTTCAAACTGGCATGGTCATTTTTTTATAAACTGGCATTTTAATTCATGACAGTTTTTGTATATAGTAATCCCAACAACAATCCTGGGAATTGAAAAATAAAAATAATTTAAGACAAAGAAGTGTTTTCTTCTTTATATAAGGAGGATTTATGAAAACAACAACTGCAACAGCTCAGGCTACAACAGAAAAATCTTTATCAAATATTCGTTTTATTACGATCACAGCTTTATTTATTGCACTCACCTATGTGTTCACTGCATTTATTAATGTAAGACTTCCGATCACTGCCAATGGCGGTCTCATTCATCTTGGCAATGTGCCGCTGTTCATCTGCGCGATCATCTTCGGTAAAAAGAGCGGTGCGATCGCCGGTGGAGTCGGCATGGGTCTTTTCGATCTGCTCTCAGGCTGGACCGCATGGGCTCCATTCACTCTTATCATTGTAGGACTTATGGGATATACAGTCGGTGCGATCACCGAAAAGCACCATGGTTTCTGGTGGAACACACTTGCAATCGCTGCTGCATGCATCATTAAAGTCGTTGGCTATTACATTGCAGAGGGAATCATCTATGGCAACTGGATCGCTCCTGCCACTTCTATTCCTGGAAATCTTGTCCAGATCGGTGTGGCTGCTGTCATTGTTCTTTGTATCGTTGGACAGCTTCAGAAAATTGTTCATAAAATGTTATAAAATTAATTTTAAACTTACCAAAGGAGAACGCTATGTATAAAATTATGACTCCGGGACCTACACAGGTAAAAGAAAATGTACGTACTGCCAGAAGCTATGTATGTACCAATCCTGATCTCGATGAAGAATTTGTAGAATATTATAAGGAAACCTGTGAACAGATCAGCTATCTGCTCGGAACGAAAAACGAAACTCTTATCCTTGACGGGGAAGGCATCCTCGGACTGGAGGCTGTCTGTGCCACCCTCACAGAGCCTGGTGATAAGGTATTAGTCATTGAAAATGGTGTTTACGGAGAAGGATTTGCGGATTTTGTTACAATGTATGGCGGTAATCCTGAATTTTTCCATGGCGACCGGCTGCACGAGATCAATGTGGCTGATCTGGCAGATTATCTGAAAGAACATCATGATTATAAATATGCTACTGTTGTCCATTGTGATACGCCAAGCGGTATGTTAAATCCGGTAGATAAAATCTGTCCTCTTTTAAAGGAATATGGCATTCTCACAGTCGTCGACTCTGTTTCCGGAATGTTCGGAAATGAAATGAATGTGGATGAATACCAGATCGATCTGCTTTGCGGAGGATCCCAGAAGGCTGTTTCTGCACCTCCCGGACTGACTTTTGTTACAATAAGTGACGATGCCAAAAAGGCCATGCATGAAAGAACCTCTCCTGTCCGCTCTTTCTATGCCAATCTGCTTACTTTTGACGGATATTATGAAAAGAAATGGTTTCCTTACACAATGCCGATCAGTGATATATACGGTCTTGCTGCTGCAATTGATAACATAACAGCAGACACTGCCCTGATCAGCCGGACACATAAAATTGCAGAAGCTACCAGATATGCATTAACAGAAGCCGGTCTTCACCTGCATCTGGAAAGCGGATTTTCCGACACTGTCACTGTGTTTGATATTCCAAAGGAGACTACCTGCAACGAGATCCTTATGACTATGCGAAATGAGCATCAGATTATGCTTGCCGGTTCTTTTGATGACCTTTCCGGAAAAGTGATCCGTATCGGTCACATGGGAAGCAATGCGAACTTTGAAGATATGATGGCAACTATGGCTGCTCTATCCAAAACACTGACATCTTTAGGTGTTGCCCTAAAAGGCAATCTCGCCGAATTATTTTTAAAAGCTTACCTGAATTAGCACAACAGCAAAAAGGACAGCCATCCGGCTGTCCTTTTGTTATTACCCGCCACCTAAAGGCGGCGTCCTCTCGACTGAGATAAACTATGCATCTGTCTTAGCATGTTTTATAATACCTATTCCAAGTGGATACGGACCGGTATGTACACCGATCGTAGCTCCGATCTGATAAATTCCAATCTCATCGATGCCAAGTCTCTCTCTGACCATATCTTTTAGCATCTCACGGAATTGCAATGCCTCATCATAATCATATCCATAACCGATACAGAAGCTGTATTCACCCGGCTTTGCATTCACTTCATCCAGATACTCCTCTGTCATATCTACTACTTTCTTCATAGATTTCACACGGTTTCTTGTAATTCCTGAATTGAAGATTTCTCCCTCTTTCAAAGTGATCAGCGGTTTGATCTTAAGTGCACTGGCTGCCAGTCCTTTCAGCTTTCCGATACGTCCACCATGTTTTAAATAATCGATGCTGCCAATTGTAAAGAAAATCCTTCCTGTTTCACGGATCGGAAGAATTGCTTCTACAATTTCTTCATAACCAAGTCCCAGATCTCTGAGATGGCATGCTTCTTCTACATACAATCCCTGAAGAACTGTATTCACAGTGGAATCGATCACGGTGATCTTTGCATCCTTATAATCTTCCAAGATCATATCTTTTGCGGTTGTCGCAGATCTTAAAGATCCGCTGAACTTCTCTGTAATACAGATACAGATCACCGGGATGTTCTCTTTCACATATTTTTCAAATACAACATAAAAATCATGGACGGATGGCATGGATGACTTTGGAAATACATCCGGATGGTCTACCATCTCCTGATAAAATTCCCGGATATCAAGTTCATCGATCTCTTTCTTATATGTCTCACCATCAAAGGAAACATAAAACGGAACAACCTCTATATCCATTGCACTTGTAATCTCTCTGGAAAGATCTAGCGATCCATCGCTTACAATCTGTACCTTTTTCTGCATTTATAATACCTCTTGTTCTATCATCTGGTTTTTATTACTACATTTCAAAACATGTTAATTATATCACAAGGTATTATAATTGTATATGGTTTCTTTCAATATTTCTTGTATTTCTTTTAGACATTTTTACTATACTTTTTTACCATCTATCTGCAGCTTGTGCTGATCGATTCTATCGCAACTGCACCACCACGGACAACTTCGATCAGTTTGAACTTGGATTTCAACAGTGCGATCAGTTCATTATTCCTTCGTGCAGTCAGTTTGCACTCCAAAAGTACGCTGTCATTTCCGATGTCTGCGACCTGGACATTAAACACCTGTGCGATCTGGAAAACTTCTGCCTTCTCTGCAGCATTAATACGAAGTACCTTTGCAAATAAAATCTCCTTCATGTGGATCGGTACATCAGTAAGATCGATCACTTTAATGACCTCAACCATACGGTTTAACTGCTTTTTGATCTGTTCAAAAGTAATATCATCACTCGTTACACAGATCGTCATACGGGAAACTGTCTCATCCTCTGTTGTTCCAACCGTAAGACTCTGTAAGTTATAAGATTTTCCGGAAAAAAGCCCGGAAACTTTTGCAAGAACACCTACCTGGTTCTCAACATATAATGCGATCCATCTGTCTTTCATGGCTCTCTTCCTTTCTATTTCAAAATCATCTCGCTCAT
The DNA here is from genome assembly GCA_934292805.1 of uncultured Roseburia sp. Classification (GTDB taxonomy): domain Bacteria; phylum Bacillota; class Clostridia; order Lachnospirales; family Lachnospiraceae; genus Roseburia. Next base: position 9,328 of record CAKQXQ010000037.1, on the reverse strand, counting down.
TGGATTGCCGCCTTTTACCATTGGCAGAACAATCTCTTCTGATGAGATCAGAAACTCAATGATCGTTGGTGCATCTTTGTAAGATCTTGCTTCGTCCAGTGCTGCCTGAATGTCTTCTTCCCGCTCAACACGGATTCCATGTGCTCCATAGCTTTTTGCCCACTCAATAAAATCCGGTACATATGGAGGACAGGACTCGTTCGGTCCCTTGCAGTTTGCCGGACAGCTTCTCCTTCTTCTAAGACAGACTGCAGAATAGCGTTTTCCATAGAAAAGCTGCTGCATCTGGCGTACCATTCCAAGATAATTATTATTCAGCAGGCAGATCGTGACAGGCGTCTCCTGTACGATCGCTGTGGCCATTTCCTGAATATTCATCTGGAAACCGCCATCTCCGGTAATGCATACAACTTCCTTGTCCCTGTTTCCGATCTTGGCACCGATTGCTGCCGGAAAGCCAAAGCCCATTGTTCCAAGTCCACCGGAAGTGATCATCTGACGTCTCTCATCCACATCCAGATACTGGGTTGCCCACATCTGATGCTGACCAACATCTGTCACAAAAATAGCTTCGTCAAACGTTGTATTAATATGTTCCATGATCATCTGCGGCGTCATGCCGCGGTCTCTGCGCATCTCCAGTGGATTTTTTTCGTCCCATGCTTTAATCTTTTCCTGCCATGCATCCGTATCTTTCTTTTCCGCCCACTCAGATAACTTCTCAAGTGCAAGCTTTGCATCTGATACGATCGGTACATCAACTACAACGTTTCTTGAGATGGACGCAGTATCCACGTCAATATGGATAATCTTTGCCTTCGGTGCAAACTCATTCAGATCTCCTGTGATCCTGTCATTGAATCTTGTTCCGATTGAAAAAAGCACATCACATTCACTGACTGCTTTATTGGCAGCATATTTTCCATGCATGCCGGAATTGCCAATGTAAAGAGGATGTGTTGTAGGGATCGCTCCCTTTCCCATGATCGTTGTTACAACCGGAACATTCATCTTCTCCGCAAACTCTCTCAATACCGTATTGGCCTTTGCAATATTCACTCCGCCACCGGCAAGGATCAGCGGTCTCTTTGCACTCTTTAAAAGCTTATATGCCTTTTTCAGCTGACCGATATGTACACTTTCATTTGGCTTGTAGCCACGGATCTGCACACTGTCCGGATATTCTGCCGGTCCGGATGCTGTCTGGATATCCTTCGGAAGGTCGATAAGAACCGGTCCCGGTTTTCCGGTACTTGCAATATAAAAAGCCATCTTGATGATCCGTCCCAGATCTTTTCTGTCGTGTACTGTGACACCATACTTTGTAACGCTTCTTGTCATTCCGACAATATCTACTTCCTGAAATGCATCATTTCCGATCAGATTTAACGGAACCTGTCCGGTAAAGCATACTAATGGGATATTGTCATAATGTGCATCCGCAAGTCCTGTTATAATATTAGTCGCACCCGGTCCGCTTGTTACAAGACAGACACCGACTTTACCGGTTGACTTTGCATATCCCTCTGCTTCATGAAGAAGCCCCTGTTCATGTCTCGGCAGAACAACCTCGATCGTATCCTGCTTATAAAGTTCATCAAAAAGATCCGTTACCGTTCCTCCCGGATAACCAAAGATCGTGTCTACTCCTTCTTCCTGTAAAGCCTTTACAAATAATTTTCTTCCAGTAATGTCCATTTTCCGCCTTACCTTTCTATCCAATATATCCAAATGTCTTCAATATAAAAATCCAGCCTGTCAGTGTAACTGCACCAAGAAGCGTTGTCATCACAACAACACTGGCTGTCAGTACCTCATCATTGTGCATGCTTTTTGCCATGATATAGCAGCTTGGTGTTGTCGGAGATGCAAGCATGATCAGAATCGCTATGATCTTCTCTCCTGTAAATCCCATAGAAACAGCCACCGGTAAAAAAATAAGCGGCTGAAGTACAAGCTTTATCAAGGAAGCTCCGATTGTCGGCTTCATCTTGGCAAGCGCTTTTCTTCCTTCAAATCCTGCTCCGATCGTGATCAGTGCAAGGGGCGTTGCCATCTGTGCCACGGTACTTATTGTCTTATTCACCAATACAGGGAACTGTATTCCGAGAAGTCCTACGATAAGCCCTGCAAGAATGCTTAATATGATCGGATTCTTGCAGATATTGACTGCTGCCTGTCTGATCTTCTGCTTTTTATCGATTCCCTCTGTATCATTTGCCTCGAATGTCAATACGATGACTGAAAAAATATTATAGAGTGGAACCGCACTTACGATCATTAAAGGTCCCATCGCAGACGATCCGTAAATATTCTGGATAAATGCCAGTCCCATGACTGCTGCACTTCCCCGGAACGATGCCTGAACAAATGCACCTCTCACTGTCTTATCCTTTACAAAAAGCTTTGTTCCTCCCCATACAAGCCAGAAACACGCTGTACTTACTAACGCACAGAACAGCACATATCTGATATCAAAAACGGAGCGGATATCAACTCCTGCAATATCCTTAAACAGCATAAACGGAAGTGTTACTTTAAAATTAAAACGATTTGCTACCGTAACAAAATTATCGTTTAACATTCCGATCTGCTTTAATACGTAACCGATGACCATTACCAGGAAAATCGGCATCGTAACATTCAAACTGTAAATAAAATTTTCCATTTTCTTATATTTCTTCCTAAATGTAAAACCCAGCAGGTTCTCTGTCTGGGTTTTATGATTTCCATATGATTTTCCGATCACTGGATTGTTATAAATTATAAATCAATTCTGTTCTTTTTTACATGATATATTTTAACAACTTTATTGATTTATTTTATTCTTTCATATTTGTAAAAATAGTATTCCAGATCAAAATAGGTCTGTTCTTCGCTGTCTTCTGTGATCGTCCATTCCTGCATCTCATCCAGATTTGGGAAATAAGCGTCTGCTTCGAATGCATAATCGATTTTTGTAATATGTGCGACATCGCATTCTTCAAGAAGCTGTCTGTAGATGGTCTCTCCACCGATCACGTAAATATCCTCACTTGGATATTTCTTCAGTTCTTCTCTTAATTCTTCCATGGAGTGTACGATAATTGCATCTCCTGCTTTAAAATTCATATCGTGTGTCAGGACAATATTCGTTCTCTTTTTGAGTGGCTGGCCATTCGGAAAGCTTTCCAGTGTCTTTCTTCCCATCACTACTACTTTTCCGGTTGTTGTCTCACGGAAAAACTTCATGTCTGCCGGAATGCTCACCAGCAATTTGTTTTTACAGCCAATGGCCCAGTTTTTATCTACTGCTGCGATTAAATTCATAAATTTTTCTGCTCCTGTCTGTTTTATTTTTAGACTGCAATTGGTATATTTTTGATCTGCGGTCCTGTCACATAATCTTCGATCGTAATATCCTTTGTTGTAAACTGGTAAAAATCTTTGATCTCAGGATTCAGTGTGAACTTTGGTGCCGGGTGCTGTTCTCTTTCGATCAGTTCCTTAATGACCGGAATGTGTCTGTCATAAATATGGGCATCTGCGATCACATGCACTAACTCGCCAACCTTCATGTCGCATACCTGCGCCAGCATATGCATAAGTACTGCATACTGGCAGACATTCCAGTTATTTGCTGCAAGAACATCCTGTGAACGCTGATTTAAAATCGCATTCAGTGTCAGCTTATCATCGCCTGTCTTATGCGTTACATTGAATGTCATGCTATATGCACATGGATATAAATTCATCTCATGGAGATCCTGATGTACATAAATATTGGTCATAATGCGGCGGCTGAACGGATTGTTCTTAAGGTCGTAGATCACACGGTCTACCTGATCCATCATTCCCTCTTTGTACTGATGCTTCACACCAAGCTGATATCCGTACGCTTTTCCGATCGATCCGTTCTCATCTGCCCACTCATCCCATACTGTACTGTTTAAATCATGGATATTGTTTGATTTTCTCTGCCAGATCCAGAGCATCTCCTCCGTACAGGTTTTGATCGCTGTCTTTCTGAGTGTGATCGCCGGAAATTCCTTCGAGAGATCATAACGGTTTACCACACCGAACTTCTTGATCGTATAAGCACTTGTACCGTCTTCCCAGTGTGGGCGGACTTTTTCTCCCTCGGTACTTGTACCATTTTCCAAAATATCTTTGCACATGTCTACAAAAATCTTATCTGCCATGCTCATGACGTTATATCCTCATCTTTCTGTTTTCATTCACCTGATCTTACTTTCTTTCCATGAAAGTACAAAGCTTCCGCTTAACTTAGCAGCGTCAGCATTCCTATTTTATCGGATTCGCTTCTTTCATGCAACCTGTTTTCCTTATTAAACTATTTTCCCATTTAGATCACATGTTCCTTTATGCTTCCTCAATAAAACATTCATGTTTTTTGGATTTTTTATCGTAATTAATCCCTACAAGAAGCGTCCGTCCTTTATACTCTTCCAATCCCCTGCAATACTCTTTCTTCTTTATCTGATCGATCGCTCCCTGTGCATTTTCATCCCATTTCAATTCCACTACGAGAGCCTGCTTATCCTGAAATTTCTTTCTGGGAATAAAAACAAGATCTGCAAATCCCTTTCCCCCCGGGAATTCGCGATGAACCGTATAAAAATTTCTGGCTGCATACAATGCAAGAGATATCGTATAACTGAGTGCGTTCTCATCATTATACTGTATATGGGATGTTTCAAAATGTGCCTGTCTGATTGCTTCTGCTACCTGCTCCGGACGTTTCTGCCAGATGGCTTCCAACGTATCTGCGGAACTCTTGAGTGCTTTTGAAACTTCCCCCCAGTCAGACGCTGACACACTGTTTACATACTCTGCACGCACCTCGTTATTCGGAATATATACCATTTTGTTATCATAATCATATGCTGCATATCCAAGATGGATCAGCAGTGTCAAAACATCCTCTTCGGTATGAAATGTTGCCATGTCATTGGCAAAATGCCCAATATTTACAGGCACTGCATTTCCTGCGATCATGCTTAAAACATCATCCTTCAGTCCTTCAAAATTCATATCGATATAAAGCTGTAATGCCTCGAATGTTTCTGTCTGATTCCAGTAATTGCCCAGTTTGCCAAGACGCATACAATTCACAACCGAACGCGGACTATATATAGACAATCCCTTTTCAAATGAATATCCGTCATACCAGCTTTTCACTTCAGACATATCCATATCATATGTCTCACACAATTCCTGTACTTCCTGCTCCGTAAAACCGACATAACGTGCCAGTGGTCCCGGATCGATCATGGAAAACTCATCAAACATATTAAGTGCAGAATGAGTTCCGTATTTTTTGATAGGAAGGATTCCTGTCATATATGCAAGATGGATATAGGATTTATCCTTCAACAGATCTCTCAGAAAATCAAGATACTTCTCCTGTGCTTCTTTATCTGTCTTATATTCCCTGAAAATACAATCCCATTCATCTATTATGATCACGAATGTCTGCTTTTTCTGTACATACACATCCTGCATGCACAATGTAAGATCCTCATCATCAAAATAATCAACATCCGGATATTCATTCTTCAATTCACGGATGACAAGCTTTTGAAAACGCTCCACAAGACTCTTCACATCCCTGCTTCTGCTTAGCATTTCCTGCATATTAACCAAAATCGTATTGTACTGATTCAGGTATTTTTCAAAAGATTCACTTTTTGCAATTTCAAATCCGGCAAACATCTGCTTTGTATTACATCCCCTGCTGTAATATGCTGCGATCATGTTCGCTGCGATTGATTTGCCAAAACGCCGCGGTCTGCTGATACAAAGATACTTCTGCATCGTATGCAAAACGGAGTTGGTATACTCCAACAAACCTGTTTTATCTATATAAATGTCTGAATTAATTGCTTCTTCAAATCTGCTGCTGTCCGGATTCAAATAGATTCCCATCTGTGCACCTCCCGAATATCATCATTATTTTTATTATATACTATCTGCCGCAATAGTAAAATAATTAATTATTTTACTGCACCCGATTTCACACAATTTCCATTGATTTTTCTATGAAAATGCAGTATATTAAAGAAAGTTCCGTAACCGTTTTATATTGGTTACACTATAATGAATCAGGAGATTATCATGAGTCAGGCAAAAGTAGATCGTTATAAAGAAGAGAAGAAAAATCGTAAGAAGATCATGGCAAAAGAAAAGAGAATGCGTATCACCGGTTATATTGCCGGATGCGTTGTAGCTGTTGCTATCGTAGGATGGGCAGGCTATTCCGGATACCGTGCATATGAGAACAGCAAGCCGGTTGAGACTGTCTATACTAACCTTGATGCCATCAGTGATTATATGACTTCTTTGAATGCAGATTAAACACACAAACCGCAGTGAACGGAATTCTTTTCCGGGCACTGCGGTTTTTCTGTTTTTATTTTCATGACTACCAATTTTTGTGTGTGATGTTATCCTGCACAAAACTGATAACTTTATTCTACCGATTCCCATCAAAATAACAAGAGGCTGTGCATGCATTGCAGGATGGCGTTCATAAATTGCAGTCTTTTTTCCTATTTTTTCTCATTTCTACTGTTGCATTTTTTAACATGTTAAAATATATCAATTAAAATGATTAAAATATCACAATTGACTTTGACACAACAGAGTGGTACTTTAATACTCGAACAGAGAGCAAAATGCAAAGAACAGAACAGGGTACTTAAAATCCTGTATTTCAGAGAGTTGCCGGTTGGTGTGAGACAATATACAGTTTTAGGAACTATCCTCTGCGAGCAGTGCACTGAATTATCTTTTGAAAAAAGTAGGTGTCACCGGTATTCTACCGTTATTTAGAAGCTTATTGTTGTGACGTGTGTCACAAAGATAAGACAGAGAGGTCGTATGATTACGGCAAACAAAGTGGTAACGCGGAAGCTTAAGCCTTCGTCTTTGGGATGATTTATCCAGGGATGAGGCTTTTTTTATTGGAATTTTATTTCCGATCATGGTATTCCTCTTTCACTTTGCAACAATGTATTTTGTTCCCGTAAAAAATACATTTTCAGAAAGGAGCCGCCTTATGGCGGAAAAAAGTTATGAATGGTTTAGTTATTATTTTAATTGGTATCCTTGCACTTGGTGCCGGCTATCTCTTCTACGGACGCTGGCTTGCAAAGAAATGGGGAATTGATCCAAATGCAAAAACCCCTGCTTACACACATGAAGACGGTGAGGATTTTGTTCCTTCCTCCAAATTCACTGTTTTCTCCCATCAGTTCTCATCTATCGCCGGTGCCGGCCCTGTCACAGGTCCGATCCTCGCATCTGTATTCGGATGGGTTCCTGTATTACTCTGGCTGATCATCGGAGGTCTTTTCTTCGGTGCTGTACAGGACTTCGGTGCTTTATATGCATCTGTTAAAAATGAAGGCAAATCAATGGGTATGATCATTGAAAAATATATCGGCAAAACAGGACGAAAGCTTTTCATGTTATTCTGCTGGTTATTTACTTTATTAGTAATCGCAGCATTTACAGATATGGTTGCCGGAACATTCATGGGATCCAGTGTGGAAGGAATGACTGCCGAAACAGCTTACGCAAACTCAGCTGCTGCTTCTATTTCCATGTTATTTATCGTAGTTGCCATTATCTTCGGTGTGATCCAGAAACATCTTGGCCACAAAATGAACGAAGTTGTGAAGGCAGTTGTTGCAGTTGCCCTTCTGGTCATCATGTTTGCAGTTGGTATGAAGCTTCCGATCTATGCAACAAAAACCGCATGGATCTACATTGTAATGGCTTACCTTTTCCTTGCATCTGTTATGCCAATGTGGCTTTTAATGCAGCCTAGAGATTACATGACGACTTTCATGTTACTCGGAATGATCTTCGGTGCTGTTGTCGGTGTCCTTGTTGCACATCCGACCATGCAGTTGAACGCATTCAGCGGATTCAATGTTGGAGGAAGCAGTTTATTCCCAACTTTATTTGTAACGATTGCCTGTGGTGCTGTTTCCGGATTCCACAGCCTTGTATCTTCCGGAACATCTTCAAAGACAATCAGCAATGAAAAAGATATGCCAATGGTTGGTTATGGTGCCATGGTCGTTGAATCTTTACTTGGTATCATCTCCTTAGTTGTTGTCGGTGCTGTTGCTGTCAACGGAACCAAACCGGATGGAACTCCATTCTCTATCTTCTCTTCCGGTGTTGCTGGATTCCTTGAAAAACTTGGTGTTCCGGTCTCCGTTGCAACTGTATTTATGACAATGTGTGTATCTGCACTCGCACTTACTTCTCTTGATTCCGTTGCCAGAATCGGACGTATGTCTTTCCAGGAGTTATTCTATGGAGATTCTACTGATCCGGCTACAATGACTCCGGTACAGCGTGTACTTACCAATAAATACTTTGCCACTGTTATTACACTGTTCTTCGGATATTTATTAACTCTCGGCGGATACAGCAATGTATGGCCACTGTTTGGATCTGCAAACCAGTTACTTGCAGCACTTGTACTGATCGCTCTTGCTGTATTCTTAAAAACAACAGGACGTACCGGCTGGACACTTTACATCCCAATGTTTGTCATGTTAGCAGTTACTTTCACCGCTCTGGTTCAGAAAACAATTGCTCTTATTACAAACTTTGCAACCGGCAATGCTACACTTCTTGTTGACGGACTTCAGTTTGTAGTTGCTATCCTTCTTATGGTACTTGGTGTTATGGTTGCATTCAGCTGCCTGAAGAAATTATTCGGAAAAGTAGCAAAAGCAGAAGCTTAATTTCTTAAATATGAAATACTGTAATCGTTAATTATTTCATAAAAAAATGATATGCCAACTGTCTGACAGACAAAGGCATATCATTTTTTTACTGTTTTTATAATATTCTATTATCAAATCCGGCTAAGACGGATTCCATATACCATATCCTGCTTCTTACTCGATGATCAGACGAACCTTCGGCAATCTGGCTGTTCCCTTCCGCTTCGGCACATGCACCGAATACACATCCTTATACCGGTAAACACTTAAAATGATACCCATTAAAATATAACATACAAACACGCTGCTTCCTCCCTGTGAGAAAAATGGGAGAAACGTCTGGGAAGTTGGAAGGATTCCGAAGTTTTCCAGCAGATTGATCGCTATATTCACAAAAATGATCATTCCGCTTCCAAATCCCATCATCATGCCAAGCTGGTTCTTCTGATGGAATACGGTAGAAAAAATGGCAACTACAAGTAATGCCAGCACTGCACAGATTGCGATACAGGCGATATAACCGTAAGTTCCCGTCAGATAGGCGAGGATAAAATTATTGTTATAATCCGGAAGTGTTG